>CAYTKH010000123.1:0-2503 GCA_964438315.1 uncultured Muribaculaceae bacterium | reverse complement strand
TGATCATAGGGTACAAAAACAAATTCCAAATAATAAATATCACATAGCTTTAAATATAGATATTGTAGACGATACTTATGTATATGGGAAAAATGATTTATTCGCACTAGTTATCATAATGAAAACGATGCTTACTGACGGTGAATTTAGGGATTTTGTTTATCAAATAGGTTATGAAATAGACATTCTGGATGGTAAAGTTGATACAGTTCCTTTAAGTTGTATTTTAAATAAAGTTGGTTTTCCAGATAATTGGCGTGATATAGTTGATTTATAGGAGGCAATATGAAAAAACAACAATATAAATTAGTTATTATAAGTATTACAACATTTTTTGTGGGTGTTATTGGGACATTGTATGTATCTAGAGATTTATTAAAAAATGGAAATACTATTAAAACGGTAAAAGATGTAAACATTACAACGACTAATTCAATAAAGGATTCTATTGAGAAGATATATGATTCTGTTGTACTAATTGAAACTTATGATAAAAAAAATAAGCAACTGAGTTCAGGAACTGGTTTTGTATATAAAAAGGATTCCAAAAAAGCCTATATATTAACCAATCATCATGTTGTTGAGGGTTCAAGCGTTGTTCGAGTTACTACGACAAATGCCGATACTATTGAAGCTAAGTTTTTAGGAAGTGATGAATATACCGATTTGGCAGTTTTATCAATTGACGAAAAATATGCATCTAAAATAGCTAAAATAGGTAATAGCTCTGATTCTAGTTTAGGAGATGTTGTATTTACGGTTGGGTCCCCACTAGGGGTTAAATATATGGGAACTGTTACTAAGGGAATACTTTCTGGTAAGGATAGGCAAGTTACGGTTAATTTAACAAATGGTGACTACATTATGGATGTTTTACAAACCGATGCAGCTATTAATCCTGGTAATAGTGGTGGGCCGTTAGTAAATATTAATGGTGAAGTTATCGCTATTACATCTATGAAGCTAGTTCAAGATGAAATAGAAGGTATGGGCTTTGGTTTGCCAATTGAAATAGCAATGTCTTATGTTGATAGATTAGAGAATGGTCAAACTATTGAAAGACCACTTTTAGGAGTTCAAGTATTAGATCTACAAAATAGTGATTATATATATAGAAGATATGGTATATCTATTAGTGATAAGATTGAATATGGTGTTGTTATTTTAGCTGTTGAGGACTTAGGAAGTGCTAAAAAAGCTGGATTAGAAAAGGGAGACGTTATAACTAAGATTAATGATAACAATATTCAAGATAATGCTCATTTTAGATATAATTTATATAAATATAGTATAGGAGATACAATAACCATTACGTTTATAAGAGGTAATAAAGAGTATAATGTTAGTGTTAAATTAACTGATAGTCTAGGTAAAAATTAATGTGATGCATAAGAAGAACTTCTTCTTTTTTGGTAGTGTATAATAAGCTTGTAAGTTTTTTAAAAAAGTTGTGTTCAACTTTTATATAAATATAATTGTATTAATTTTGTTATAAAAACGAAATATATAACAACATTTTTGGGGCTTTTCATAGAATATTTTTGAGGAGGTCTAAATATGGCAAAGATAGTAATTGATGCTGGACATGGTGGTAGTGATTCTGGTGCTCAGGGTAATGGTATTATTGAAAAGGATTTGACTTTAAAGATATCACAATATATGTATGATTTGTTTAAACAATTGGGTATACCTGTTACTATGACAAGAACAAGTGATGAAACTTTATCACCTGCTGAAAGGGTTGATAGGGTTTTAGGTTCATATGGTAATTCATCGGATGTAATAGTAATATCTAATCACATAAATGCAGGAGGTGCTGCAGTCGCATGGTGTGATTAAAAATTATTTTGTATAATTGTTCCTAAGTTTCTTGATTTTTTTATGGTAATTTTATCCAAAAATCATTGTTAAATATTATAAAAAATTATATAATAATATTGTCAAAGGAAGTAGTGAAGAGCAATTTACTTGTTTTTTATGAAAATTTTGATGGAAGGAAGGTGATGTTGTGTTAAAAGCGGCTTTACCTTTAGTGGTACACCCTTAATATAAAATGATGCTTTCGAAAACTATTATTTTTATTTCAGTATTGTAATGGTTTAAATTATTGCAGTATTTCTAGAACTGACTTAAGTATGATAGTAGTATTATCGGTATTAAACTCATTTAGCCACTTAAAACTTTTTACAAGTAGAAAGAAATGAGTATAGGCCTGTCAAGCCTATGAAGGTGTAAACAAAAGTTTATATCTAGTGCACTATTTATGAATTTTTGCATACTTGTCGTGGGGACTTGCAGACAAGCAAGTCTTTTTCGAATATTTTAAATTATATTAAGAAAAAATACACTTGTTCACAAATTGCTAGTTTGTATGTACAAGTGTATTTTTTTATTAGAGCTAAACTTCTATTAAAGTAGTGATTATTTGCACAAAATTTGATATAATATATATAACAAAAAGGAGGTAATTCCATGGATGAAATAACTTATGATAGAGTTCAAG
>CAYTKH010000122.1:0-2514 GCA_964438315.1 uncultured Muribaculaceae bacterium | reverse complement strand
GATTTAATAAAAGAAGAAAAAATTGAAGTAGCTGATTTTATAGTTTCTGGAATATGCCCAACATGTTTTGATAGACAAAATAATCATATTTTGTATGGAGACAATCAAGATAAAATAATTTATGAAGATGATAATTTTGAATGCTTTTTAGTAGGCAATCCCCGAGCAGAAGGACATACTGCTATAAGTACCAAAAAACATTATAAAGATATGCTAGAAATTGATAATAAAACATGCAAAGAAATATTTGTATTAGCGAAAAGAATTATGAACATTTTAAAAGAAGTTTATAATGCAGAAAGTATTTATTTATGTACAATGTGTGATGGCCCAATGAACCATTTTCATATCCAATTAATTCCAAGATATTCATTTGAAAACAGAGGATCAAAAAATTTTGTGAAACCAAGATTCGAATATAAAGAAGACAGAAAAAAATTATTAGAATTAAGAAAGCAATTAAATTATAAAGTGGATAAATAATCATAAAAATTATGTAAATATAAGCTTGTGGTATCGAAAATGTAAATTTTGATGATGTAAAATTAGAAGATGTAGATGAAATAACAGATATAAAAATAAATAGAAGAAAAACTAGTAATGAAAGAATATTAGAGTTTTTAATGAAAACAAAAAATCCATATATATTTAAAGTGAATGGAAAATTAGTTAGAACCAGATTTTCAGATACTGATAAGACTGTTGAAGATTGTTTGACTAATGTTTTAAAGAATTTGTATAAATAGGAAGGAAGATAAAAAATGGAAATAATTATAGAAGATTTAAAGTATGAAGATATTGAAGAATGTTATGAGTTAAATAAATTGATTTTTGATGAAGAACATGGACTAGAAGATGTGAAAGAATTATATAAAAAAATTCACGAAAATAAAACAAATTATAGATTTTTAGTTGCAAAATTGGACAATAAAATTGTCGGTTATACTTCTTGTATTATAGCTTATAATCTATTAGATGGAAAAAGGCCACTTATGACTTTGTGGTGGGTTGGTGTCCATCCTGATTATAGAAGAAGAGGAATCGCTACTAAATTATTTGAAAAAATAGAAGAAATAGCAATTGAAAATAATTGTGAATTAATTTATTTTACTTCTGAAAATGATAATAAAGATGCACATGAATTTTATCAAAAGATGGGTTATAATATGAATTCAAAAGGATTTCAAAAAGATTTTTAAGGAAGTGACTAACTATAAGAAGTCAAGTCATTTTCTTCAAAAATCTTAAAAAGATTTTTGTTCCACGCCAAAAAGATTTTAAAAATATAAATTTTTAAAATTTTGTGTCGTGGTATATAAATATAAATTAGTCACCAATTAATTTATATTAGAATTAAAAGTAATATTTTCAGATTCTAATTTGTAAATAATTCTGACAAGTTTTTTAGCAACATGTGTTAAAGCAACCCTATGAGATTTACCTTCAGAACGTTTTTTATAATAGAATTCTGTAAATATAGGTTCATGCAAAAAAACATAATCGGCAGCATTCATAAGAAAATATCTTAAATGCCCGGAACCATGTTTAACCATGTGACCAGTGTGAGATTCAGTTCCAGATTGAGAGATACTAGGTTCAATACCAGCAAAGGCAACACAAGCATCAGCAGATTTAAATCTAGATAAATCTCCAAATTCAGAAATGATTCCTGCACAAGAGATAATACCAATTTCTTTAATGGATAAAATTGGTGGATTAAGTTCTTTGATAATAGATTCAATTTTATTTTCAAGCTTATTAATTTCAACTTGAATTCTAGAATGAAGAGTAAGTAAAGATTCTAATTCAGTTTCAAATATATCATTTGAAACACCAATAGAATTTTTAGCAAGTTCTTTAAGTTTAATAAAACTAGCGGAATTAAATTTACCACGAGATACTTTTCTGATTGAATCAAAATTTTTCATATTTTTGATTTTATCTGGAGTTTTATATTTATTTAAAATATATAAACTGGTTTTAGAGAAATCATTATTGAAGAAAGGTTTAAATTCAGGAAAAATAATATCTAATACATTAGTAATTTGAACTTCATAATAAGAACGCTGTTTAACTAACTTTTCTCTCATTCTAGATAAAGACTTTAATGAATATTTGTGGTAAAATTGTTTTGGATGGGGTTTGTAATCCACAGATATAAGATACTTAGTAATGAGTATAGCATCTTTTTTATCTGTTTTAGTTCTTCTGAGAGTTTGAGTTGAAATAAATCTTTTAACAAGAGCAGGATTAAATTCCATAAAAGAATAATTATTCTTTTCTAGGAAAAGTTTGAGGTTCATTCCATAATGACCAGTAGATTCAAATCCTATCCTTATATTTTGACTATTATCTAAAGATTTTAATAAATTGAGTAATTGACCAAATCCTTCATTGGTGTTTGTGAAAGATAAATTTTCTTCAATTACTTCACCTGTTTCAGTACAAATGAAACAATTATGTTTGTATTTTGAAATATCAATACCAACAAAATACATAAAAAACACCTCCTAA
>CAYTKH010000121.1:0-2514 GCA_964438315.1 uncultured Muribaculaceae bacterium | reverse complement strand
TTTAATCTTTATAATATGTTTGTCTACTGCTATTAGGCTTATCAGGATTAGTTAATTTTATCAATCCTTGTTTTATAGCAGGATGTAAATATTGATTTCGTAATGTTGTCTTAGATTTAATACCTAATTTGTTCATTATTTCATTAGCACTCATAGGAATATTTCTTTCCAAACAATCTAGTAATTTATTTATATTAATCGTTTCTTGATTAATTGGAGTGCTTGGTATATTTAATGCTTCATCTAAAGTTTCATCAATCATTTTAAGCATAAATTCTATAAATTCAGTTGAATCGCCTTTTTTATTACAATTAGCGATTTTTTTATAATATTCATTTTGATATTTATGTATTTGTGATTCAATAGGAAGATATTCAAAGGTCTCTTTCCAATTATAAAGCAATATATTTTGCCATAATCTTACAGTCCTGCCATTTCCATCACTAAAAGGGTGTATAAACACAAATTCATAATGAAATATACTTGATAAAATTAATGGATGTAATTTATCTTTATTTGCCTTCATCCAATCAAATAATTGTTTCGTTAAATTGTTTACTTGTTCTGGAGGTGGACATACATGTATACAATTACCTTTTTCATCAAATACGCCTTCATTTCCTTTTCTAAATTCACCAGATTCATCAACAGTTAAAAAGGTCATTACGCCGTGAATTTTCTTTAAATCTTTTATAGAATAGGGATTAACTTCCTTAATTATTTCATAGGCATTATAAGCATTTTTAACTTCTTGTATTTCTTTTTGAGGACCAAGTACTAACTTTCCATCGATAACATCTTTAACTTGATTTAAAGATAAATTATTATTTTCAATTGCTAAAGATGAATGAATAGAATTAATTTTTGTTTGTTTTCTTAAATATGGTTTTTTATTTAGATTAGAAAAATTATCTAGTTTAGTAATTTTTTCTGATATAATTGTAGCTTTTGCTAATATTTCTGCAGTTATTTCAAATGGTGGAATATATTTATCCATTAAAATTTCACCTCTTTTTTTCATAGTATTATTATACAACTATTTAATAATTTAATCAATATAACTTAGTCAAAACTTAACCAGATCTTAAGCAAATTTTAAAGTGCAAATTTAGCACTTTAAAACCAAATTAATTGCACTTAAAAAGAATCCTTATTCAGATTCTTATATACCCATTATTCCCCATAAAAATTGTATCACCTGGTTGAACTATATATGTTTGCATATTTCACCTCAATATATTATATGCTAATTACCATATATGTTAATTTTTTTAAGTATTTATAAATATGAAATAATATACTTTAAGGATATTTGTAATTTAATAAGTTATAGAATAACAGGTATATAAGGTAAAATATAATTACATAAATAATTTAAATTACAAAAAATCATCCTAATCTATCATTTAATTAGATTTTATAGGATGATAAACTTCATATTAAAATAATTGTAATATCTTAATATTTATATTATTTTATCTATTTAAATCATTAATTGTTTCTAAAGTAAACTATTTTTCAAACTTTTAATTCGGAATTTAACATCATTTTCTGTGTATCCATCATATTGAGGTGCATTGTCAATTTCTCTAACATCTAATTCATCCCAATATTTCATTTTAATGTGTTGCGTAATGATACCAGTAGGTGTATTAATTCCAGCTATAAAACATCCATCAAACATCGGATCATTTTCTTCATCATAATGTTTTTTAGACTTCCATGATAAATCATAATAAGCTTCACATAAGGCCATAAAATATCTATTTATCATATCAGTATAATCTTCAAATGTATGATATCCATCACTAACTTTTTTTACACTTAATCCATTTTCTCTAAGTTTTAAAATCTCTTCATTTATTTGTTCAACACTATTTATATCACTATTTAATTTTAAAGCGGTGTCATCTACTAATACTGTATCTTTTAAAAGAATTATATCATCATTAAGTTTTCTTACATCTTTTAAATTTTTTGGATCATCATCTATAAGAATTAATATACTACCATCTCTCTCATATTTAGCTAAGAATTCAGCTTTTAAAATAGATGAGTCTGTCATATTATTTTCTTCTCTTGAAATTATAATTCTATTTTCTTTTTTAAAAAAGGGAGCATATGTATCTAACCACCAATGCTTTTGTTCAAAACCAGAAGAATATCTTGTAACTGAAAAAATAAACAATTCTACATTAGACATTTTTGAAACTTCTTCCAATTTACTAATACTATCATATAGTGGTCTTTTTTTATCATAATTTTGAGCAGAACCAAATATATAATCAGCAACTACACCATCCATATCTACAAATAGTTTTATTTTATTATTGCCATATTGCTTTAAATAATCTTTTAAATACATAATATTTCAAAACCTCCTATAACTATTATAACATATTTTTATTACTCTAACATCAACTTAAATAATCAAAATATTATTATATTGCGATTAGCAATTATTATATTGTAAATGTACACTTTTGTACATTCTTATATTCCTCTTTTTGTACA
>CAYTKH010000120.1:0-2576 GCA_964438315.1 uncultured Muribaculaceae bacterium | reverse complement strand
TAATTTCTTAAACGTTCAAAGAACTATGAGAACTAAATTACCTTTTAGTATTGGTCAGATAGGTAAAGCTTTTAGAAACGAAATAACACCAGGTAATTTTACTTTTAGAACTATTGAATTTGAACAAATGGAGTATCAGACCTTTTGTAAGAAGGGAACTGATATGGAAATGTACGAGTATTTTAAAGAATATGGAAAAAAATTTTATATTGATTTAGGACTAAAAGAGGAACACTTGAGGTTTCATGATCACGACAAATTAGCACATTATGCAAAAGCTGCATGCGACATCGAATATTTATTTCCGTTTGGGTTTGGTGAAATAAATGGTACTCATAATAGAACTGATTTTGATCTTACACGTCATCAGGAGTATAGTGGTGAGAAGCAAGAGTATCTAGATTCAGAAACTAACGAAAAATTTATTCCATATATTGTAGAATCTACATATGGTCTAGATAGGAGTGTTTTAGCATTCTTATTTGAAGCCTATCATGAAGATATATTAGAAGATGGTACCACTAGAGAAGTATTAAGCCTACATCCTTTCTTAGCACCTTATAAAGTAGCAGTACTACCATTAGTCAAAAAGTATCATAATGATAAAGCATTAGAAATTTATGATAAACTAAATAAAGAGTTTATGACAACATATGATGATAGCGGTAATATTGGTAAGAGGTATCGTAGACAAGATGTTATAGGTACACCATTTTGTATTACTGTCGATGAGAATACTATAAATAATAATACAGTAACTATTAGAAATAGGGATACAATGGAACAAATTACTTTAAATATTAGTGAAGTGGTAGAATATATTAACAATAGAATAAAATTTTAGTATTTTATTATAACAAATAGATAAATTGAACTAGTCAAGTAAAAGTAGACAATTACTAAAAAGGTAGACGCTTACTTTTATTATATAACCTCAATTTATCTATTTTTCTTTTTGATAATTATATATTACTAAAAATAAGAATTAAAATTAAATTTTAACAATTATCTTGTAACTAGCATTGATTTTAATGTATAATATTACAAGAAAGAAGGAATATTATGAGCATAAAAATAGATAGAATCGCAAGTAATATGGTTAAAGAAATAAGTATGATACTTATGGAAGAAGTAAAAGATCCTGATATTAAGTTTGTAACCATAACTGATTGCAAAGTTACAAATGATTTAAGCTTTGCAAAGGTATATTTTACAGTTTTAGACATAGAGAAAAAAGAAAGTACGCTTCTTGCATTAAATAATGCTAGCGGATTTATAAGAAAAGAATTAGCGGAAAGAATTGAAATAAGACATATACCAGAACTTGAATTTATATTTGATGAATCAATCGAATATGGTAATAAAATCGAAAAAATAATTGAAGAGATTCATAAGGAAGATTAATTATGGAAATAAGTAAATATATAGAATATACCAAATTAGATAATAAACTAACGATGAAAGATATTGAAAAAATATGTAACGATGCAATAAAATATCATTTTGAAACTGTGTGTATAAATCCTTATTATGTACCATTAGTAAGTTCACTTTTAAAAGATACTAATATTTTAGTTAGTACAGTTATAAGTTATCCACTTGGAGCATCTACTACTTCATCAAAAGTCTATGAGACTATAGAAGCAATCAATAATGGTGCAAGTGAAATAGATTTAGTTGTTAATATATCAAGTTTAAAAAACGAAGATTATGAATATATTATAGATGAGATAGAAGAGATTAGAGATTCTATAGATGGTAGAACATTAAAAGTTATTGTAGATGTAGACAGTTTAACAAAAGAAGAAATAATTAAAATGGTTGAAATATGTAATAGCACATTTGTAAATTATATAGCATTATCAACAAATTATGGTATAGATAAAATAGAACAGATAATTAAAATAATCGAAGAAAATAAAAATGATATATTAGAAATAAAAGTAAATAGTGATATAAGAATGATGTCTGATATAAGTAGATTAATAGATATTAAAATATCGAGAATAGGAATTAACAATATAGAATTTATGGAGGTTAATAATGAAAATATATGAAGAATTAAAATGGAGAGGCCTAATTAAAGATGAAACCAGTCCAGAATTAGAAGAAAAATTAAATAAGGGGGGATTGACTTTTTATATAGGAACGGATCCAACCGCTGATAGTTTACATTTAGGGCACCTATCTAGTTTTTTAATATCTGTTAGACTTAAAAAAGCAGGTCATAATCCAATCTTATTAATTGGTGGTGCTACAGGTAGAATAGGTGACCCTAGACCAACATCTGAAAGAGAAATGAAGGATATAAAGGAAATAGAAAGTAATATAAAAGGATTGACAGAACAAGTAAAGAAAATATTTGGATTTGAAGTAGTTAACAACTACGATTGGTCGAAAGATATCAATTTTATTGATTTTTTAAGAGATTATGGAAAATATTTCAATATCAATTATATGTTAGATAAAGATATCATTAAAAGAAGATTAGAAACAGGAATTACTTATGCTTAATTTAGTTATATGTTAATTCAAGGTTATGACTTCTTAAATATGTATCAAAAAATGAATTGTAT
>CAYTKH010000119.1:0-2787 GCA_964438315.1 uncultured Muribaculaceae bacterium | reverse complement strand
ATAATAGTATCCATAACTTGGTATAGGTTGTCCACCAATAGTATTGCTATGATATTTGGTTCTGGTTCTTCTAAAAATTTCAAAATTGAATTAGCTGAAGAAGTATTTAATCGATCAGCATTTTTTATTATATATATTTTTTTATCTGATTCTACTGCTTTATAACTAAATTCTTTTTGAAGTTCTTCTAATTGTTCTTTTTTTATCCACAAACCATCTGGTTCTATTATTCTTAATTCGGAAAATATATTCTTATCTATTTTTTCACATTGGCTACATTTTTCACAATTATTTTTTTGTAAATTATTTTTAGGACATAAAATATATTTTGCAAAACTAATTGCAACATCAAATGCTGATTTATTACCTTTAGTTTCAAATAAGTATGCATGACTTAAATGGTCTTTTTTTACTGCATTTTTTAGTATTTGATATATAATTTTTTTATCATTTTTATAGTCATCAAGCATGCTATACACTCCTTTAAAATATCATAATATGTATTATTATAAATGCTAATAAAGCAGGAAAACCTAGTAGGGTTGTTGTAAATAAAGTTACTACATTGATTGGTATTATAACTTTGAGTGGGGATGCTAAAATATTGTAACCATATAATAGAAAGCCACTGAAAACAAACTTCTTTGTAAATAACCACACTTTTTTAATCATTATATCACCTAATTTATAATATTTAGATATTACAAATTTATGCTACATCTTTTCTATTTTCTAGTGCCATCTCTAGTGTTAAGCTATCTAAATATTCAATTTCTACTCCTAGTGGTATACCATGAGCTATTCTTGTAACTTTAACATTCATTTTTTCTAGTTTCTTAGATATATATAATGTTGTTGTTTCTCCCTCAATACTAGGTTTTACTGCTATAATAACTTCCTTTATTTTTTCTTTTTCTATTCTTTCTAATAATGAAGATATATTTATATCTTCTGGATTTATTCCATCTAATGGTGAAATCAATCCATCTAGAACATGATACATACCTTTATATGTCTCTATTTTTTCAAATAAAATGATATTTTTGGGGTCTTCCACTACACATATTGTTTTTGTATCTCTACTTTCTGAATGTTTACATATTTCACATAACTGTGAATCGGCTAAATTGTTACATACTTTACATCTTGTTATTTTTGTTTTGATATTTTTTAATGAATCTGAAAATAATTTTAATACTTCATCATCCATATTTAATGTCGATAATGCTAAACGTTCTGCACTCTTTTCTCCTATTGAAGGTAACTTTTTAAAACATTCTATTAAATCTATTATTATTTTTGGATATTTCATTAAAATAAACCTGGCATTCCGTTTGTATATTTTCCTAATTTATCATTAGTTTCTTTATCTATTGATTTAATACATTCATTTACTGCTATCATCAACATATCTTGTAATATTTCTATATCTTCTTTTTCTAATGTTTCTGCATCAATTTTGATGTTTGTTATTTCTTTTGTTCCTTTCATAGTTACTGTTACAAATGAAGATTTACCTACAAATTCTTTCTTATCTATTTCTTCTTTTGCATTCATCATATCTTTTTGTAATTTTTGTGCTTGTTTTAACATAGCTTGCATATTCATATTTATTCCTCTTTTCTATTTTTTAACTATATTCAACAATATCATTAAATATTTTTTCTATATCTATTTCTTCTTTTATAGTTTCTATTTTTGGTTCTTCAATATATTCATATTTTTTTGTTTTACTATTGAATTCTTTCTTTATTAATTCCCATTCGCTCTTATTTACTGCAATAGTTTTATAAGGTGTATTAAAGTGTTCTGTTAACATTGTATCTATTTTAAATATTTTTTGATTAAAGTCATTCGCATCTCTGATATTATCATAGATAAATATTATATTTTCACCACCGACTGCTCTTATTTCTCCATCTATTACCATAGAGGCTATTTCGGTATAATTAGGGTCTATTATCAGTAATCTAATTTCTTCTATTTTATTTTTTAATTCTATTAAACTTTTTTTGTTAAATTTACACAAACAATTATTTATTCTTATTTCTTTAATTTTTTTCATATTTTGATTGTTTATTGGGTTGGATTTAGTTTGTGATGAATTTATTTCTTTTTTTAACTGATTTTCTACATTGTCTTCTTTTTTCTTTTCATTAATATGTTCTTTTATATCACATGTAATTGTATTAATATTTTGACTATTTATTATTTCTATTATTGTCATTTCAAAAATAATTCTTATATTATTAGCTTTTTTCATATTATATATTGATTCGTTAAATATTTTAATATATTTGATTATTTTATCATTATCAAATTGTTCACTAATATCATCATATATATTTTTTTCTTCTTTAAAATAATTTTTAACATTAATATTTAACAAAATATTTTTTAAAAATAAAATAATTTCTTCTGTTAATTTTATAAAATTTTTACCATTGTTATCGTAAATATCAATCAATTTAAATATTTCATCATAATTTACATTTAACAAAGATTTTATAAATTTTTTTAATTCGGTTTGTGATATTGTTCCATTTATTTCATGGACATCTTCTACTGTAATCTTATCATCTACATATGCTATTACTTGATCTAATATACTTAATGCATCTCTCATACATCCGTCTGATAATCTTGCTATTTCTAATAAGGTATTTTCATCCACTTGGATTTTTTCTTCTTCCACTATAAAAGACAGTCTTTGTATCATATTTTTAGAATTAATTTTTTTAAAATCAAATCTTTGACATCTTTATAGTATTGTAGATGGTATTTTAT
>CAYTKH010000118.1:0-2845 GCA_964438315.1 uncultured Muribaculaceae bacterium | reverse complement strand
TGTATTTTTATCTTCTGTAACAGATTGCTATAATCCATTAGAAGAAAAATATAGATTAACTAGAAATCTTTTAGAACAATTAGTTACTTCTGATTGTTACTTGTCTATTTCCACAAAATCAAAGCTAATACTAAGAGATATTGATTTATTAAAACAAATTAAAAATTTAACTGTAAGTATCTCAATTAATACTCTTGATGAAAATTTTAGAAAGGATATGGATAATGCAAGTACAATCAAAGAAAGATTAGATACTTTAAAAGAATTACATAATAATGGCATTAGAACTGTTTTATTTATGTCACCTATATTTCCATTTATTACTGAATGGAAAGAAATAATAGAAGAATCAAGAAATTATATTGATGAATATTGGTTTGAAAATCTTAATTTGAGAGGACAATATAAAACTTATATAATGAATTACATTAAAGAAAAATATCCTATGTATTATGATAATTATGTTACTATTTATCTAAAAAATAATAAAAAATATTGGGATAATTTAGCAAGTGAAATCAATAATTATTGTGATAAAAACGATACTAGGTACATTAATTATTTTTATCATGAAGAGTTGGTAAAAAACAAGAAAGAAATCCAAAAAGCATAGAAAAATATTTTATATAGTAAATTAAATAAACTAGTTACTCTAAAAATTAAAGTAACTGATTTATAAGTAGCTATAAAAAATCTAATAATGGGAGGAGATTGTTTTAATGGAACATGGAAATATAATTATATATAGAGATAAAAATAGTTTAAATAATATTGAAGTTAATATGGTTGATAACAATGTATGGTTAAATCAATAACAATTAGTTAATCTATATAATTCTAGTAAATCTAATATTTCAGAACACATTAAACAAAGTTTTGAAGAAAATGAGTTAGAAGAAAAATCAACTGTTCGAAAATTCCAAACAGTTGCCTTAAATGGAAAAACATACAATATGAAATATTATAATTTAGATATGATAGTTGTAATTGGCTTTAGGGTGAAATCAAATATTGGCACAAATTTTAGAATTTGTGGAAAAAGAAAAATTAGAAGTTGTATGTGATACTGAAAATGTTAAAAAGGTAATAACAAAATTAAAAGAAATTCATCCATCTGAATAACTTGATATATATATTATCTGTTAACGGATGAAATTTTCTTTAAATAAATTTAGGAGTAAATATGACAGTTTGCGAAAAGAATATTGATAGATTAGTGAAAAAAATGCATGAATATTATGAAAGTCAGGATTCTAATACTTTAGCAACTGTTGATTTTCCAAATGAAATAAAGTATAAAAGTAATGAATGGTTAGTTTATATATTCTATTCTTGTTTATTAGATTATGGCATGAGATCCCAAAATTATCACAATAACTTAATAAACACTTATGATGTATATCCACAAATATTTAATCCAAAGTATGTTATAGAAAAATTTATTACTAATAAGGAAGAATTATTAAATATAATGAAAAATAATGTTCATCCAAGATATCCTAATGTTGCAGTAGATAAGTGGCTAAATTTATCAATGGAATTATCTAAATATGATAACTTGTTAGGTAAAATTAAAGAATTTAATAATTTTAATGAACTTAATTTATTTGTTAGAAATATAAAAGGATATGGCCAAAAAACAAGAGGCTTATTACTTAGACTAATATATGGATCTAATGTGTGTAATTTTAATGATAAATTAGGTCACATCCTATTAGATAGACACGATATTGAAATTAGTTATTTAAATAATATTATTAACAATCAGAAATTAAACGATAATCAAATAGAAGAATTATCTAGTTCATATATAAAAAGTGATGAAAAATTAGGAATAGATGCAAATTTGATAGATAAATATTTATGGAATATAGGTAATGATTTTTTTAATAAAAAGAAATGTACTGATTGTCCATTATATGATGATTGTAAAACAAAAGAAGTTAGTTAATTTTAAGGAGGTGTTTGGTAAATGAAAATAGATAAACTTAAGGATTTAATTTTATATCAAAGTGAAAATGGCAGTGTACAAGTTGAAGTCCTTTATGATAATGAAGATTTTTGGTTAACTCAAAAAACTATGGCTGAATTATTTGGATGCACAATTGATAACATAGGACTACATCTAAAAAATATCTATAAGGAGAAAGAATTAAATAGAAATGCAACTACCGAGAAAATCTCGGTAGTTCAAAAAGAAGGAAATAGAAATGTAAAAAGAAAGATTGATTTTTATAGTTTAGATGTAATTATAGCTGTTGGTTATCGTGTTAATTCAAAAGAAGCTACTTCATTTAGGATATGGGCAACAAATACTTTAAAAGAATATATCAAAAAAGGTTTTGTTTTAAATACTGAGTTATTAAAAAATGGGCCTAAATTTGGTAAAGACTACTTTGATGAATTACTAGTTAAAATTAAAGAAATTAGAGCAAGCGAAAGAAGATTTTATCAAAAAATTACTGATATTTATAAAGAATGTAGTTATGATTATGATAAAAATAGTGAAACAACAAAGGAATTCTATAAAAATGTGCAGAATAAATTACACTTTGCAATCACAGGAATGACAGCACCCGAAATTATATATAATAGAGTTGATTCAAAAAAAGAATACATGGGACTTCAAACTTGGAAGAATGCTCCTGATGGTAAAATACTTGAAACAGATGTTGTAATTGCTAAAAACTATCTATCAGAAGAAGAAATAAAAGAACTTAATAATTTAGTATCAATGTATCTAGATTTTGCTGAAAGACAAGTTAAATTAGGACATATTATTTCTATGCAAGAATGGAAAGATAAATTAGAAATGTTTTTAAATTTAAATGAATATAACATTCTA
>CAYTKH010000117.1:0-2847 GCA_964438315.1 uncultured Muribaculaceae bacterium | reverse complement strand
TAGTCATACTTGCATGAATATATAATTCTCCTCTATAATTTGTTTTCCAACTTCTAGTCTCAATTAGCTTCTTTTTTTCATATATCAAAGTAGCAAAAGGTTCTGTCAGACTTAATACTTTCATAGAAATCACCTATAAGTATTATACCATGAAATTATGTTGAACTCTACATAATATAAAACTCTACATAAACAGAAAAAGACATTTCCTATCAAATGTCTTCAAATTTGTACTTATTTATCTCTTGTTTTAATTATCATAAATTAACATACTTATCAAAGAATATTTATTATATTTGTTAGAACTACTAAATATTAAAATTCCCATTTTTAAATATTAATATCTTTCCTTTTTCTGTATCAGCTTCTATATTTAAATCTTCAGTACCAATCATAAAATCAACATGAACATTTGATTGATTTATACCCCTATCTAATAATTGTTCTATACTTAAATCCTTTTCATTAATAGATTTAGGAAAACCATTACCTAAAGCAAGATGACATGAAGCATTTTCATCAAATAAAGTTTCATTAAATATTAAATTCGTATTTGAAATTGGTGAATCGTAAGGAACCAAAGCAACTTCTCCAAGATATCCAGAATTACTATCACTATTAATAATTTCCTCTAATAACTTTTGGCCTTCTTTTGCACTGAATGAAATTACTTTTCCATCTTTAAATTCTAACTTAAAATCTTTTATACATGAATCATTATAGAATAATGGTCTGCTTGCATATACGACACCATTTGTTTTTCTATAATCTGGTGAAGTAAATATTTCATAACTTGGCATGTTTGCTATCATTTGTCCACCTTTAACATCACATTTATCCAAATTAAACCAATTGTTATGTTTAGGAATTTCAACATATAAATCTGTGCCTAATGAATTAGTATAATGCATTTTAGTCACATTTAATTCTTTTAATTTATCTTTATAATAATTGTTTCTTTTTATATAATTATTCCATTCATCTATAGGATTAGGTTTATCTAACATACACATTTTCATAATATTCAGATATAATTTATTATAACTATCTTCTTTATCACCAAATAACATTTTTGCCCATCTTTCGTTAGGAAGTGCTACTATACACCAAGGAAATGTATATTTACTAACATTAGCACGATAGTATTTAATCGTCTTTTCCCTTTCTGATATCCATTTTTTGATTTTTTTGTTCAGTATATCATCCATTAATCCAGGGACAGTAGAGTTTAAAAATAATATAGGGGCTCCTTTTAAAGCGTAATCATTCCAATCCGTTCTATCAATTAATGGATTAACAACTATATCATCAACCTCAGTATTTTTTAAATATTCGTGAATATCATCTAAATCATTAACATGTATACATACATCAAAAATGCCTATTTTTTGACATGCTACTTTAATTTTTTCAGCAAATTTAATATGCTCTTTAAAATCACAATGTATCATTAAGGATTTACTTTGTTCAAAATTAATACATCTTTGTAAAATTAATTGTATGTATTTTTCTTCTAATTCCTTCATTCCAAAACCTCCATAATCAATTATATATATAATACCACACACAAAGACATTTCTCATCAAGTTTCTTTAAATTTGTACTTATTTTCTCTTAATATATTTGGTCTATCAAAAATTATTACACTTGTGGTACTTCATGATAAAACTCTTTTTCTTCACATTTATTAATAGTTGGTTCCACTACTTGTTGTTCCATCATTGGACCATTTTGAAAGTTAGGCATTCCATAACCCATCATTTGTCTATTGTTATTACAACAACAACCTCTAAACATATTCGTTCCTCCTTATCTAATTTATAGTATGAAGTAACTCTTTTTTTGAATATATAATTGCCTATTTTTTAAAATGGTAGTTTAAAGTTGCCATTTTTCATCATCTTCATCATACGTTGCATTTCTTCAAATTGTTTTAATAGCCTATTAACCTCTTCCACACTTCTTCCTGAGCCTTTAGCTATTCTAATCTTACGACTTGCTTTTAGGATACTTGGATTCATTCTTTCCTCTTTTGTCATTGACTTTATAATGGCTTCGATATGAGCCATATCTTTAGGGTCTATTTTAACATTTTTAAGTCCTAATTTAGAAGCTCCTGGTATAAGTTTAATCAAATTTTCAAGTGGTCCTAATTTCTTTATTTGAGCTAATTGATTTAAAAAATCATCTAAATCAAATTTACCTTTTTTCATCTTTTTTAAAGCTTCTATAGATTCTTTTTCATCAATAACTGACTCGGCCTTTTCTATTATACCAAGTAAATCTCCCATACCTAGTATTCTTGTTGCCATTCGCTCTGGATAAAAGGGTTCTAAACCGTCTAATTTTTCACTTACACCAATAAATTTAATCGGTACGTTGGTTAAGTGTCTAATTGATAAGGCTGCTCCACCCTTTGTATCACCATCTAATTTTGTTAAAATAGCTCCTGTTAACTTTAATCTATTATTAAATCCTTCTATAACATTGATTGCATCTTGCCCTACCATACTGTCAATTACCAAAAGTGTTTCATCTATCTTAACTGTATTACTGATATTTTCTAATTCATTCATCAAATCTTCATCAATATGTAATCTACCTGCTGTATCAATCAAAATATAATCAAAATTATTCTCTTTTGCATAATCAATTGCATTTGAAACGATGTTTGTAGGATTATTTTTACCTTCCTCATAAACCTTTATGTCTAATTCTTTACCTAATTGTTTTAGTTGTTCTATAGCCGCTGGTCTATATATATCACATGCCACTAATAGCGGTTTTTTGTGTTCTTTTTTTCTTAAATAGTTAGCAAGTTTTCCAGCCGTCGTTGTTTTACCACTA
>CAYTKH010000116.1:0-2936 GCA_964438315.1 uncultured Muribaculaceae bacterium | reverse complement strand
CCAAAAACCTACAATTTTTTTTACCAAAAACCTACAAAAGTATTTGACATTTACATTTCACCCTCTAGTTAAATGTCATGCACGACATAAACCATAAAAACGCACTTTTATCAAGTGCGTTTTATATTGTTGCTCGAAGTTCGAGCTTCCTATCAATCTGGTGTCCCAGGAGAGATTCGAACTCCCGACCCACGCCTTAGAAGGGCGTTGCTCTATCCAGCTGAGCTACTGAGACATGCATTCCTAAGAACACATTAATATTACCATAAATTAACAAACTATTCAAGCATTTTTATTACACTTTTGTAAATTTCTTCCTCTTTGTAGTTAAAAACTACCAAATCAACATCATAAGAATCTGCTATAGATAAAGATATAGAGGTAATGACTTCATCTAATATTTCCCTATTATCTATATCAGAAAAAATATACTCATTGAAGGTTAAACACATTTCATTATTCTGATATTTAGAATTTTTTAATTTTGTTTGATAATTTAAATAACTCATCATATTATTATCATAATAACCAACCGATAGTTCATCAATAATTATTTCAACTTTATCCCTATTATCATTTACATACTTAGTAACAGGTACATAATAAGTTATATCATTATATTTATTCAAATAATAAACATTAAAACCACTTATATCTTTATATGTAGTTATACTATAACTTCTGTTAATTCCATAACTTCTATCTAAAGTACTAGGTAAATTAATCTTACTTTTTGGTAATTTAGTTAAAATATTACCATCTACATATATAATAACTTTATCAACACCATCAATACTTGTTAATGTATAAATGATGGCCTCAATAACCTTTGTCTCATTTTGTTCACTAACATCTAATAAATTGCTAGAAAAATCAACTTTAATTAAACCATCCTTATATGATAGACTTTTTATTACAGTATCACTAGGTATAACAGCCTTAAAGCCACTAGGTATTTTACTATCACCTTTTTCTTTAATCAATATTTCTAATAGTTCCTTAGCTTGTTTATCTACTTCTTTACTACTAACTGTGACTTTTATTCTACCTAACATATCATAACTATCTAATAAGTATATTGGTAGTGTTGTTAAATCACTATTTACATATTTAAGTTCTTGATTAGGTTCTAACACTTTATTATCATTTGGAATTAAACACATCAAAAGAAATGCAAATAAAACTGAAGAAGTAATAAATACCTTTTTAATGAATCGCCTTTTTATCATTAAATCACCTACATAATAATATGAAAAAAATCACATTTTAATGCGATTTTTATAACGAAAGTTCACTAAGTTTTAAAAGTTCAATAACAGCACTAGCTCTACCTTTTACCCCTAACTTTTGCATTACATTTGATATATGGTTACGTACTGTTTTTTCACTTATCTTTAATTTCTCAGCTATTTCAACAGTCGTATAATTTGATACAATTAATTCAAAAACTTCTTTTTCTCTTTTAGTTAATATACTTTTACTCACGTACTTCCCTCACTTCCTAAGTTGGGTGGTTTATACTTACTCATATTATTTTATGTACAATTTTACTTTACGTGATATCAAGTACCAATTTATTTACCAATTTAAAACAACTTCTTTTGAAGTTATTTAAATTCGACAGTTATATACATGCTAGTTGTAAACTTTTCTTGTACTTTACGCATTATAGAATTTGCAAGTGCTACATCATGTTTATCTTTTCTTACAACAACTTTTATTTGACTACCAGTAATTTTAACAAAATTATCTAGTTTAAATTCTTCCTTTATTACATTGGTAATCTCTTCTTCTTTAGCTTTATTTTCATTCATATTCTTGATTTTATCAAATGCTTCATTCTTTTCATCAGCTGTTTTATCACTGTTACTTAATATTTGTTTTAAAGCATCTAATTCTTCTTGCAATTGTTCTTCTTTAGCTACTTTAAGTGCTGTAATTATTTCACTTTCTACTACAGTAGTTTTAGTATCATCTTCTTTTTTACTAGTATCAACTTTGTTTGTACTATTTTTTAAATAATCACCACTATTTGTAAGTAACAATTCATTTGGCATTGTTATATAATAAACACTCAAAACCAAAATCAAACTAAATAAAGTTAAAAACCATAAATTCTTTTTATTTATCATATTATTCCTCCTAGTACTAATCTAGTTAAATATATGAATTAATTTTTATTATATTACAATTTTTATAACAAAATTATATATATTAAAAAAGATATATCAATTAAGTATATCTTTAAATAATTATTTTTTTTCTTTGATTTGTTGTTTTAATTTTTCTATGAATTCTTCTTTACTAAGTGTTATAGTTTCGTTCGTACCATGTATTCTATAGCTGACTAAATTATCTTCTTTTTCTTTATCACCAATTATAAGTGTAAAAGGTATTTTTCTTGTTTGACTCTCTCGCATACGATAACTTAATTTTTCATCACGACTATCTAATTCGACTCTGAATGAAGCATCTTCTAATAATTCTTTTAAGCTATTTGAATAATCTAGATGATATTCATTATTAACTGGAACTATATTAATTTGAATAGGTGCTAACCAAAGAGGTAATACTCCTTTAGTTTCTTCTAATATATATGCCATAAATCTATCTATTGAACCAAGTATTGCACGGTGTAATACAATTGGAGTCTTCTTTATACCATCACTATCAACATATTTTAAATCAAATTTAGCTGGCAAGCAAAAATCTAATTGACATGTAGATAATGTGTATTCATTTCCAACTGCTGGTTTTACATTAACATCTAACTTTGGACCATAGAAAGCAGCTTCACCTATTTCTTCTGTATAATCAATTTTTAATTCATTTAATACATCACGTAGTTCATTTTCTGCTTTATTCCACATTTCATCATCTTGATGATATTTTTCTTTATCTTCAGGGTCTCTTAATGATAGTACACAACGATAATC
>CAYTKH010000115.1:0-2974 GCA_964438315.1 uncultured Muribaculaceae bacterium | reverse complement strand
ATGAGTTTAAGTGAATCTAAAGTTGACCATGCCCTATCAGAAATTTTTGCTAAGGAAAAAGGAAGAATTATTATTGCAACATTTGCATCAAATATATATCGTTTAAAACATATTGTTGACACTTGTAAAAGAAATGGTAGAAAAATTGCTATATTTGGTAGAAGTATGCAAAACAATATCGAAATTTCCATTAAAGATGGTTATATAAAAAATAAAGATATCTTTATTTCCCCTGAGGAAGCTAATAACTTACCTTCAAATAAAGTTTGTCTTTTATGCACTGGCTCACAAGGTGAACCACTAGCAGCCCTATCTAAAATAGCTGAAGGTTCACATCGTCAAATAAAAATAGAAAAAGATGATGTTGTTATCTTTTCATCATCAGCGATACCTGGCAATGCCGCTAGTATATCTAGAATAATCAATAAATTGTATCTAAAAAATGTTCAAGTATATACTAATACATCATTAAGTGATATCCACACATCTGGTCATGGTAATGAAGAAGAATTAAAACTTATGATTAGACTTATTAAACCAAAATACTTTATGCCATTCCATGGTGAATATCGTATGTTAAAAAAACACGCTGATATAGGTGTTCTATGTGGCATCAATAAAGAAAATACTTTTGTTTTAGGTAATGGTGAAGTTTTATCTATGTATAAAGGTAATATATCACGCTCTGGTTACATTCCAGCTGGTGATATATTTGTTGATGGTAATCGTATAGGTGATGTATCAACTGCAGTTATTAGAGACCGTAAAATTATGGCTAATGATGGGATAATCATCGTTATAGCTAATATAAATACTTTAAAAACCACTATGTTAGGAAATCCAAATATAACAACTAGAGGTTTTATATTAGTTAACGATAATACTGAACTTTTAAAAAATTTAGAGGATATCGCAAAAAAAGCTATTCTAAGTAAGCTTAAAAGTCCTATTAATTACACTGATATAAAAAGTGAAATTATAACTTCAGTTTCTGATTTTACATATGAAAAAACAGGAAGAAAACCAATTATTCTTCCCGTTATAATGGATGTTAAGAAAAATTAACATCTTTTTTATATGGTAATATCACTGTTACTTTAGTACCTATATTCTCTTTTGAATCGTACTCTATTTTTCCATTATGAGCCTTTATTATCTCATTACATAAGTATAATCCCAGTCCTGTACCCGAATTTTTAGTAGTAAAAAATGGCTTACTTATTTTTTTTAAGTCTTCTTTTGTCATTCCAAGACCATTATCCTCAACAGTTATTTTTATAGTTTTTTCTTCCACTTTTAAACTAATATTTATAAAACCATTCTTCTTGGTAGCTTCTATACTATTTTTTATTAAATTAATCAATACTTGATTTAATCTATTATAGTCAGCTTCTATATATATCTCATCATCTTCAAAATCAAAACTATATTTTATTTTTTTATCTTTAAAAAGGGGCATAAAATTTTGTCTGTTTTCTTCTAATAACATAGTTACATCTATAATTTCTTTATTTATTTTTAATTTTGTTATAGACATAAAATCCTCTATTAGAATTAAAACTCTTTTTATTTCACTTTTTAATATTGATACATATTTTTTGGAATGTTCTATATCATCTACATTAAACATATCTAAATAACCTTTACATACGGTAATAGGATTTTTAATTTCATGTGTAATTTGAAAAAGCGACATTCTAAGTTGTTTTTCCCTTTCAAGATCCTGTAATGATTTATTGAAACTAATAGCTTTATTTGAACACTTTTGAATTACTAAAGTAAAGTATGATAATATATAAAAACTAAAGCTTATGATAATAAAATCAAATATATCATGAGTACTGTACATATTAAAAATAAATGAATATATATTTATAATCAATATATTTAAAATAGTAAATATATTAACTGCTGTCAATTTTTTTAGTTTTGTTTTTCTAGTAAATATAAAATAATATAATATATAAGTACTAATTCCAATATAAATAGGTATATTATAATTATTGCTATTATATACTACTAGTATTGTCGACAATATAATCGCCAAATTATACCTGTTATTTAAGTATGCTATTAATAATGGAATATTTAATAGAAACATTGATACATCTAAATTATACGTACTACCGTATCTTAACACTAAATAAAACGAAGTTGTTATTGTCATATCAAGTAAAACAACACTTGCTTTTTTATTGATACTATTTGTAAAAATTCTATAAAAAAATTCTGTTAAAATAGGAAAATATATTAATATAATATTTAATATTATTGTCTCATAAATAGTCATATATATCGCCTCGACATAATAATACAAAATTTTTATGTCGAAATTTGTCGAATAAGGTAGAAAATAAAAATAAAAGATGATTTTCACTATAAATTATGTTATTTACCATCTTTTTATTTACTATATACTATTTTTTTAAATCATCAATATATTTTTTTAGTTGTCCTACACCATCACCTAAAATTATCTTTAATTGATTATCAATTTCAACAATTCCTTGTGCGCCTAATTTTTGTATACCTTCTTTATTGACAATATTTACATCTTTTAAATTTACAATAAATCTTGATTTATTTACTTCATAGTCGATAATATTATCACTACCACCTAAGTAACCAACCAATTTGTTTACTTCTAATTTAAAATCTTTTCTTTTTGATTTAGCTATAGCGAGTCCTATAATAACTAATACTGTTATTATTATTATATATTGTATCATTGGATTCATTTTCATCACCTAACTAATTATACTATAAAATCAAAAAAAAAGAAAGAATAATATTTCCTATAAGAACAAAATCTGGTAAAGATTTAAAACTACTAGATTCTTTAATATTCTACTTGATGTCCCCCCCTGCGGGTTCGAACCTTTGGCAGTCATACCAAATAATGCTGCATTTAGCACATCTGCTTCTTCTGCATAAATATATTGTTTTTGTTTTTCAGTTAATTTAGGTACAATAT
>CAYTKH010000114.1:0-3047 GCA_964438315.1 uncultured Muribaculaceae bacterium | reverse complement strand
CTAAAAATCCAATGCAAAGAAAAGCACAAAATTCATTCTTATTAGGAATGTTAATTACCTTATTAATTACAGGTCTCATTATAGCATTTTTGGTACTACAATTAACAAAGCTAACAAAAGAGCAAAAGAAGACACAATCTCTTTTGAAGCAAGTATATGTAGTATCACAAGATATAGAATCAGGAGAATCAGTTACCGCTGATAAATTAACCATAAAAACAATAGATGCAAGTACAATACCATCTAATGCCTTAACAGCTTCAGAATTAGACGAAAAGATAAATATACGAGATGAAGAGGGAAATACTGTTAAAAAGGTAGAAGTTATTTCCAAAATAAAATTATTACAAGGTACAGTTATTACAAAAGATATGATTGCTGAAACTAGCGAACTTGCGGCAGACTTAAGAAAACAAGAATACAATATGTTTGTTATTCCATCACAACTAACAACAGGTCAATATGTAGATGTTCGTTTAAGATTGCCAAATGGAAAAGACTACATTGTAGTATCACATAAAAGGGTTACTATTCCAGATTATGAAGGTACTTTATCAGTCAATACGGTGTCTTTAGATTTACAAGAAATTGAAATTCTAACTTTAAGTTGTGCGATTATAGAGTCTTATAAGATTAGTGGATCACTTCTATATGTAAATCAATATGTAGAACCAGGATTACAAACGGCGGCAACAGCAACTTACATACCAGATGATGATACCATTAACTTAATTCACAGAGACCCAAACTGTGTAGAAGAAGCAAGACAAGCTTTATTCAGAAGAAATAATGACGCAGCTAATAAAACAGCTGTTAGAAATCCAATTAACAATGGATTGAATGAAAACTCTGAAAATGCAACAGAAAATGCTGCAAATGCATTAAAAGAAGAGCTTCAAAGAGCACAAGAAGAAAGACAAAAATACTTAGAATCTTTGGGCGGAGTTTATTAAAAATGAAGAAGGATGGAGGATAACATGAAAACAATAGGTTTTATAGGAGCTTATGATAAAACTGATTTGATCATATATATAGCCAAACTTTTAACAGAAATGAATAAAAAAATTATGATTATAGATGCTACTACTTTGCAAAAAATGAAATACATTGTCCCTGCTATTTCTCCTTCTAAAACTTATATCACAGAATTTGAAGGAATTGATATTGCAGTTGGATTCCATAATTATGAATTAATTAAAGATTATTTAGGAATGCCACAACATGCTGTATTTGAATATGATTACATCTTTTTAGATATTGATTCACCTGAAGAATTAATAAATTTTGATGTAAAATCAGCTACTAAAAATTACTTTGTAACAGGTGTGGATGTGTATTCTATAAAAAGAGGCATTGAAATTTTATCAGGGCTTGATGAAGCTATTCCATTCAAAAAAGTTCTTTTTACGAAAAAGGCAAAAAGAGAGGAAGAAGAATATCTAAACTTTGTTTCATTAGGTTGCAAAGTAATTTGGAATGAAGAAATTATCTATTTTCCTTTTGAACAGGGAGACCAAACAACGTTAATGGAAAACCAAAGAGTAGCAAAAGTGAAAATAAAGAAATTAACACAAGCATATAAAGACGGATTGATGTATATTACAGAAGAATTAGTTGACCAGAGAGAAAGTGGAGATTTAAGAAGAGCATATAAACAATTAGAAAAAGGAGTATAGGTTATGGCGGTTATTACTTTTTACAGTAATGATAGTAAAGAGACCGGTCAAAGCTTGTCAGTAGCAGCAATAGCTACTCATATAGCAATTGCCCATAATTATAAGGTCTTAATTATTTCTACTAGTTTTAATGATTTAACTTTAGAAAATTGTTTTTGGGAATACGGAAAAATAAGACAAACATCAGCTGTGCAAGCAAACAACAGCCCAAGCATTGGATTAGATGCAGGAATTGAAGGACTGTTAAAAGTATTAGCAAGCAATAGAACTAGTAACGAAATTGTAAAAAATTATTCTAGAATTGTATTGAAAGATAGATTAGATATTTTATTAGCACCAGAAACTACATCTTATCAAGAATATATGGAGATCACACCAAATTATAGCAATATTATTAAAACAGCAGATAGATATTATGATCTTGTGCTTGTAGATTTAAGCAAAAAAATGCCCAAAAAAGATATCCAATCTGTTTTAGAAATGTCAGATGTAGTAATGGTAAATTTAGTACAAAGATTAAGAACTATTAACGACTTTATTAGATTAAGAGAAGCAAATGACTTTTATCAAAAGAGAAATGTAATGTTGCTTCTGGGCAAATATGATAAATTTTCAAAATATAATAATAAAAATATTACAAGATATATGAGAGAAAAAAAGGAGCTCTCAGTGGTCCCTTATAATACATTATTTTTTGAGGCTTGTAGTGAAGGCACCATTATTGACTTTTTCTTACGATTAAGAAATATTGCAGATGACACAGATAAAAATGTAATTTTTGAAAAAGCACTAGAAGAGGCGGATAATAATATTATTTTCAAACTACAAGAATTACAAATGAAGTTGTAGTCTCATAGAAAGGAGAACTTAAAAATGCTTAATGTATTTTTAATGATAGTCGTACTTTTATTAGCAGCATTTATTATTTTTCGATTTATTAGAAAAAAACAGTTAGAGCAAGTAGAAGAACAAGTACAAGTTGATGACAAGACATATACATTAGATTTTATGAGAGAATTTGTGAAAAAGAGACTTGATGAAATCACAAAAATTAACTTGTATGATATTGGACTTTCAGAAGAGGAACTAAAAAGAAGAAAGCAGAAAAAGTATGAATTAAAGAAAGCATTAAAAGGCTGTACATATGGAGATGTAAATGATAAGAAATACGTAAAAGAGTTAATTTATGATTTACTATATCGTGAATATGGTGTAAATGAGACCAATGTTTCAAAAGCTATCCCATTTGATATTCCATCACTTTTAACAGCACAAGATAAGTTTGAAATTATTTTGTACATGTATAAAAGTGAGTTCGGCTATGAAGCTATGGGAGAAATTATTAAAAAATATAATTTAGATGATTTGAAA
>CAYTKH010000113.1:0-3050 GCA_964438315.1 uncultured Muribaculaceae bacterium | reverse complement strand
ATATTTGACTTATATGTTAGAAGGAAATAAAAAAATTGAATCAAGATTTAGTAAAAATAAAATTGCTCCATATAATCAAATTACTAAGGATGATATTGTAATTATTAAAAAATCTAGTGGTGATGTATTAGGATCTTTTACAATTAAGGATGTCTTATTTTTTGATTTAAATATTATTTCAATAGATGAAATAAAACTAGAATATAATAACGAATTACGTGTAGATGAAACGTTTTGGAGTAGTAAGAAAAATTGGTGTTCCTTTTGAGTTGATTGGTTTAGTTGATGAGAATATAGAAGACTTTATTAGATATAAAACTGGAGAAGAAATTTGTATTCCAGAGGGAGTGAAAAGTGCAACATCGTATCAAAAGAAAATATCTTAAAGAACAATGTTTTTAAAAAGTAAAGAAATTAGTTAATTAAATTCTAATTTCTTTTTCTATTAGATACTATATATTATAAATAATTGGAAATCAATAGTAGTTATCTTATATAAAAAATATGATAAATGTTATAACTTATCTTATAAGAAATATGTATCAAAAATTCATTAAAAAATTGAAGTCAAATAAATTTGATTTTTTCTTTTAATCAATAAATAACTTTTATAATAGATAAAAAGATGTTATAATAAATTCAAGATAGTGAGGTAAAAATGGAAAAGGTAATACTTGTAGATGGAACTAACTTAGTGTTTAGAAGTTATTATGCAACAGCATATAGTGGTAATCTAATGAAAAATAGTAAAGGGGTACCAACTAATGCTATATATGGATTTATTAATATGGTAAATAAAATATTACAAGAAGAACAACCAACTTATATGTTATTTGCATTCGATAAAGGTAAAACATTTAGACACGAAAAATATAAAGATTATAAAGCAGGCAGAAGTGAAGTTCCAAACGAATTATTAGAACAATTAAAAGTATGTAAAGACATTATAACTGCATTAGGCATAAAATACTATGAACTAGATAATTATGAAGCAGATGACATAATAGGAACATTCGCTAAATTCTGTGATGATGATGACAATTTTATAGCAACAATAATAAGTAGTGATAAGGATTTACTACAATTAATAAGTAAAGATGTCGATATGAAATTATTAAAAGCTAAAGACTACATAAGATACAATAACGATAATTTTAAAGATGATTGGCAAATAGATCCAATCAATATCATAGATTTAAAAGCTCTTATGGGTGATAGTAGTGATAATATACCAGGTGTTAAAGGAATAGGTGATAAAACAGCTATAAAATTACTAACTAAATATAAAACATTAGATAACATATATGCTAATATAGATAAAATAAATGGAAAATTAAAAGATAAATTAATAGAAGATAAAGAAAATGCCTATATGAGTTTTGAGCTCGCAACTATAAATAAAAGTGCACCAGTACAGATATCACTCCAAGATATAAAAATAAAAGAAAAAGACCACGATACATTAATAAAAATATACGAAGACTTAGAATTTTATTCATTTTTAAAAAAAGAGCAAGTGTCAGTTAGTAACGTAGCATTAAAAGGTGGTTCAAGAGATATATCAGATCCAACATATAAAATAATAAGTAACATAGAAGAAATAAAAATAGATGATCCATCAAGTGCCTATTTAGAAATACTAGGTACTAACTACCATACATCGAAAATTATCGGACTATCAATATACAATCCCAATTTAAGTATCTTTATACCAGGTGATAAATTAAAAGAAAGCCTACCAAAATTAAAAAACATTAAATATACATACGACTATAAAAAACTGTATGTGGCTCTTAAATGGCTAGATTACGAACTAGAATTGGTTGAATTTGATACTATGATAGCAGCATATTTACTAGATTACAACATTAAAGATGACATATCTTATCTAGCTAACAACTTAGGATATAACATTCCTTTTTATGATAGTGAATATGCAGTAAAAAAAGATACATACAAAGAACAAGAATTAGAAAAATCAGCTTTAACAGGTATAAAGAAAGCTAAATTTATATACGATACCAAACAAAGTCTAGATGATAAACTAAAAGAAGAAAATATGGATAGTTTGTATTATGATATTGAATTGCCACTATCTAAAGTATTAGGTAATATGGAATATAATGGAATAAATATCGATACTAACGAATTAAAAGAAATGAAAGAAGAAATGACTATCAAAATAGAACTATTAGAAAAAGATATATACAATCTAGCAGGTATGCAATTTAATATAGCAAGTCCAAAACAATTAGGAGAAGTTTTATTTGAAATACTTAATTTGCCACATGGTAAAAAAATAAAAAGTGGTTACTCAACAAGTGCAGAAGTATTAGAAAAAATAAAAGATATTCATCCGATAATACCTAAACTATTAGAATACAGGTTAATTACGAAACTTTATACAACATATGTAGAAGGATTAAAAAACAACATCATGAAAGATAATAAGATACATACAATATTTACAAATACCTTAACGAGAACAGGAAGACTATCTAGTATTGAACCAAATTTACAAAATATACCAGTTAGAGATGAATATGGAAAACTGATTAGAAAAGCATTCGTACCAAGTAAAGATAGTATCATAGTAAGTAGTGATTACTCGCAAATAGAACTTAGAATACTAGCTCATATGGCCAATGTTGAATCACTCATAGATGCTTTTAATAATGATATTGATATTCATACTAAGACAGCTAGTGATCTATTTAAAGTAAGTGAAATAGAGGTAAACGATAAAATGCGTAGAATGGCAAAAGCTGTTAATTTTGGAATTATTTATGGAATTAGCAGTTATGGTTTGGCGGAAAATACTCATACAACAACAAAAGAAGCTAAAGAGTTTATAGATAACTACTTACATACTTATCCAGGCATTAAAGAATATATGGATAAAACAATCGAAAATGCTCACAAGTTAGGATATGTAACAACAATGTTTAACCGTAAAAGATTAATACCAGAATTAAGCAATAAAAACTACATTATAAGACAAAGTGGTGAAAGAATTGCATTAAATACACCTATTCAAGGTACTAGTGCAG
>CAYTKH010000112.1:0-3071 GCA_964438315.1 uncultured Muribaculaceae bacterium | reverse complement strand
AAAAATCACATATAAATTCTATTTTCTTTTTTAGTTCTTCATCAAAGTGTAATTCCTTACTAACTATACTTACCATTTTTATCTGTCCTTTCTCTAATAACAAAAAAAATATCAACTTCTTTTGAAATTGATACTTTTGTATATAAAGTTCTAAAAAGTTAGAACAGATTTCCCAATGGTGCACTCGAAGGGATTCGAACCCCTGACCTTTTGGTTCGTAGCCAAACACTCTATCCAGCTGAGCTACGAGTGCATATAAATAGTACATAAAAATTATAACACAAAATATTTAAAATTCAACATAAATTTTAAATGTTTTATAATTTTGTACTTTTTTATAAATTAACCCTTTTAATAGCATCCTTTATAACATCTATAGAATTTTGTAATTTATCTTCTTCTTCCTTGTTTAATTTCATAAATATCTTCCTACAAATTCCTTTACGATTAATAATGACAGGTGTACTAACATAAACATCATTGTTTGTATCATAATTTGATACGGCTATAACAGCATTTTCATCACCTAAAATAGCATTAGTGATTCTAACCAAACAAATACCAATACCATAACAAGTAGAACCTTTACGATTTATTATTTCATATGCCGCATCCCTTACATTAACATATATTTCATTCATATCATCATCATTAATATAATCTTGTATATTTTGTAAACCGATGTTAGCATTACTCCATGGCACAAATTCACTATCACCATGTTCACCAATAACATAAGCCTGAATATCCTTAGTATTTATACCAGTTTTTTCAGATATCAAATACTTTAATCTAGCAGAATCCAAACTAGTACCACTACCAATTACTCTGCTTTGTGGCAAATTCGAATATTTCCATGTAATATATGTCATTATATCCAAAGGATTTGTTGCAATCAAAAATATACCATCAAAACCACTATCCATGACACTATTAACAATACTTTTAAAGATTTTACTGTTCTTGTTGATTAAATCCATACGAGTTTCACCGACATTCTGATTAGCACCTGCTGCTATTACGACGATACTCGCATCCTTACAGTCACTATAATCACCCACTTTAATATCAATTTTAGAAGGTGCAAATGCTAAACAGTGATTTAAATCCATAACCTCACCAATAGTACGTTTTCTATCCAAATCTATAAGTACCAACTCGTTAACATATGTTCTTTGATTCAAAAGAGCATATGCATAACTCATACCAACATTACCACAACCAATTAATACAACTTTATTTATCATAACGTCTTCCCTTTCTAAATTTTATATCAAGCTTACCTATATTTAATTTAGGAAAAGCTTCCACCAATCTTCTACTTAAAAATGACTTATTAGCTAAAGTATCTCTTACCATCTTAGTTATCTCTTCTGTGCTGTCTTTAGCGATATTCCTCGTAGTATTTTTAAAATTAGATACAATGCCATATGATACTATATTATCAATAAAGAATATAAAAAACAGTATTATACTAGTAATAACTAAAATTGTATATGGAATCTTCATAATAAAACCTATTAAAATAGGATTTATAACATACATAACTAAACATCCTAAAAAGCCAAAAGGAACCATTGTTTCTAAACATATACGACCATTTATATTAAACATCTTATTACTATAATCCCACCACCTTGCATGAAATACTTTTTCCATAAAAAGACTTGTAAAATATTCAAGAATCGAACACATAAAAACAGACATAACAAACAAAACGACAATATCATTTAGGTATTTATCCAAAAACAATGTCATATATAAACACCCGTATCCATATATTGGACAATATGGTCCCATACAGAAACCCCTATTAATAAATTTCTTATATTGAACAAATGAACATATAACTTCCATTAACCAACCTAAGAAAGAATAAATAATAAATAGCATAAAATAGTGATAAATTTCCATGTTTGTACCTACCTATATACTTATTATATCATAAATATATGTAAAATTAACAAACTATTTAGAATTTAATTTTAAAATTATCATAAATTTAAGTATAAAAAACTAATTAAAGGGAGATAATTTATTTGAAAAGAAAAATAACAATCGACGAATTAAAAGAAATAAGTAGAATTAAATTTGACACAATCATTGATATAAAAGATAAAATAAAAGAATTAAAACGTAAATTAATAGACTTATGTATAAAAAAAGAAATTTTAAAAAATAAATATATCCAACTAAAAAGAGAATACAATAAAATATTAGATACTCTAATTGGAAAAGGTGAATACTATAAAATAATTTCTAGACCAATGGAAATTAAAGAAAAGCTAAGCATTCTTGAAGATTCTATATATGATAGTTACAAAAGATCCGTCGATAAGAATAATGAAAAAAGATTTAATCTGTTAAAGGACGTATTAAACGAAGATTTAAAAATCGCTAATAAAGAACTCGATGATTTCAATACAATGTCACTTGCTGTAGAAACTGACTATCATAAAACATCTGAAGAATATAAAGAATGCAAAAAGCAAATAAGAAATATCATGAATAAAATAAAAATTTTAGAACAATTACAAAATAGGTTGCTCGTTGAAATTAGAGATTTAAATTGTGCTTATAAAAATGATAAAAAAATAAACGTCAAAAAGTTACTTAAAGAATAATACTTCTATATAAATGTGATAAAATATCTATATGTGGTGTTTGCAATCAGAATCGAACTGATGACCTCTTCCTTCGGAGGGAAGCACTCTATCCAACTGAGCTATGCAAACATAAGACTAACTACCATATTATATCATTACTAAATTATATTATCAAATTATTTTTTTCATCAAAAGTTCTTAAGCCTATGGCTATCATTTTATTTCTCCTTATCATTATGATAGTAGTTACAAGAAACAGTTATGGTAATTTTACTAGTAATTTATATGGTGATTTATCTTCTCATTTTATTAAGGATTGCAACAAATTTAGTAAAAGATATAATAGCATTTGAGGTAGGTAAATATATTTTGTCATTATCTTCATAAAAGTAAGCGATTAAAGTATTAGAATTATTTTTAACAATTATCTTATATGGCTCTGTAATACTTAAATTGGTATTATTA
>CAYTKH010000111.1:0-3081 GCA_964438315.1 uncultured Muribaculaceae bacterium | reverse complement strand
CGTATGGAATTATCTCTAAAATATTTATATTTTCTGTTTTTATTTCTAATTTTTTTCCTAAAACTTTAAAGGCAATATCTATTGAATCACCAACACAACCATCACTACTAATATCAGCTTCATTGTTAATAACTCCTAAAATAGCAAGTTCTTTTGCATAAGATAGATCTTCACCAATTACCTTACCATCAAAATCATATCCAGTTCCAGTTATATCATATTCCATATTATTAGGTAAAATAATTTTTTTAGCTGTTTGCTCATTAACTGTTAAAGTGCCTGTTTTATCAGATGCAATTACAGTACAGCTTCCTAAAGATTCAGCTGCCTTTAATTTTCTAACGATTACACCCTTTTTTGCCATTTTATTAGAAGCAATTGTTAAAGCCATAGTAAGTGCTAAAGGAAGTCCTTCTGGCATAGCAGAAACTGCAAGAGCAATTACTGATAAAAATATTTCATTATATGGTACATCTTTTATAATAAGCAATGTAGTAGTAATAATTGCTACGATTAAAACTAAGATACTAATTTGCTTTGATAATTTTTCTACTCTAATTGTAAGAGGAGATTTCTCTTCTTTAGCATTATTTATACTATCAGCAATCTTTCCAATTTCTGTTTGAAGACCAATATTAACTACAATTGCCTTTGCTCTTCCTTTCACAACTGTTGTTCCTGAAAATACCATATTAGATTGTTCAACTATAGGTACATTTTGTTCTTTTATCGTATTATTGTTTTTGGCAACTTGTAAACTCTCTCCTGTAAGTATTGATTCATCCACCATTAAATTATGAGATTCAATTATTCTCATATCAGCACTTATCTTATCTCCAGATTCTAAAAGTACATAATCGCCAATTGTTAAGTTTTCAGCCTCAATAGAAATTACTTCGTTATTTCTAATTACCTTTGTTTTTGTCGATATAAGTTTAGATAGAGAATCCGCCACTTTATTGGCTTTATTTTCTTGATATGCTCCCATTATTGCATCAACTAAAACAATAAAAAGAATTGCTAAAGCATCTTCTACTTCCTTAGATACAAAAGATATAATAATTGCAACTAATAGCAGCAACACCATTGGATCTTTAAATTCACTAAAAAATATTTTTAATATACTATCTTTTTTCTTTTTAGGTAATATATTTTTTCCATATTTATTTTGTCTATTTAAAACTTCGTTTTGTGTTAAACCAGTATCATCTATATTTAAACTTTTTTTAATTTCATTTATTTCCTTGTTATAATACATTATTTTGCTCCTTTCGCTATAAACCGTATTTTATCATTCTATATTTTACCCTTCATATTAAATTATATCATATTTTGCTCAAATGTACCGAAGAAAATTAAATGTAGCCGAATTTCAAGGGATAATTTTACTATAAGGAATGGTAAATATGAATAATGAAAGACTAATAGATTTGAGAGAAGAAAGAGATTTATTACAAAAAGAAGTTGCTAAAGAAATGAGAGTAGTAGAATCAGTATATTCAGAATGGGAAAATGGGAAACTATCTATTCCTACTAAAAGGTTAGTGAAATTAGCCAATTTATTTGAAGTAAACATTGATTATATGGTAGGGATTTCAAATATAAGAACTAAAATAAAATCAAATAACACGATTGATACAGAACTTGTTTCTATTCGTTTAAAGGAAATAAGAAAATCTTTAAAACTAACTATGCGTGAATTAGCTGAAAAATTTAACACCACTTCTTCAGCAATTAGCAATTATGAAAATAACAAGTTTTTGATTTTAAGTTCTTTCCTAATTGAGCTAGCTAGATATAATAATTATTCAATAGATTGGATTCTTGGAAGATCAAATGAAAAATTTATTCAACAAAAAAAGTGAGAATATGCTAACTAAATAACATATCTCACTTTTTACATACTAATCTCATAATCATCCTTTTCTTTTTCATTAGACTTTTTACTAGTTTTCAAATAGCTAGGTGCTTTTACATAATCAAATAATTCATCTTCTTTAGTAGTACCTCTTGATATTTTAACAACATCATTCATATCAAAGTCTTGATTATCAAAATAGTCTTTTATTTCAGTTGTAGTGGCTTCTTCCGTAAATTCATTACCAATTGTAACAATTCCCTAAAAAAGTGTTTTATAGCCTCTAAAATGACTTTTAAATAGTCTTTAAGATGATTGTTACCTTTTGTTAAGTTTTGATTTCTTGTAGTAAGTGCTTTTTCTTCTCTTTGTAGGTTATTATTTTCTTTTTCTAGTGTTTGATGACTTTTACTAAAAGTATTTACTTCATTGAATAATTGTTCCATTTTGGGTTGAAATTCCATAACCTTTTTAGTTCCTTTATTACATTTTTCATACTATCAAAAGTATCTATTCGTACCTTTATATACTCTTTATCTATTAAAGTGTTTTTAGTAGATTTCATCTTTTCTTCAAAATCATTCATTGCATTATCAAGATTCTTATTGATAGTAATTACCTTATTTTCATAGTGGCTCGTAGTTTTTTTAAATTCCTTTACTTTTTGATGTTTTCTATCACTACCTTTAATACCTCTTTCTAGTTCAAAACCTGCTTCTCTTAATCTTAAATTATAAATATCTTGTAATTCTGATAAGTGAATATTATCTTTAATATATTGTTTTTTAGAAATAGTAAATTTTTCTGTATTTGTTCTTTTATCTAACTTCTTAACAAGTGGTACTACAACACAATCAATATGTGGTGTTTTTTCATCTAAATGGACGACACTATGTAAAACTTGCTCTTTTGTATAACCTAAATCATTGTAAACAAAATCTATACAAGTATTAGCCCACTCAATTATTTCATCTTTACTCATATTATCAAAGAATTTATGTGTTGCTGTAAACATTAATTCATCTGCAACAACACTCCTTGATTTATTTAACATTTCAGTAAAGGTCTTTTTTCTATCATATCGCATCACGCTCATTCGTTCATTATGCTCTTTCTCATAATCTTTTACAAGTGTTTTAAAACCCTTAACATACTTTTATGCTAAGGGTATTTTTAGTTAATTCTAATTTAATATTAGGATTACTTTTATATGCTTTTTTATC
>CAYTKH010000110.1:0-3252 GCA_964438315.1 uncultured Muribaculaceae bacterium | reverse complement strand
GAGATAGCAGGAGTAGTTAAATGAGCTTCATTCGGTGAAGTTTAAGGTACTCAGTTTTTAAGTCATATTAGAGAAGTAGATGCAATTGTAGAAGTTGTAAGATGTTTTGATGATGATAATATAATTCATATTGAAGGGAAAGTAGATCCTATTAGAGATATTGAAATAATCAATGTTGAATTAATGTTAGCAGATTTAGATGTTGTTAATAATAGATTAAATAAAATTGGTAAAAAGGCTATTATGACTAAAGATAAACAAACTAAAGCAGAAGTAGAAGTTCTAAGTAAGATAAAAGAAGCATTAGAAAAAAATGTTCCACTTAGAAAAGTAGAATTTAATATTGATGAATTAAAAATTATTAAAAACTTTAATTTTCTAACTATCAAGCCTCTTATCTATATGACAAACGTATCGGAAAATGATATTGTAAATGGTAATAATTATGTTGAAAAAGTTAGAGAATATGCTAAATTAGAGGATTCTGAAGTGATAGTCGTTAGTGCAAAAATAGAGTCAGAATTAAGCGAATTAAATGATGATGATAAAATGGAATTTTTAAATGATTTAGGTGTTAGTGAAAGTGGATTAGATAAACTTATAAAAGCCACATATAAATTATTAGGCCTTGCCACTTTCTTTACATCTGGAAAAGATGAAGTTAGAGCGTGGACTTTTAAAAAAGGAATGAAAGCTTTTGAATGTGCTGGCATAATCCATAGTGATTTTGAACGTGGTTTTATTAAGGCTGAAGTAATTAGTTACGATGATTTAAAAGAATATGGTAACGAATTGAAAGTTAAAGAAGCTGGTAAATTGCGTATTGAAGGTAAAGAATATGATATGCAAGATGGTGATATTTGTTTATTTAGATTTAATGTGTAATAATTGAATTTACATAATAATGTAATAAAATGCAATATTTTTTAATAAAATGTTTACAAGCAATTATATTTTTGCTATAATCTAAAGCGAGTATTAGTTTACTCCTTGCTTTTTTAAATAAAAGCCAATAGACCATAAGGAGGTGTAGAATGAGAAAGTATGAAATCATGTTTATAGTAAGACCAACTTTAAGTGATGATGATATGAATAAAACAGTTGATAGTTTTGAAAAAATCATAACTTCAAATGGTTCTAAACTTATTGAAAAACAAGATTTAGGTCAAAAAGAGCTAGCTTATGAGATTAAAGATTTTAAAAGTGGACACTATTATTTGTTTACTGTTGAATCACAAGACAATTTAGCTATTAAGGAATTTGACCGTCTAGCATTAATAAGTGGTGATATAATTCGTCATTTGATTACAAGAATTGAAGATTAAAGAGGTAAAATATGAATAAAGTAATGTTAATAGGTCGCTTAACAGCTAAACCAGAACTTAAATATACAAGCAGTAATATACCATATTGTCGTTTCAGTATAGGAATTAATCGTTTGCCTGATAAAAATGGCAATGTAGTAGCAGATTTTCCAAATATAATAGTTTGGAATAAACAAGCTGAAAATGTATGTAAATATCAAGATAAGGGTTCACAAATAGCTGTAGAGGGGCAGATACAAACTGGAAGTTATGATAAAGATGGACAAAAAGTATATACGACAGAAATTAGAGCTGATAGAATTGAATTTTTAGGAAGTAAAAATAGTAATAATTCAAATTCAACACCTTATGATTATGAACCAGAACCTGTATATACTGGTAATGAAACACCAAGTGTCGATATTGATAGCAGTGATCCGTTCGCTGAATTTGGTGATAGTGTTTCAATCGATGATAACTTCTTAGAATAATAATAAGGAGGAAAATATGGCAGAGTTTCATAAAAGAAAGAAAAAAGTTTGTCAAATGTGTGCTGGGAAACCAGTTGATTATAAAAATGTGGAAGTAATTAAAAAATATGTAAGTATGGATAGAAGTAAAATTCTACCAAGAAGAATTACGGGTACTTGTGCTAGACATCAAAGACATGTTGCTGAGGAAGTCAAAAAAGCACGCTTTATGGCATTAATTCCATTCGTAAAATAAGCTATAAGCTTTTTTTATTTGCAAAAAATTTGACTTATTTGCGATTTATACACTACATATGCTATAATTATATTGAAATGAGGTTATACAATGCAGGAAGAATATGTTTTAAAAAAATTAGAAGATGGTTCTAAAATAACAGTTCGTGATTTGCAATTAAAACTATTAGAAATGCTAAAAGATGTAGATGAGATATGTAGGAACAATAATATTACATATTTTTTAATAGGTGGTTCATGTTTAGGTGCCTATAGACATAAAGGTTTTATACCATGGGATGATGATATTGATATAGGTATGTCCAGAGAAGATTATAAGAGATTTCTTAGAATTTTAGATAGGGATTTGCCAAAACGTAGATATTGTTATCATTGTTATGAAAAAAGTAAAAAATATACTGTTACATGGCCTGCTATGAAAATTAGAAATAAAAAAACTTATATAAGAGAAATAAATAATAAATGGTTTTTACCAAATCGATGCAAAGATTGTGATGGAATATTTATTGATGTATTTATTATTGATCATATGGCTAATAATAAAATTTTAGATTTACCACTTAGGATTATCAATACAATTTTAATGCCAATTATAACATTTTTTGAAATTATTTATATTAATCCAATTCCCCTAAAGGCATTATTTAGATTTAATGCAAGATTTTATGGTAAGATGTGTAAAAATTCTGATTATATAGGTAATGAATTAACATGGACTTTTAGGGGATTAAAAAATCCGTTTAAACATCGATATGATGATGTTTATCCTGTTAAATATGTCGATTTTGAGGATACAAAACTACCTGTACCCAATAATTGCTGTGAGTATTTAAGAATAGATTATGGTGAAAATTATATGCAATTTCCACCAGTTAACAAAAGATTTGGTAAACATACAGCTGATATTAATTTGAATTCCAATAAACCAGATAAAGTAATTAAATCAAAGATAGGTTTGTTTTATACGTTATTATTTGGTATTATAGCACTAATATTATGGAATGATTTAAGTTTTATATTTTTAGGTATTTCGTTATGTATTTTTGGTTTTTATTTAATATATATTATTAATAAATAGTATATATCGATAATGGTATTATAACAGCTAATACAAAATAAGTTATAAATAAAAACAACAAAAAGTTGGAAAAATTTCATAAAAAAAGTAAAATGAAAAGTTTTACCATATATAATAAGTAAGGAGATATTTTATAGGCTCCTTT
>CAYTKH010000109.1:0-3268 GCA_964438315.1 uncultured Muribaculaceae bacterium | reverse complement strand
CGGATTATTCCTCCCACATAGGTATATAAACCTATATGCTTTTATTTATGATATTATTCCTCGATTTTAACACCCATGTTGCGGGCAGTACCTTCAACTATTTTCATAGCTGCTTCAACATCGTAAGCATTTAAATCTGGCAATTTAATTTCTGCAATTTCTTTAAGTTGATCTTTAGTAAGGGTTGCAACAGTTTCGTTAACTCCTTTAGTAGAACCCTTTTTAATTTTAGTAAACTTCATTATCAAGAATGCAGTTGGTGGAGTTTTAATTACAAAATCGAATGATCTATCTTCATAGATACTAATTTCAACAGGTAATATATCTCCAATTTTATCCTTAGTTGCATCATTATATCTAGTACAAAAATCTTGCAAGTTGATACCAGTAGGTCCAAGTACAGTTCCAACGGGTGGAGTTGGTGTAGCTTTTCCTGCAGGAATTTGTAATTTAATTTTCTTTGTAACTTGTAGTGCCACGAAAAACACCTCCTATTATATTTTTTTCGCGAGTGGTTCTAATGATTATCCGCTCTTTCATCTCCCACTTTATCTAAACTATGTAAGACATAGCTTATTCATGATAACATATTTTTTCTAGTTTGTAAATATCTTTACATCATTTCTATATCAGAAAATCCAAGTTCAACATTTGTTTCTTGACCAAACAAATCGATAATAACGGATAATGTTTGGTTTTCAACGTTAATGCTCTTAACTTTTCCAAACATATTAGCGAATGGTTCTTTAAGGACTCTAACACTAGAACCTTCTTTTAGATTATTACCAATTTCTAATCTACTCATACCCATACTACCAAGTATTTTATCGACTTCCTGATTTGTAAGTGGAAAAGGTTTAGCACCTTTACCAGATGAACCTATAAAGCCTGTGACACCAGGGGTATTACGAACGATAAACCAAGCCTCGTCTGTCATAACCATTTCTACTAAGATATATCCCGGAAAAGTTTTCTTAGGTTTCATCTTCCCTGTAGGTGAATCATTTTTAATTTCTGGTTCTAAATGCTCTGGTACAACTACTCTAAAGATGTAATCCTCCATTCCCATGGTACTAGCTCTCATTTCTAGTTTTTCTTTTACTTTATTTTCATGTCCTGAATATGTATTTACAACATACCATTCTTTTTCCATTTTAAGCACCCCACTTCATTATTGATGAGAAAACAAAATCTAATCCTGTATAGAATCCTGCTAAAACAAGTACAACAAATATTGTTGCAATTGAACTTTTCATCAATTCTTTTTTCTTTGGCCACCTAATTTTAGTCATTTCTTTTCTTATATCTACTAAGAAAAGTTTAATTTTTTTCATATTGCACCTCTTTTAATAATATGATTTTCTTAAAATAAAAACACCTTTTTGTGTCTAACTAAATGTTATCATATTGTGTTATTAAAGTCAATCAATTTCAAGAAAAAAATAGTTTTTATTTTTAACTATTTTTACCTTTTACTTTTTTCTTTTTATAATCTTCTAATATTTTATCAATATCTATATTTTCGGCTATGCTATTTTCTTGTTCATATCTTTCAACACTATTTTTTGTTAACTCGGCTAATTCATTTAGATATGCTACTATTTCAGCATTTTTTGGAAGAGTTTTACTTTTAAAACTTTCTAAATGTTTAGGCTTTATAGTTCCATATGGAATACAATCACAATTCTTTAATATCGTTAGATAAGTGCCTTTACTTTTTATAGTTCTTCTAACATAATCAGAATCATATCTCGATTCTACTATATCTTGAGTCATAAACTTCAATCCACTTAATGGTTCTATCAATTCATGGTTATTATTAGGCTGTAAGACTATGTATTCAAGACCACTAAGACCTCTTTCATTAAAATCAAAGTGTTTTGCAGTATCATCATCTTTTAAAAATGCATACCCATATTTAACATCATCTACTCTTATTCCTGATATATCACATAACCTAGTTATAATTGGTACTGCATTAGAAATATATTGTCTTCTAGTTTTTTGCTTACCATTATCATCAAAAGTTTCAATTATAGCTTCTGCAAATTCTTCACCATATTGTAACTTCAAATTATCCTCAATTTTTTCTAATTTTTTACAACCGTTGGTTTCAGCACAAATTTCACATCTTTCTGATACTTGCATAATCGTTGATTTAGTACTTGCCACTTTATCACTATCTTTATTTTTACCAAACATATAAAAACCTCCTTAAAAATTACGTTCACTATGATAACATCTATAAATATATTTGTCAACACTTTTTACTCCATATATACTTAAGTTTTCTATAAATTTTATTCCCCTTTTATTTTGCATTTCATATTTTTCTAGTACTTTTATGCTTTTATTTTTTAATCTAAATGTAAAGTTTATTTAGATTATTTTATTATTTATTAGATATTGTGAACCTGTTTTAGTAAAGCGAACATAATTACTAGAGTGATAAGCATAGTTTTTTATATTTAGCTAATTTTTTATATTAGAGTTGATTTCTATTCCTATTATTCCTTTATTTGAAGGTAATAATATACCTATACTTTTCTTTGTTTATTTATTCTTTTAATTCTACGTTTTTTTAGTATCTATGAAAAAAACTTCATTTTGAAGTTTTTTCATATGATTATCTACAATTTGAAGTTGATGATGTTATTTTTGTTTCAGTTCTTGTTGGTATAGTTAATGTTGTAGTAGGTACATATATGGTTGTCGTTGGGACTACATTTTTACTTATCTCGTGTACTCTTGAACCAGTTGTAGAAGTGATTGATTCTTTAGTACTTATATTAACAACAGGGATTTTTCCACTAGTATAAACAAGTTCATTTTCTCCAAACCAAACCATACCAATGCTCGTATATCCAGTACTATTGGCTACAACACCAGCAGGTAGTCCAGAACCATAAGTTGTTCCATAATTATAACCAAATCTCCAGTAATTATTACCGTTTAAAATTCTATTTCCATTAGATGTTTCAATTCGTAAATCACCACATATTGCATCACCACAATTAACAGCACAAATATTGATCAAACAATACATGCTTTCATTGAGAGTTATATATTTCGTCGGATAATCATATTTGACTGTTGTTAACCACTCTGTTGAATATAACGTATCTGTTTTATTATATATATCTTCTCTATATCTAGTTTCATAGCTGTTATGTACTATTTCAGTTGAATAATAAGTAGTTGACCATGTACATATCTTAACCGCATTTGTTACACTACTATCTACATAATTTCCTACATTATCATATAC
>CAYTKH010000108.1:0-3280 GCA_964438315.1 uncultured Muribaculaceae bacterium | reverse complement strand
TATCGCTATTTTTATATCCTAATGCTTCTAAGGCATCTATTAATTCTTCATTATTTGTTGTATTTGTCGTTACTAATTTACCTTTTAAATCTAAAATAATTTGTCGTGCTACCTTATCACCTATTTTAGGAAATTTTTTTAAATAATTTATATCTTCTTTTTCTATTGCACTAATTATATTTGATGATTCTGTAGCCAAAAAAGTTAATGATGTTTTACAACCTAATCCTTTTACATTGATAAGTTTTAAAAATAGATTTTTTTCTTCGATATTTTTAAAGCCATATAATGTTAATTCGTCTTCTTTTACATTTTGATACAAATATATTTTATATTGTTCATCTATTTTAAATGTGTAGGGACTTGCTGTATATATTAAATATCCAACACCATTATTTTCTATAACAATACTATTGCTATCTACTTCTTTTACTATTCCATTAATATAAGCATACATACTATCACCTATTTAATTATACACTCCTTTTTATATAAAAATAAAGTCATAATTTAATTATTTTCATATTTTTAATTAAAAATAAAAAATTTTGGAATAACTATACACCAAAAATTTTTTCACTTTGCCAATTTATTTTTATAATTACCAACGACTAAATTTTTATATAGATTTTTTTTCGAGTTGTTTTATATATAATTTAACTGTCATATACTCCTCTTTTGATAAACACATATTTTCTATAAATCCTTCTGCTGGATGTGATGTAACATATTCATCAATAGGTAAATCTGCTACTTTAGTTATGGAATGAAAAGCGGGATATAATCTACTATATTCTCTTGCATAAAGTTTTTTCATCTCTTCAATAACATCACTTTGTGAATGATATAATAGTCGTGCTTTAAACCAATTTTGTAAATTGATATATCTTTGATAGTATTCTTCTTGAGAATATTCAGAAATAGGAAGATATAGTGTTAGACATTTTTCTTCAAATTTCAAACATTTATCTTTATCAATATTATATATTTTAGTTGTTTCTAAATCCTTATATGACTTGTAACTGGTTTTTGGATCTCTTTCATATGTAATATAAGGTTCCTTTGTAGCAATATCTATTATATAACTTCCCATATAGACCATAATTTTATTGCTATCAGTCATATTTTCACTAAAAACACGAGGTAATCTTTCATATGCTATATTAATTAATTGTTCTTCTGCTGTATATTTAAATATTACAGCCTTGATAGTTTCTTCATCTATCGAACTCAATAATTCTAAATATCTTTTTACCTTACTATCCTCTTTTAATTCTAATAATTCTTTTTTAAGGGACATTTGCCATTCATACACATTTTTAATTTGTTGATAGTGTTCTCTTATTCTATTAATTGCTTCTTCTTTCATATTAAAACCTCCCATGTAGTATGATATCACAACTAGATGTTATTTTCAATATTTAGTTAAAGATAAATTGATAGGGTATAACCTTCATTTGATATAATTTATTTTTCTATGCTAGCTCACCTTTTCTAATATCTATTTTATCTACTATCTTAATAAGTAACATTAAAACATAATTTATCGATTCATCTTTTACAAATTTTTCCTAAAACCTACTTTGTCAATTTTGGTACAATATTCCATTTATTAAGCAAAACATTAAACTTTTTAACAATGTTACTTTTTAAAAAATAAATAAAAAAGAGAATATCACTATATTTATAAAGAAAAAAAATTTTAATTATTACTTTAAAAAGACAAGATTTTCTTCTTGCCTTTTTGGAATCTTTATTTTTTTACCCTGCTATATAACTTTTCTATTTTGTATTTATGTAAAATTTTACATAAATATTAAAAAAGTAGAATTAATCTACTTTGAACATGTTGCACCGACAGCAGAACTTTCGTATAATGATTGAATATCTGCTTTTTTAACTTTACCATCTTTAATTATTTGTCCTAAAGATGAATCGATTTCAAGCAATTTTTTAGTGTCAATTTTATCGTATTGGATTTTAACTTTACTTACTAATTTGTTACCTTCTATTTTAACATCAACATCATAGTATTCAACATCTTTATAACTAGAATACATATTTTCAGTTACTGTTTTAACTTGACTTAAATAATTGGCATCATTTGATTCTACAGTTTCTGTTGATTCGATAACATCAACGTAATCTCCTGTTGAATAGATTTTGTATTCTAAATTCATTTTAATACCATTTTGATTTGCTGTTCTTGTACATGTAGTCAATACTTGTTTTTCCTTTCCACATCCTGTTAAAACACATAAAGATAAAATTAGGGTTGCTAAAACTTTAACACTTTTTTTCATAATCTAACCTTCCTTTCATATTAATTCTATCATAAAATTATAGATTTTACTACAAAAATATTAAAAAAACATTAAAAAATTACTTTCAATTGTTTTTTTGTATTTAAACCTATTAATTGTATATTCATATATTAAACTTTTCAAATATGAAAGCCTTTTACTTTTTGATTTTCTGATAATCTAATATGACCTTTAACATTATAAGGTTTAAAAATTTGTGATTTTTTAATCATAAAACTTTCTTTATTTACTAATTAGTTTTCTAATTCTTCTTCAATTCTAATCAACTGATTATATTTACATATTCTATCTGTTCTTGATAGTGATCCTGTTTTTAGCTGTCCTAAGTTTAATCCAACCGATAAATCTGATATAAAAGTATCTTCTGTTTCGCCACTACGATGTGAAAGAATTGTTTTGTAGTTATTATTTTTAGCAAGTTCTATTGTTTCTAACATCTCTGTTATTGTTCCTATTTGATTAGCTTTTAGTAATATTGCATTAGCTATACCACTTTCTATTCCTTTTGCAAATATTTCTTTATTGGTTACAAATAAATCATCACCCACTATTTGAACCTTTTCACCCAAAGTATCAGTAAGTAATTTAAATCCATTATAATCAAATTCAGCTAGCCCATCTTCTATTGAAATAATAGGATAATTATTTACTAAATTTTCTAGATAATTAACCATCTCTTCACTTGTTAACCTTTTACCTTCTAAATTATAATAACCGTCTTTATAAAACTCACTAGCTGCTACATCTAATGCTATACATACATCACTTCCTAAGTTGTAGCCAGCTTTTATTATAGCATCACATATTAAATCTAATGCTTCGTTTGTATTTTTTAAATCTGGGGCGAAACCACCTTCATCACCTACTCCTGTAGCTAGTCCTTTTTCATTTAAAATACCCTTTAATGTATGAAATACCTCACTTCCAATTCTGATTCTATCTTTTACCGTATCTGA
>CAYTKH010000107.1:0-3283 GCA_964438315.1 uncultured Muribaculaceae bacterium | reverse complement strand
AAAGATAAAAACGAACAGGAATAACCTTTAAAATAAGTTTTATTAGGTATAGGGGGTAAGGTTTAGTTAAAAAAGGTATTAACTCTTAAAAAAGGCAAGGTTGCCCATAATTAGATTTAGCGAAAAGAAAAAGCATATAAGCATTTGCCTATATACTATTTTTTCTTATTCATAGATTTATTTATTTCATATATGTTTTTTAAAGTGTATGCTTTCCATTCCAAAAACGGAGTGCTTAATATAGCAACAATAACTCCACCAATACTTGCTAATAAACATATTACAAATATCTCTGGAAAGTCGTGTAAAGTAAATAGTCCTATCAATAATGTTATGGCTGAAAATATAAAAGATATTATTCTAATAACTTTTGCTAATACTAAAAAGTAGTTAATATTCTTTTCGGTACCATTTAAACTATTATTATAAGTTTCTTTTGCAACACAATTATTATCGTTTTTTTCTAACTCTTCAAAAAAATTATTATTCATTTTTTCTATTCCTTTCGTTTATACTATTTCCATATTGATACATAAATAATATAAATGATAACCCACCTATGGTAGAAATAATAGTCATAAAAGCATTAAGCAAACTATAACTACTATATGGTACGAATAATAAACTCAATGTTATCAATACTGAAATTATAGTTGTTATAATAGAAATTACCATTATATTTTTATATGGTAGTTTTTTCTTTAAAGTAATTCCATAAGTAGTCATTATTTTACATAAACTATTTATTATGAATAACAATAAATATATTATGCTAAATACATTTACAAAAATTATGGTATGTTTGTATGTTGATAATTCAATAGTGCCAAGAGTGGAATCAGTAATATTTGTTCCACTACTTATTATATTTTCTATATTTTTAATACTTTCAATAGTGGTATTAAATTGTTTAATATTATTATAAATATTTCCTACTATTGATAGACTTGTAAAAAATAATAATTGTATTAAAAATAAATAGTTTATAACTTTCATATTTTTTCTTTTAACAAATACTATAATTGCCAAATAACTAATTAAAAATATTGTTGGTAGGCAATTCCATATTATTACAAAAATTGATACTGTTTTTTGACTACTACTAACATATATGTTAAAGCACATACCTATAAAAGATAATACCATTGTTATAATTGCTAACACCTTAGGTTGAAACATTTTCTTTGACATACAATATAGTCCTTTCATAACTTATTTTTTAAATTGTTTAAATAGGTATATTCCACCAACAACAAGTCCCAACAATAAACTAATCATAATATTTTTAATTATTATTTTAGAGAAAATATTTACTATAAAGAATAAAATTATAGCAATTACAATATCTAAAATCATATTAGTTGCTTGTTTTCTTACTTGTTGATTTTCACTAATCTTTTTTAATTCTTCATTTTTAGCCGATATGTTTGTCTTATCATATTTGCTTATATTGCCAACAACACATCTACCTGTTGAACCACTAAAACTACCTTTTGTTAAAATCTCAATTTCTATTAACTCATCATTTTCATTAATTTCAAATTGTTTTCCGTCTTGTTCTTGAGATGTTGATGTTGTTAAAGGGGTTGCCATTACATTTGTTCCGTCAGTTCCTATGAGAGTGCTTTGATTTTTAACTTGTGTTATAGTGCTAATATAATGAGTTCCTATTGGCAACATTAATTCAATAGATTTTTGACTACCAACACCAACTTGACCGATAGATTGATTATCTACAAATACATTACATCTTAAAGCAAGTTTTCCAACTTTAACAATTCTAACTTTTTTCTTTTCTTTTTCAATAGGGCAACCACAATTAGGGCAAGTAGATGCCTTATTACTTATTTCTTTGCCACATTCGGCACACTTAATTAAAGCCATAAAATCACACTCCTATTTGTTTTTTCTTTTTATTAGAAGAACTACAAGCAAAACTACTAATAAAAGTCCTACAATTAAAATATTCATATACAACATACTCCTTTTCTATAATACTATTATACCATAATTCTAACCACCAGTGCATATAATTCTAACCGATAGTTTGAAATAATATTAATAGGTGGTAATTATGGACAAAAAGTTCAATTTCCACGATGACTACTATTATTACGATATTGTTAGGAAAAACATTAAAAAGTATAGGACATTGGCTAATATAACACAACAAGAATTAGCCGATAGAATAGACGTTAGTATGCACTACATATCGCAAATTGAAAGTGCAAATCCTAATAAATATTTTACTTTGGTAGTCATAGGAAGAATTGCCGACGCATTAAATATTGATATAAGGCAATTATTTGATGACGTTAGCAACACAAAATAGTATAATTCCCGTTATGCTATTTTTTCTTTTAATTTATCATAGATAGACCATAATATCATTAGATAAATAAATCCAAAACCAAATATAATGCAAAACCATAACGGCTTATCAAATCCCGTTATTGTCATTGCTGGTATAATTTCATTTGGATTATTTGGTATAGTAAATGCTAACACACCAATTAAAATCATACCAACGATAGCAAGTATCACAAATATATTTTTTAACATATTCCACCTCCAATATAATTTTAACATATAATCGCTATAACTACATATATTAAATGTAGTACATTTGATATATGTTCATTGGATAATTATTATGGTGATGACTTTATGGAAATAAAGAAAGATGATAACAAGTATATTTATGTAATAGTTGGTAAAAACATAAAAAGAATTAGAAAAGAAAAAGGACTTACACAAGTTCAATTAGCCGATTTAATTCAATATAACGAGGGTACTATTGCTAATATTGAAAATAGTAGTTATCAAACATTTAGCTTAGAGTTTTTATATGTAATATCTAAAAAATTGAATGTATCTATGTGTGAATTCTTTAAAGACATAGATTAAAAAAATAAAGAGTGTTTATACATTATTGTATATACACTCTTTCAATTTATATAAACACCTTTTATTTAGCAAAATTAGGTCGTTCTCTGTTGTGAAAATCATTAAATAGATAAATTATAAGTCAAATACCTAATCGTCGTTTAAAGCAACCTTAATTTGCTTATTTTCTAAAAGGTGGAATTTTCTTTTATCAAGAAGGGGGAATAAAATTATTATGAACGAAGTGAATAATAATTTTTATTAGGGGGTTAATTAATTTTCTTTAAATCTATACTTTACAAAAGGTTATAAATTATACTAAATTATAAATATATAATAATAGTCTTATGGTAAAAATAATATGTAATCTTATATAATTAAATAATATTATTCCTTA
>CAYTKH010000106.1:0-3334 GCA_964438315.1 uncultured Muribaculaceae bacterium | reverse complement strand
CACCAGATGTCTTAGGAGTAACAGAAGAACAAATTAACTGTTCAACGGGTACTCTTGGTATACCAGAACTTGGAACAAAATTTGTTTTACAACTGTTAGAGGACACCAAACCAAAGACATTTTCCGATTTAGTTAAAATATCAGGTTTGTCACATGGTACTGATGTATGGTTGGGTAATGCTCAAGAATTGATTCAAAATAATATAGTTGGATTTAAAGATGTAATAGGTTGTCGTGATGATATCATGGTATATTTAGTTTATCAGGGAATGGAACCACTAAAAGCATTTAAAATAATGGAATTTGTACGTAAGGGAAAACAACATAAAGATTATGAAGGATGGAAAAAGTTTGAACAAGATATGAAAGACGCCAACATACCAGATTGGTATATAAAGTCATGTTTTAAAATTAAATACATGTTTCCAAAAGCTCATGCAGTTGCCTATGTTATAAGTGCCCTTAGAATAGCTTGGTTTAAAGTTCATCATCCAATTTGGTACTATGATGCATATTTTTCAATAAGAGTATCTGACTTTGATATAGAAGCGATGATTAAAGGGGAAGATGCTATAAGAAATCGTTTAAGAGAAATACAAGAGTTAGGTAAATCTGCAACAAATAAAGATAGTTCTATTTATGAAACATTGCAAATAGCTTTAGAAGCTGTATGCCGTGGTATTAAATTCGGACATATCGATTTAAAACGTAGTTTAGCTAAAAAATTTATCATCGATGATGACAATATGACATTGATACCACCTTTTAGTACCATCGATGGTTTAGGTGATACAGTAGCAAAAAACATCGTCGAAGAAAGAGAAAAAAGGGATTTCTTGAGTATCGAGGAACTTCAAAAGAGAGCGAAAATATCATCGACTCTAATAGAAAAAATGCGTGTTATGGGTATCTTAGATGGTATGGAAGAATCTAGTCAATTAACATTGTTCTAAAGATAGGAGTAAATATGAGTAAAATTAAAGTAATGGATGAATTACTTGCTAATAAAATAGCTGCAGGAGAAGTAGTAGAAAGATGTGCAAGTGTTGTTAAAGAATTAGTAGAAAACAGTATCGATGCTAAAGCAACAGAAATAAAAATTGAATTAAAAGAATCAGGTACAGTGGAAATTAAAGTAACTGATAATGGCAGTGGAATGGATAGGGAAGATGCCATATTGTGTTTTGATAGACATGCAACTAGTAAAATTATCGATGAAGATGACTTGTTTCATATAAGTACCTTAGGATTTAGGGGTGAAGCTTTAGCAAGTATAGCAAGTGTAAGTGAAGTAGTATTAAAAACTTGTAATGACCAAGTTGGAACGACAGTAACTATAAATGGTGGTAAATTAATTAAAACTGAATCTAGTGATAGTAGGATAGGTACAGTTATTACAGTATCTAAACTATTTTATAATACACCAGCCAGATTAAAACATATGAAAAGTCTATATACAGAATTATCAAGTATAACAGACTATATAAATAAAATATCTCTTTCATATCCTAATATCCGTTTTATTTTAACAAACAATGGTTCAACTTTATTAAATACAGACGGTAAAGGTAATCTACATAAGACAATATCAAGTGTCTTTGGTATCGATATAGCTAAAAAAATGATTAAAATAGAAGGTTATAATGATGACTATAAAATAGAAGGTTATATTACTAAACCAGAAATACATAGGTCAAATAGAAACGGTTTAATAACCTTAGTAAATGGTAGGGTAGTAAGAAACTACGATTTAAATAAAACAATAAATGACAGCTATCACTCATATCAACCTGATAATAGATATCCTATTGTTGTTATCAATATAGAAGTAGACCCTAGCTTAGTTGATGTCAATATACATCCAACTAAAATGGATATTAAATTTTCTAAAATTGAAGCTCTTCTAGATTTAGTAAAAACTACCATAGAAAAAAGTTTAAAAGAACTAGTACATATTCCTATAGTTGATATTAAAGTTGAAACTGTTAAAATAAATAATGAAAAAAAAGAATATGAACAATTACCTTTAAATTTAGAAAGAAAAGTAGAGGAAAATGTTGATAAATACGAACTAAAAGAAGAAGAAAAACAAGTAGCAAGCCCATTATTTAAAATCAATAAAAAAGAGGTAGAAAAGAAGAATAATCTACCAGAATTATATCCTGTTGGTTTAGTATTAGGGACTTATATCGTATGTCAAAACGAAGTAGGAATGACACTTATAGACCAACATGCTGCTAAAGAAAGATGTAATTATGAGTTATATAAATATAAATTAGGTCACCCAACAAGAGATAGAATTCCTCTATTAGTACCATTTAATATAGAACTTACGACAGGAGAATTCATTATTTTAAAACAAAATTTAAATATTATGCTCGATATGGGATATGAAATAGAAGAATTTGGTGTAAACTCGTTTATTATTAAAGCTCATCCTTTATGGTTAAAATTAGAAAATATAAAAGAAGCAACTAACCATATTATAGAAGCTATAATAGCGTATGAAAAAAACTTTGATTTAGAAAAATTTAATGATCATGTATCAGCTACCTTAGCTTGTAAAATGAGTATAAAAGCTAATACCAACATAAGTCTATTAGAGATGGAAAACTTAATAAACGATTTAAGAAAATGTGATAATCCATATCATTGTCCACATGGTCGACCAACTATGATTAATTACCCTAAAACAGAATTAGAAAAATTGTTTAAAAGAAGTGGTTTTTAAAATAATTTTGTGGTAAAATAAAATTAGAAAAGAGTTGGTACTATGGATGATAAAATCGAAATCATTGATGTAGATAGTAAAGATTTACATGTTACTGACGAAGTTGATTCTTACTTAGATGATATAGAATCATTTATGAAAAAAGAAGCTAAAAATAGAAAAAATATGATTAGAGAGGCTACTAACAATTTAGATAGACATTCTAATAAACTACTAGAGTATAATAAAAAACTAAAAGAATATGAACTGTTATGTTCTGAGTATAAAAAACTATGGAAAAAATATAATAATCAAGAAAAAGAATTTAAAAAATATATTGAATCACGAAAAGAAGTCGATGATGAAATACTAGATTTAAAAAAGAACGTCATTAAAATAGCTAAAGATAATACTGCTTTAAAGTCAATATTACAGATTTTAATAGATAGAGTAGGTATTGATATCATAGCAGCATCAACAAAAATATCAACCGATAAATTAAAAGAATATCTGGATTAGATATTTTTTTTATCTATTAGGAATTAACTTTGTAAAAATTTAAAAAAATCATTGACGAACAAATGTACTTATTATATAATTGTATTAACACTAAAGGATGGTGAT
>CAYTKH010000105.1:0-3452 GCA_964438315.1 uncultured Muribaculaceae bacterium | reverse complement strand
AATTTTAAAAGACATCATCATTTTAGCTAATGGTTCTAACCCATTATTTATTGCTTCTGTTGCTTTAGTCTTTTTCTTTTCTTTATAAGGCCTATACAAATCTTCTACTTCAACTAGTTTTGAACATGATAGTATTTGATTTTTCAATTCATCTGTCATTAAACCTTTTTCATCTATCAATCTAATAACATCTTCTTTTCTTTTTAATAGATTAACTTGATATTCATATACCTCATTTATTTTTCTTATTTGTTCTTCATTTAATGCTCCTGTTGCTTCCTTACGATATCGTGCAATAAATGGAACTGTATTCCCTTCTTCTAATAGTTTTAATGTAATTTCTATACTATTTACTTTTATGTTTAGTTGTTTACTTATTTCTTCTATTATATCTTTATTCATTATATAAATCTCCTTCTAATCTATTATAAAGTATTTTGTTATTTTTTTAAATAGAATTTAGTGTATATGATATCAATTCTAATGATAAGGTTAATAAATATTTGATTTTTAATAATTATTTGTAGTTTTTCTATCTCTTCTATAGATAATCATGTATTAGAAACAATTATATTTATTGGTAATCCATAGTTTTTAAAGTTATGAGCTATATCAATTATTCGCTTATTTACACCCTTTTTTCTAGCATCTATTAATTGCTTTTTCGTCCTATCTTTGTTATATAACCATATTATATCTTCATACTACTTATTGTTTTAACTTTTCACATGCTTTTTTCATTACTTTATCATCTTTTATGCTTCTTAATTTCTTCATTTAGTAGCATACAGTATCTTTCTAGCATACCCATCTATTCTATAATTTTATTATAACAGTTCTTATAGATAAACTCTATATTTACATAGTATTTTTCTATATTTTCTTCATTTTTGTAAAAAAATTACCAAATAAAAAAAGAAAATTAATCTTCTTGAATTTCATTTTCCTCCTTTTTAGGGATATCAGATATTTCATAATGTTCTCTAATTTTTAATTCTAATTCATCAGCTAGAGATTTATTGTTTTTTAATAACTCTTTAATATTCTCTTTACCTTGACCAAGTTTCTCTCCATTATAAGCATACCAAGCTCCACTCTTTTCTATAATGCCTGCATCAGATGCCAAATCGACGATCTCTCCCTCACGTGAAACACCTTCACCATACATTATGTCAACAACACATGACTTAAATGGAGGTGCCATTTTATTTTTAACAATTTTTATATTGGTCTTATTACCTGTTATATCACTACCATCTTTAATTTGTTCAGCACGTCTTATTTCAAGACGGATAGATGAATAGAATTTTAAAGCCCTACCACCTGGTGTGGTTTCAGGATTACCAAACATTACTCCTACCTTTTCACGCAATTGATTTATAAATATAGCTATAGTATTAGTTTTATTTATAACCCCAGATAATTTTCTTAAAGCTTGACTCATCAAACGAGCCTGCAAACCTACATGACTATCCCCCATCTCACCTTCAATTTCAGCTTGTGGTACTAATGCTGCAACAGAATCTATAACGATAACACTAATTGCCCCGCTTCTAACTAAAGCTTCGCATATTTCTAAAGCTTGTTCACCACTATCAGGTTGTGATAACAGTAATTCGTCAGTATTTACACCTAATTTTGCAGCATAAATAGGATCCAAAGCATGTTCTGCATCAATAAATGCAGCTTTGCCACCTTTTTTTTGAGCTTCTGCTATAGCATGAAGTGCAAATGTTGTTTTACCACTACTTTCAGGTCCATATATTTCTATAATTCTCCCCTTCGGATATCCTCCTATACCTAAACTTATATCAAGAGATAAAGAACCACTAGAAATCGTATCTATCTTTTGATGTTCCCTTTCTCCTAATTTCATAACTGATCCTTTACCGAATTGTTTTTCAATATCTGCCAAAACTTGATCTAACGTTTTATCAGTTGTTGTCTTAACCATTTTAATTTCCTCCTTACGATTACAAACAAATTATATAATATAAAATTTTAATTGTCAATACTTTTTACGAACATTTGTTTAAATTTTTGATTATGTTTAAATTAGTCCAACAGTTAAATTTAATTATATGTTCCTACTATAGCATACAAAATATGAAAAATTTGTTGAAAAATGTATTCAAAAAAATAGAAATAATTATATTATCTCTATCTTCTCGATTTTATCACTAGTCTTTACTTTTTCTATCTCTTTTAACCTCTCCATCAATTCATCTTCTACTACCTCTTGCTTAGATTTTTTTGGCTTAGGTTCGATTATAAAATGTTTATTAGCATTAAAATATTCAATAGCATATACTACTGAAAGTATACATGCTACTGCTAATAGAGTGTCTGAAACTCTTAAATTAATTAACTCAAAAGGTAAATTATAGAAGAATGTTAAAACAATACCTATCAACATACAAATCGTTCTAATTTTATTATGTTCAAAAGTAGAAACTTCTTCATTTTTAGAATTCACAATCATTTTAATAGAATCCAAAAATATATCAACAGATATAACAACAACAGGTATTATAATAGAAATAAAACCATATGTTGCTAAAATAACCAAAATTAAGTTCACTAACACCTTATCAGCTACATTATCCATCATCTTTCCTAAATCTGTAACCATATTATACTTTCTAGCCAATCTTCCATCAATATAATCTGTAAGAGCAGCTATTATAAATAAAACACCTGCTACTATGTATTTTATATCAATAACGATGGCTTCATTGATAAATAAATTCATAGTAAAAATACCTGCCGAATCAAAAGGAAATAATAATATTATCATAATAAGCAATGTTAAAATGATACGACTAAATGTTATTTTATTTGGTAGATTCATTTTGCCCTCCTATTGTATCAGATTCTGCATTTCCACTTTCAAACTCATCACCTTGAAAAGAAGATATTATATAATAACCCAATCCTAAGATAATAAGCCCTATAACAATATAAGTAACTATTGGTGATACATTTAATCTATGTTTTCTTTCAATAGTATATGGAGAGGATATTTTCTTTTTTTCCTTAGCCTCTTTAATATCAACCTGCTTTTGAGCTTTTTTTATATCTTCTATTGATATCTTTGAAGTATAATCAAATAAAAATTCATTAAATTCATCTATCATATTTTCATAATTTAAACCAAGATATTTAGAATAATCTCTTATAAAATATTTTAGATAAAATATATCTTTAAATGCCTCTTTATCCCCATTTTCAATCGCTTCAATTTGGGCTGGTCTTAACTTTAAATCAGTAGCAACTTCATCTATAGATAAACCTATATTTTCACGTTGTTCCTTTAAAGCCTCGCCAATCTCCTTCATAGTACGCCTTCTTTCAAATAAAATAATATCTTAATAAGCCATGTTCTGTACCTTAAAAGGTGGCAAACATCTATCTATCGAATAATCGATCCTAAACTCAGTTCTTTTCCTTCG
>CAYTKH010000104.1:0-3515 GCA_964438315.1 uncultured Muribaculaceae bacterium | reverse complement strand
AAAATTTTCATTATTTATACTTTCCCATAATCCTAAATAAGATATAACTTCTTTGTTTCTCATATAATCTCTAATTGGAAGTCTTGGTTCGTCACTATCAGCATATTGTGCTAAATCGGTTAAAGAAATATAATCTACATCTCCAACTCTCATTATTTCTACTTTATTGTTATCAACAGCTATTTCTGTTTTAACTAAATTATTCTTCATTCCTAAACCTTCTTCATTTTTTATGTTTTTATATAAATTTTTATATTATTACTAATTTAATTTCTTTACTTTCTTAATTTGATTAATGCTATCGTTATTTCTTAACATTGTTAATATTGAAAGTTCTTTTTGTTTTACCTCTTCTATTTCTATATGAAAATAATCAGCTAATTCTTGATCACTATATTCTTCTTGAAATCTTAAAACGATAAAATTAAAATCATCATGTGAAAGTGTTTTTAGTTCTGACTGTTTTTACATTTATTCCTTTTTCTTTACAATATTCGGATAAAGGAATATCGTCATAATAATACTTAGTATTTTGCATAAAGTCACATCCTTAGATATATAATAAATGTCAATCTTTTAACATATTTACACTTCTTACTAATTTATTATAACACACCTTTAAAAACTTAGTATATAACATATTAATTTCTTTTAATAAATAATTATTATATCGTTTATTTTTATTAAAATATAGCTTATCACTAAGCATATTAATGAAATTTATATACATCTTGAAAAACACACAGGTTTAATTTCATTATGTATATACAAGCTCATCCTCCAAATCCCAATCACCATATAAGTACAAAAATTTTTTCATAATACACTTTCTTAATATAATACTTCTTAACTATAACTATATCATTCCTATTTTAATTAGTTTTTTAAGCTTTATATCATCATGATTTATGAGTAGTTATATATGTTATATGTGAACTATTCTTTCGCTCCTTTTTTTGCTTAATAATATTAACAGTAAAAAGTATACCAAAGAAAATAAGCATAGTGGAACCTGCAAGTATATATGCAATGTTTTCCGAATTATCACTTTGATATGTTTGTAAAAGATTATATACTCCTGCTACTATAATTAATATGGAAAATAGTATAAATGGTCCAAAAAATATAATCCATACCAAATTAAAAATTCTATCTATATTTTTTTTAGAAACTTTTTTTACCTCTGTTTTAAGCTCATTTTCTTTTGTTTCAACATTATCTTTTTGGACATATTCACTAATATTAATTAATTGTGTATTACAAAATGTACATATTATGTTTGTATTTTTATTTTCTTTTTTACAATTAGGACAATTCATATTTAACCACTTCTTTCTAGACACATTATCTTACTATATTTTAAAGTAAACAAAGTTATTAATTTTTATTATAAAGATACTATTTGACGAAGAACTGTATCAAATCTTGTAAAATTATTATATCGTTTGATACATCTAAAACATAAGCATATGGCAAAATGTTATAAATATAGTTTGAATCTTGCATAATTAATTTTTCTAATCTATCTTTTTCAACCGTATCTAGAAACCTTTTAAACCCTTTTATTTTTCCTAACATTTCATTTCCATAAGCATTTCTTTTAGGCATATATATTAAACATATAACCATTCCACCAACACAACATAAACCAACAATATATCCAATAATATAAATTAAAGATTGTGATAATGCAGGTAATAGTCCTACTATAGACAAAAATCCAAATCCTCCTCCAAACATAAGTCCAAATGAAAATGTACTTAATCTAGAGTAGTTAGCCTTATTATTTTTCAAAATAACTCTAGTTTTGCCAAACATTATATAAAACATAAGTGTAAAACCAATAATTGAACATATTAATGCTGTATGTGGATTTGTTATGTCTCCACCATAATTTAGTATTGGTGGTATTGTAATTAACAGATATGTTAATATAATCATTAATATAATCAATTTAAATTCCCACGAAAAAGTATTTCTAAAAATTTTATTTTTATTCTCTTTACTATTAATTTTTTTTAATATTTTTCCTGTAGTTAATGAAAAATTTTTACAAAGTTCTAACAAAGTTCCTTCATTATAGCTAGTAATATTATGCTTAACTTCTAAAAACACTGTATCATCTGTTCTGTTTACGATATTTACTTCCTGTGTTTTTTTATTAAATAAACCATCTAGAAATATTAATTCATTAATATTATTGCCATCATATTCTTTTAATTTAGTTATTGCAATATTTTTTGCATTTTTGTCTAATTCATCACTAATATTTATTTTAATGTAACCTTTATTAGCTAAAAACAAAAGTAAAGAGGCTACATCTCTTTCATCTGCATATCCTTTATATAAAAATCCTAATTCTAAACTGTTTAAATCCTCTGGTGGATAAAACTCTACTGTTTCTACAATCTTATCATCTCGACCTAATATATACCATATTATTATAGAGATTAATAAAAATACTATAGGTAGAAAAAATATTATATAGTTCACGGTGGTATAATTTGATAAATTTATATTAAATCCAGCACCAACAAAGTAATTATTAGGTAATTTTAAACTTGCAGTTAATGTTTCGTTAAAATCTAAAATTTCATTATATTTACCAACTATTTTGTTTTTAATAACACTATATTTAATATGTTCATTATCTATTACTCCATATTTAACTGATGATAACCTTAAAAATCTAGAATCAAATTCCTTGGGCATTATAATTGTAAAAGTAATATTTCCAACTACAGTATCTAAATCACCTATTATGTCATAGTAAAATTCATCATAGCCTTTAATCAAATCTTTCCCTGCATTATATGTATATTTAAGTGTGAATGTCTGTTTACCCTTTGAATACTCTTTATTATCACATATTTTTATATTATAATATGCATCTGACATTGTAGTTTTATATTTATTATCAACAGATAAATTATATATTTGAGCTTTATGTTTTGGAGTAGTATCATCTAATCTTTTACTATCATTTTTAAGTGGTATTTCTTTATATATACAATGTTTTTTATTATTATCATTGAAATAAGCCGTAATTATTTCTGTTATATCAAAAGTATTATTCTCATTTACTATAATATTTATATCATATGCATCTATAACATAATCAAGTGATTTATATTCTTTATTATTACTAGGCGTTAAATTTTTATACACTTTATTAACATAGTCTTTCTTATTATTAATATTTTCATAAGTTTCTTCTTGTGTCAATGCCTTCACATTAGATAAATAAATTATCATAAAAAATGTCGTAATTGCCATTAATAAAATAATATTTATAATTTTTTTCATCATACACTTCCTTAATATAATACCTCTTAACTATAATTATATCATTCCTATTTTAATTAGCTATTTTATTTTTTATTTAATTTTATTTACTTTACAAATTTAAAATAAATACGCTCGTTCATATTAATGTATTTTTTACACAATAACAATTTTTAACAAGAAAAATGAAAAATAAATTTTTCATTCGAAAGCCAAAGGCTTTCATTTTT
>CAYTKH010000103.1:0-3721 GCA_964438315.1 uncultured Muribaculaceae bacterium | reverse complement strand
TTGACATCGCCATTTCCAATAACGGGAATGGATACTGCTTGTTTTACTTTTTGTATAATATCCCAATCTGCAATTCCTGCATAAAAATCCGCTCTGGTCCTTCCATGAATTGTGATAGCTGACTACTACCAAAAAGTTCTTTTATAGCAGCTGTAAGTGGTCTTATATTGATAAGTGATTTAGGGGTTACCTCTTCTATTTCTTGGGTAGACATACGGTCTCTAATAACTCTTTCAATACGTGAAATACCAACTTTAAATTGATTTTGTAGTAACTCTCCTACTTGCCTTACACGACGGTTTGACAAGTGATCTATTTCATCAAAATTACCAATACCTTCAAATAGGTTTAAATAATATGAAGTTGAGGCATAAATATCAGAAACGGTTAAACGTTTAATATTAATTGTTGGGTCATTACCAATAACTTTAACAATTTTTTCCGGATTAGTTTTAGAGTATACCTCTACAATTTGTACTTTATCGTAAGTATCTAATTCTCTATTTATTAAAACTTCTTTTACTCCATAACCTTGTTCTAAAATAGGTTTTAATTTTTCCAAAACTTCCTTAGTTATTACTGTACCTGCTTTAATCTCATCGTTACCTGATTTAATTGTTTTAGCTAACTTACAATCTAATAATCTATCTATAACATTTAGTTTTTTATTAAATTTATAACGACCTACTTTAGCTAAATCATATCTAAATGAATCAAAGAAACGAGTTATTAATTGATTTTTGGCACTATCTAAAGTAGATGGTTCACCTGGTCTTAATTTGGAATGAATATCAATTAAGGATTCATCTGTATTCTTATTAGCATCCTTACTAATAGTATTTTCTAATAGTGCATCTTCTCCAAATAATTCATAAATATCATTATCACTACTTAATCCAACAGCTCTAAGTAGTGTTGTTACAGGCACCTTTCTTGTACGGTCGATGCGAACATAGATAACATTTCTAGCATCTATCTCATATTCTAACCACGTACCATGGTTTGGAATCATTTGTGATGTAATTACAGAACGACCATTTTTATCTATTTCTTTAGTAAAATAAACACTAGGTGATCTTACTAGTTGTGATACGATAACACGTTCAGCTCCATTGATTACAAATGTTCCACTTTCGGTCATTACTGGCATATCTCCTAAATAGATATCTTGTTCTTTTACTTCGCCAGTTTCATGATTAAAAAGCCTAGCTTCAACTTTTAAAGGTGCTGCATATGTAGAATATCTCTCCTTACACCCTTTAATTGAATATCTTGGTTTTTCAAAAGAATAATCTCCAAATTCAAGAGCTAAATTTCCAGTAAAACTTTCAACTGGAAAAATCTCATCAAATACTTCCTTTATTCCATCAGTAATAAACCAATCATAGGATTTTTTTTGAATCTCTAACAGATTAGATAATTCAATTGCATTTTTTGTTTTTGCATAGTTTCTTCTTTCTCGGTGATCTCCAAATTTTTTTACGGTATAAGCCACTTTTTCACCCCTATATACTATATTTTGTTCTTATTGTGTGTAATTTGTACACACTACCAATTTATAATTTTATATTATTTTTGTAAATATGTCAATGCTTTTTAGCCATAATAATGTAAAATCCTTTATTTTTTGTTATAAGCGTTGTTTCATATTTATCACTTAAATCTTTAAGTACACTCTTAGCCCCTTGGTCTTTATGTATAACCAAATAAATTACTCCATTATCCTTTAAATAGTCTATGGCTCCAAAGATGATTTGATAAAGGATTTTTTTGCCTACTCTAATAGGTGGATTAGTAATGATATAGTCAAACTTTTCTTTTATATTACTATATATATTACTTTCGTATATTTTTACATCAACACCATTTAATTTTGCATTTTTATTTGCTAATGATAAACTCCTTTTATTTATATCGACCATATGAACATTAGCATTTGTTACCTTTTTTACGTATATGCCAACAGGTCCATAGCCACAACCGAAGTCTAAAATATCCCCATTCACATTTTCAAAGTTGATATTTCCTAGTAGTGTTCTTGTCCCAAAATCAAGTTTATTTTTAGAAAACACTCCATTATCTGTTGTTAGTTTTAGAGTAATATTCTTTATTTTTACTTCGATAATTTTTTCTTCACTTTTCAAGTTTTCATCATTTTCAAAATATTGTGCCATACTTCACCTTTTAATTATAAAAAGACAGAATTAAAGTTCATTAAAACATACATTAACAATACTTTAATTCTGTACCTCCTCATTTAACAGTTAAAACCTATACTATTAGTACAGGCATATTCTTATTAGTTTAATTCAACAGTAGCGCCAGCTTCTTCAAATTTAGCTTTTAAATCGTTAGCTTCTTCAGTAGCTACACCTTCTTTTACAACTCCACCGTTGTCTGCAAGGTCTTTAGCTTCTTTCAAACCTAGTCCTGTAATATCACGAACTAATTTAATAACTGCTATTTTATTAGCTCCTGCTGATGTTAATGTAACATTAACCTTACTAGGTCCTTCGTCTACAGCTCCTGCTACTGGTTGTGCTACAGCTACAGCAGCTGATGGATCTACACCAAATTCCTCCTTCATTGCATCTAACACTTCTTTAAGTTCAAGTAGTGTCATTTCTTTAAAACTATCGATAATTTCTTTTGTACTTAATTTAGCCATATTCTTTCTCCTCCTTAATTATTTTCTTCTAAATTTTTAATATGTAAATCTAAAGCGATTGCAATATCTCTTACATGTTGTATCAATCCACCTGCAATCATTGTTAGTAGACCTTCTCTTGATGGGATAGATGCTAATTCCTTTAGCATAGTTTGATCTGCTATCTCGCCATCGACAATTCCTACTTTTATTTCTAAAGCTTGATGATCTTTTGCAAAATCACTAAGAGCTTTAATTGGTGCAACAGCATCTGTTCCAAAAGCAATTGCTTTAGGTCCAGTTAAGTGTTCATCTAAGTTAATATTTAAGCTATCTAATGCTCTTTTTACTAAAGTGTTTTTATATACTTTGTAGTAAGAGTCTGATTCTCTTAAAGTTTTTCTTAATGAATCTGTTTCACCTACCGTTAAACCACGATATTCAAACAAAACGATGCTAGAAGCTTCTTTAATTTGATCTGAAATCTCTTTAACGACATTAGCTTTTTGCTCGATTATTTTTTGATTTGCCACTTATCTCTCCTCCTTTTGGATTACCGTATAAAAAGCCTTACTATCAAACAGTAAGGCCAAAGATACTAATTTTTAGTTTCCTCGGTAGGAAATTAAGTCTAAAGACACCTACTGTCTACGGTTATATATAATTTTTGTAAGTAAATTAATGATATCACATTTTTTATTAAATGTAAACCCTTATTCTGAATTTTATTAAATTTCAAAGTCAGTTGGATTTAATTTTATACCAGGACCCATTGTTGATGCTATTGAAATATTTAAAATATATTTTCCTTTAACAACTGATGGTTTTGATTTGTTAATAACTGTTATAAAAGCTTTTATATTTTCAATCAATTTGTCTACTTCAAATGAAACTTTACCAACAATAACATGAACATTTCCAAAACTATCTGTACGGTATTCAACACGTCCTTTTTTAACATCTTCTACAGCTCTTTTAGTATCCATTGTAACAGTACCAGTTTTAGGGTTTGGCATTAAACCTTTTGGCCCTAATACTTTACCTAATTTACCCAATAATGGCATCATATCTGGT
>CAYTKH010000102.1:0-3739 GCA_964438315.1 uncultured Muribaculaceae bacterium | reverse complement strand
ATCTAGCCTTAATCCATTCATCTGTATAGCCTTTATTACGATAATAATTTACTGCTCGATTTATTGCGATTTCAGGATCAAATACTTCATCAATTCTTTCACTACCAAGATTCGCTAACCAAATTTTAAATGGTTCGGCTTTAGGGCTAGGAATAGACTCAATTAATCTTAATATTCCTTTTGTATCTAAAGTATCTGTTAAATAGCTTTTTCCATCTTTTTTTGATTTCATTTTGAGTTGCACGATATTTTCGTGCAACTGACTTCCTTCATATGAAAGTTTTCTTTTTAAATCACTCCAATAGTTTCTTGGAATATTAGCATTAGTTAGTGCACCAATAATATCAACTACACTAAAATAATATTCTTCTTTTTCACTATTCCAAATACTTCTTATTTCCTTATCTTCAAATAAATTTGAAATCGTTTCTAATTTGTTATTCAAATTAACACCTTCTTTCTTTTTTATTAGTGGGTTGCAATGTCGTAATCACCTATCTGATTTCTATTATAAATAATGACTAAATTGTTATATTTTTATCATTTTTTGATACTTAAATCACTTCCTTATTCATAATATTTTCTTCTTGAATTTTCTCTTATAAAAGGTTCATTTACATTTTGACTAAGTAATTCCTTATAAGCATAAGGTTTACGATATGCATCACCAAATGGTTCTCTTTTTCGATAATCCCTTATCTCACTCATATTAAATTCAACAGTTTTAATTTCTTCAGTATCATCCATTATTAACATTTCATTATCTATTTCATTTAAATTAATATCACTAACAATGGGACTAAAAGCTGATGAATGTCCTCCATAATTAGCATAATTTACTGTAACTATACCTACCATATTCTCATATGCTCTTACCCTTAATTGATCCAATCTAATTTTTGTCATTCTACATGCGTTTGGAACCAATATAATCTCAGCACCTTTTATCATTAAAATTCTGGCACTCTCAGGAAAATCTCTATCATAACAAATCATCGCACCTAATTTTACTATACCATTTTTATAATTTAATTCACAAACCCTAAATTCTTCTCCTGGTTCCATAAATGCTTCCATTTTACAATCAACCGTATGCACTTTAGAATATTTTAAAATGGTATTACCAAATTGATCAATAATTAATAAAGTATTTTTTGGCAATGGATCATTTTTTTCAAAAAAGGTAATTGCTATAGCCATTTCTAACTCTTTAGCTAAAGTTTTAAAGATATTAATATATTCACTATCTTCTGGAATTGCCTTGCTTTTCCAAAGTTCTAATTTATCTTTTGATATGTTTATATCATCTTTTAAAAAACCGTCGAATAACATTTCATAACCATTATTCCAAGTTTCAGGAAACACAGCAATATCAGCACCTAATTCTTTTGCTTTTTTACAATATTTAATTCCTTTATCAATTGCCTCTTGTTCATTACATGTTTTGTTTAGTTGTAATAATGCTACTTTAAATGAGTCATCCATTTCTATCGCCTCTTTCTTATTTTTTAAAAATGGATTAAGATATGTAAAAACTTATTTTGAACTATTCCTTTATTTATAATGGCTCAAGTGTGTTTTTACATATTTCCCTATATCCTAGTTGATATTTGTTTTATTTTGTTCTTCTTCTTTTCTATATCTTCTTGCCAAAACAATATCACCAATATCGAGAAATGATAAGTTATTATCTTTTACTCGGATTATTCTTTTTAGGAATTCTTTTATTTTCACATTACATCTCACTAATTTATAATAATTACTTTTTTAATAATTTTGATGTGATGATAATATCATTTTCTTTAATAAAATTAAAGTCGTCTATAGAATACCCTAGTTTTATTATATTTTCAAAGATAGTACTTATAGGTAGTCCAAGTAAAGAATTATAATCGCCATCGATTCTATCAATAAATAAAGATGCTTTTCCTAATACAACATAACCACAAGTGTCAAATATTCTCTTTTCATTTTGAACATAAAATTTAATCATCTCATCCGTTATCTTCTTAAAATAAACATCTACTTTTGTTGTAAAAGATAATGTTATATTTTTATATAAATCCATTATTGTCACACCTGTATAAGCTGTATTCATATTTAAGGAAAAATCTTTTAAATTATTAAATGCTTCCTCTTTTGTTTTAGGTTTTTCATAAATTTTACCATTAAAGTATATAACTGTATCAGCTGATATGATAATTGCTTTATCTTTAACCTTGTTACTAACTGACTTAGCTTTATTTAAAGAGATTTCTTCTACATATTTATCTGGTCTAATCTCACTACTTTTTTCTAAAACATCACTTGTTATAATATCGTATTCTAAACCTATCATCCTTAACAAGTCCTGTCTTTGTTTTGAAGATGATGCTAAAATAATTTTCACTATTAATTCACTTCTTTCTATATTACTTTTTATTAATTTTTATTAGTTTTTCTTGTTTTAATATTTTAATAGTTGAATTAGTGTATGATTACTATCTAGTAATTAAACATTGATATTATTCTTATAATTCATATCTACTTAATTTTAGCATATTTTATTTAAATTGAATACTTATTTATTAATTTTAATTTTATATAATCATGATTATTAATTATAATAAAAACATAATTTCTTTTAATTATGCTTTAATATGTTATTTTAAAATTATTTTTAAATCTTCATCATAAAATTTATATTCATTTGTACAAACGTCAAAAAAACATATTTTATTTCTTCCACCATTTTTACTACAATATAGACTTTTATCTGCCATTTTAATTAAACTATTTCTTACTTCTTCTATATTTTCTTTTGTTATTTTTTTATCTAGTAAAGTTGCATCAACATTACATATTCCAAAACTAAGAGTGACTATACCTTTTTCTTCTATAAGAGCCCTAACCTCCTCTATTCTTTTTAAAGTGTTTTTTAAATTAATATTTTTAAGTAAAATTAGAAATTCTTCTCCACCATACCTACAAAGAATATCTTTTGGTTTATCGGATGCTACATCTTTTTTTCTTAAATCTTCTGTCGATTTTAGACTATAGTTATCTCTTGTTCTAAAGCGGTTTAAAAATGTTAATGCTATATCTTTTAATACTTTATCTCCAGCATCATGACCATATGTATCGTTAATTGTTTTAAAATAATCTATATCTGACATAATAATTGAAAATGATTCCCCATTTTGAATGCTGTTTATAATATATTCATCAATAAGTGGCATAGCAATATTTCTTATGAATAGTTTAGTTAAACTGTCTTTTTTTAAACAATTATATTTATTCTCTAATTCAGATACATCTTGTATATAGTAAATGGTATTAACCCCATCAGTTTTAGTACCACATTTATAAAATTTATCTTTATATTTGAAAATACTATCACTTTTACTATTTTTTATAACATTCATTATCAACTCTTCATCGTTGGTAGTTGATGATATTATATTTTTATTGTTATCGATTATAATATAATCTATATTTAAATCTCTTAACATTCCTTCTAATAAATTCATTTTGTCCAATCCCCCTATTTTAAATAAATTTTTAAGGTCATCCTTTTTTGCTACGTTATTGATTTTACTACTTTTTATTATAATTATCAAGCATTTTTTTATTTTTGATGTTTTTTTATCACATCTTAATATTATATTCTATTTTCACTAATTTATAGTATCTCTTTATTATATGCAAGAAAAATGAAAAATAAATTTTTCATTCGAAAGCCAAAGGCTTTCATTTTTTT
>CAYTKH010000101.1:0-3765 GCA_964438315.1 uncultured Muribaculaceae bacterium | reverse complement strand
CTTTAAAGTAAGAGTATATGATAATGTAGGAAATTATGTAGATAGTAGTGTAACAGGGGGAGTTCAACCTACATGTAAGGGAAAAGCAACGTCTTATTCATTAAGTGTAGAAACTTCGTATAGAGAGGATGTTTCATATTCAGTTTGGTATTTAACAACTATGACTTATGGTCCAATATATAAATCAGCTTCATACAGTTTTGCTCAATCAAAGAGTTGTTACTATATAGGCGATGCTTCTTATAATACATATGCTGTTTGTGGTACATCTTTATCTACTGATACTTTCCAGACAGTGGCATATGGTTCTAATTTTTACTCAAGTTATGTTACAGGTATAGATTTAACTATGTATTATTGGTCTGGTACTTTCATAAACTATAGTGGTACACATTATCTATATGTGGCAATAAATGGTGCTGAACAAATTGTCCCAGCAGGAATTAATAATAGTGTTTATACAGATTCTATTGCCGTAGCGAGTTTATTTGAGGTTAGAGAACAGGAAAGTATTTATAGTACAGTATCAAGTCCAACAAAGACAAATTTTATTTCAATAGGAGAAACTACACATTCATTTGAAAAAGAATTTGAAACAATAGGTACAGTTTGTAACTAATTATAATTAAGAAAAAAATAGTATGTAACAAGAGTGCATACTTATTTTTCTAGAAAATGATGATTAAATTAAGATTAGTTTTTCAAAATTCAAGCTTTAGAATTAATATCAGCTAATACTGGTTTATCATTAAAAGAATTACAAACTTTATAATAAAAATAATCTATAAAAACAAAGGAATATCAACAATGGTATTCTTTTTATTTAAAATACCCCAAAATAAGTTTTAAATAAAAAAATAAAAAAATTAGCACTCATGTATTGACAATGCTAGCATATAATAGTATACTAGCAGTAGTACTTAAGGAGTGCTAAAGAGGTGAATGGATGTTAAATGATAGACACACTAGACTTTTGAAACTTATTGTGGAAGAATATATCAAAACTGCTAAACCAATTAGTTCTAAAGCTTTATGTGAGGAACTAAATTGTTCAAGTGCAACCATAAGAAATGAAATGGGTATATTAGAAGATATAGGACTTTTAGAAAAAACTCACATATCTTCTGGTAGAATACCTAGTGAAAAGGGCTATAGATATTATGTTGATAATATTATGGTTCCTAAAGAATTAACTGGTGATGATATGTTGAAACTACAAACAATTTTTAAAAATAATTCACTTGTTCTAAGTGATGTTATAACTAAAAGTTTAGAAATTGTTTCAGAATTAACTAATTGTACAATTATTTCATTAGGAAGTTCTAATTTAAACAACATTGTAAGTAAAGTCGAGGTTATTCCAATAAGTGATACAAATTTGGTCGCTATTATAGTAACAGATAAAGGTCATGTTGAAAATCGTAATTTCAACATTGATGAAGCTATGTCACCGCTAGAAATCAAACAAACAGTAGATCTAATCAACAAATATATTGTAGGAACACCACTTGATGAGGTTAATGCCAAACTTGAATTTGAAGTTAAACCGATTATTAAGGACAATGTTTTATATCAACAAAAATTATTTGATGCTTTCTGTAACTTTATAAATGATGTTACGACTGATAGTGATATAAAAGTATCAGGAACTTCAAATATTTTAAAACAGCCAGAATTTAACGATATGGATAAAATAAGAAATATCTTATCTAAATTTGAAGACAAAGAATTTATTAAACACATTAAAGAAGAAGATAATGGCATTAATGTATATATAGGTAGTGAATCGGAATTTGATGATGATGTATCTATAATAAAAACTAAATACAATATTAATGGTGTAGAGGGTACTATTGCTTTGATTGGACCAACAAGAATAGAGTATGATAGAATTATAACTTTACTAGACTACATAAAAAGAAATATAGGTAGTGAGTAAAAGGAGGTAAAAATGGAAGAAAATAAAGAAGAAAAATGCCACTTTGAAGAATGCAGATGCGATGAAGAATGCAAATGTGATGAAGAATGCAGATGCGATGAAGAATGCAGATGTGATGAAGAATGCAAATGTGATGAAGAATGCAGATGCGATGAAGAATGCAGATGTGATGAAGAATGCAAATGTGATGAAGAATGCAGATGTGATGAAGAATGCAAATGTGATTCTAAAGCAGAAAAAAAAGAAAAGAAAAAGAAAGATAAACATACAGATAAACTTAATGAAGCCTATAATAAGATTAGTGAATTAGAAGATAAATTGTTAAGAGAAAAAGCAGAAACAATCAATTATAATAAAAGGCAAGAACAAAAATTTGAACAGATGCTTAAATACTGCAATGAAGATTTAATTAAAGAAATATTACCAGTAATCGACAATTTAGAAAGGGCTATTAACATGAATTCTGATAATGAAGAAGTTAAGAAGTTTCTCGATGGTGTTAAGATGATTTATTGTAATTTATTAAACACTCTAGAAAAGTACGAAGTAAAACTTATAGATGGTTTTAATAAGCCATTTGACCCAGCGTATCATCAAGCTGTTATGACTGAGGCTAAGGAAGGAACACCACCTGGTATGGTAATAGAGGTATTACAAAAAGGATTTTTATATAAAGAAAGAGTTATTAGACCAGCAATGGTTAAGGTTAGTGAATAAAATATATAACAATTATTATATCAATAAAGAAAGTAATTAAATGAATGGACAAATAATTTGTCAAAAGAAAGGAAGATTAATTTATGAGTAAAACAATAGGAATTGATTTAGGTACAACAAATAGTTGTGTCGCAATATTTGAAGGGGGAAAAGCTAATGTCATAGCAAACCCAGAAGGAGAGAGAACAACTCCATCAGTAGTCGCTTTTAAGGGTGATGAAAAAATAGTAGGATTAAAAGCTAAAAGGGGAGCTTTAACTAATCCAGAGACAGTTTCTTCGATTAAAAGATATATGGGAACTGATCATAAAACTAAATTAAATGGTAAAAATTATACACCAGAAGAAATCTCAGCGATGATTTTATCAGACTTAAAGAAAACAGCTGAAGCTTACCTAGGTGAGGCTGTAGATAAAGCCGTTATTACTGTACCAGCATACTTTAATGATGCTCAAAGACAAGCTACAAAAAATGCTGGTAAGATTGCAGGTTTAACAGTCGAAAGAATTATAAATGAACCAACAGCAGCAGCATTAGCATATGGACTTGATAAACAGGATAAGACTGAACAAATCTTAGTTTATGACCTAGGTGGAGGTACTTTCGATGTATCGATACTAGAAATAGGCGATGGCGTGTTTGAAGTTAAAGCTACTAGTGGTAACAATAAACTAGGTGGTGATGATTTCGATAAACGTATTATGGATTATGTTGTAGCAGAAATTAAAAAAGAACATGGTATAGATTTATCAGATGATAAAATGGCTATGCAACGTATTAAAGATGCTAGTGAAAAAGCTAAGAAAGATCTTAGTGGCATGACATCTACTGGAATATCACTTCCATTTATAGCACAAAAGGATGGAGAACCAGTCAACTTAGAAATGGATATTACAAGAGCTAAATTTGAAGAATTAGTAGACGATTTAATTACTAGTACATTAGAACCAGTAAGAAATGCTTTAAAAGATGCTAAATTAAAGAAAAATGATATCGATAAAGTATTACTTGTTGGTGGGTCTACACGTATACCAAAAGTACAGGAACTTATTAAAAATGAATTAGGTAAAGAACCATCAAAAGGAGTTAATCCAGATGAAGTTGTTGCA
>CAYTKH010000100.1:0-3842 GCA_964438315.1 uncultured Muribaculaceae bacterium | reverse complement strand
CCTTTAATGTTTGTTTTTCATTATAAAGAATATTATCATATTTATTCTTAATATAATTATATATTGTATTAACATCTGAACTTTCTAAAATAATTCCTTCACCCTTAGCATAAGAAATAATATCTTCTTTAGTTAATTTAGCAATATATTTTTTTATAAATAATTTTATCATAATAAAATATATGAAAGGAGTCTAAAATTATGCACTTTAAATCAAAAAAAAGAGTAATAAATAAATATAACAACTATTACAAAAGTTATAATGATATAAAAGATACCATAGAAAAAAGATACAATATTTTAATAGGTATTATAACTATAGGAGTAGCTGTTTTATTAGTAGGATTATTCAATGTTCAGATGGTAAGAAAAGACAAATATGATATCGTACTAGCTGAAGCTAGAGAAAATATAATCGAAGGGTCAACAGCTCCAAGAGGAAGAATATATGATAGAAACGGTAAATTACTAGTAGATAATAAACCTGTTAAAGTCATTTATTATAAAAAACCAAACAAAATAACGACGACAAGAGAAATCAATTTAGCATATAAAGTGGGTTCATTAATAGAAGTTGATTATTCTAGACTAACAGAAAATTCATTAAGAGATTTTTGGATTAGGGATAATAAAGAGAAGGCTAATTTAAAAATAACTGATGAAGAATGGGAACAACTTAATTTAAGAAAGTTAACCGCTAGCGAAATAGAAAATTTAAAAAAAGAAAGAATTACAAAAGAAGAATTAGATGAGTACAAAGATGAAGATAGAGAAGCAGCTTATATATACTATTTAATGAACAAAGGTTACTCGTACTTAGAAAAAACAATAAAAAATACAGATGTAACAGATGATGAATATGCCCTAATTGCATCTAGTAATATAGATGGATTTAATGTAAGGTTAGACTGGGAAAGAACCTATCCATATGGTAATACTCTAAGGGCTATATTTGGTTCAGTATCAGATTCTAACGTTGGAATACCATCCGATTTAAAAGAACATTATTTGAAAAAAGGATACAGTTTAGATGATAGAGTTGGTACTAGTTATCTAGAGTACCAATATGATGATTATTTAAGGGGTGAGAAGAATAAATATAAAATAAGTCCTACTAACGAAGCTATATTAGTAAAAGAGGGAAAAAGAGGTAACGATTTAGTTTTAACTATCGATATTGAACTTCAACAAGAAGTAGAAAAAATAGTAGAAGAAGAGTTAGTAAAAGCTAAAAAAGAAGCAAATACTAAGTATTTTAATAAGGCATTTGTTGTCATAACAAATCCTAAAGATGGTAGTATACTAGCTATGGTAGGAAAACAAATAATATGGAAAAACAGTAAAAACTATGAATTTTTAGACTTTACTACTGGTGTTATGACAGCATCAATTACACCAGGATCTATGGTAAAAGGAGCTAGTCATATTACAGGTTATAATAATGGTGGTCTTAAAATTGGGGAGGTTAGAAGTGATACTTGTGTAAAATTGGCTGCAACACCTATTAAATGTTCGTGGAAAAATTTAGGTACTATAAATGATATTACTGCATTACAATATTCATCAAACACATATCAATTTTATACAGCTATGAAAGTAGCTAAATATAATTATTATTATAATGGTGCATTTAAAATGAAAAGAGATGCCTTTAAAATATATCGTGATACATTTGCTCAATTTGGTTTAGGTGTTAAAACAGGTATCGATTTACCAAATGAATTTATAGGATATAAAGGTACGAAAGATACACCAGGTTTATTACTTGATTATTCAATCGGACAATATGATACATATACCCCGTTACAATTAGCACAATATATGGCTACAATAGCTTATTCAGGTAAAAGAATGCAACTTCATTTGATAGATAAAATTTATTCATCTGAAGGCGAATCATTAAAGAAAGAGATTTACAGCTATGAACCGGTTTTATTAAACAAAGTAGATACCAAAGATAAATATATGAAAAGGGTACAAGAAGGATTTAAAAAAGTAATCAGTTCTGGTACAGGTTATAATTATATAAATAGTAAATATAAAGGAGCTGGTAAGACAGGTACTAGTCAAACATTTATAGATACTAATAAGGATGGTAAAATAGATACGGAAACACTTACTAATACTTTTGCAGGATATGCACCATATAATGATCCTGAAGTGGTTTTTGTAACTTTATCACCAGATGTATCAGATTTAAAAAGTGGTTTTACATCATCGGTAAATGGAAGATTAGCTAAAAGAGTATCAAATAAGTATTTTAGTTTAAAAAAGTGACATATAAATTAATATAAATATAAAAAAAGATTGAAATTTAGTAAATATTTGTTATAATGTTTATAGTCTTTGTTAAAAGGAGGGATTATTGTGGCAAAAAAAGGTGAAAATAGAGTACTAGTTACTTTAAAATGTACTGAATGTAATGAAAAGAATTATCGTGTTTCTAAAAACACTAAAAATACAACAGAACGTTTAGAATCAAATAAACATTGTAAAAAATGTCAAAAACATACATTACATAAAGAAGAAAAGTAATCTAAGATTAATTAAAAATTGGGAGGTGTAAAATTGATAAGTGTAAACGATATAAAAACAGGTATGACCGTTATTATTGAGGGTAGTATCTACCAAATAATTGAGTTCTTACATGTAAAACCTGGTAAAGGTGCAGCATTTATGAAGATGAAGTTAAAAAATTTAAGGACTGGTACAACTTTAGAGAAAACACTTAATACAAATGTAAAATTGGAAAAAGCTAATATATCTAAAATGAATATGCAATATCTATATTCAACAGGTGATACATATAATTTTATGAACATGGAAACCTATGAACAAGTAGAGCTTAGTTCTGAACAAATCGGTGATGATAAGTATTATTTGATTGAAAATGGCGTTGTTGAGGTGGTATTTTACGAAGGTGAATTATTAGGTCTTTCATTACCAGAAAAGATAGAAGTTACAATTGTTGAAACTGAACCAGCTGTTAAAGGTAATACAACTAATAATGCTTTAAAAGATGCTAAAATAGAAACAGGATTAAATATAAGAGTACCACTTTTTATTGAACAAGGTGAGAAAGTTTTAATTACTACAAAAGATGGAAAGTATTCATCTAGGGCTTAGGGCTCTTTTTTGTTGTATTATTTTTTTTGTTGTGTTAAAATTATAATAGGAGATGATTATATGAAATCTATTAGTAAAGAACAAATTATATGGATAAGTATATTATGTGTTGTGACTTTATTTATTATATTAATGCCTAATATAGAAAGCTTACTATCAGGTCGTAAGTTAAAGAAAACTGAACCAATGGTTACCGATAGTGGTAAAACAGGTGAGATAAATACGATTGTTTATCCTTCTGTTACCGATTGTACCTTAACTGAATCTTTAGATTCGGTAACAAACTCTAATTTAAGTGAAAGAGTAGTATTTACCTATAATACGAGTGGTACAGTTATTAAAATAGATGAAACTAAAACATATAGATATACAGATGTAACTTTATATAATAAAGTAAAAGATACTAAAGCATCAAATAAAATGGGTGTTAGACAAACGGTAGTTACAAATGATAAGGATATGATTTTAACAATTAATAATGTTATTACAGTCTTAGAAACCCAAGAAGTTCCTAAATATCCTGTTGGTTATACACAATTAAAAAATTATTTGAAGAATAATAAATATGTATGTAATGAAACAAAATAGATATAGATTTATTGATGATTACGATAAAATAAGTTGCAAATAAAAAAATAATTTGATAAAATAAATGTAGAATTAAAAATAGAAAAAGAGGTAAAAAATATGAATAAGAAAATTAGCACCTGGGGGGG
>CAYTKH010000099.1:0-3911 GCA_964438315.1 uncultured Muribaculaceae bacterium | reverse complement strand
TGATATTGGTATAATCATAAATTCTTGAAAATCTAAGCCATTATCGGCATGTGCACCACCATTTAAGATGTTCATCATCAAAGTCGGTAAAGTTCTACCTTCTCCCACATATTTATAAAGTGGCATTTTTTTATCTAAACTCGATGCTTTTAGATTAGCTAACGAAACCCCCAATATAGCATTAGCTCCTAAATTAGACTTGTTTTTAGTTCCATCTAGTTTAATCATCATTTCATCTATATCCCTTTGATTACTTGATTCTCTACCTATTAAGTTAGAACGTATAATCATATTGACATTATTTACAGCTTTTAAAACTCCTTTACCCATATAGCGTTTTTTATCGTTATCTCTTAGTTCTAACGCTTCATTTGTACCTGTTGATGCCCCTGATGGTACACTTGCTCTACCAATAACCCCACTTTCTAATATTACATCTACTTCGACTGTTGGATTGCCTCTCGAATCTAAAACTTCTCTTGCTTTTATATCTTTTATTAAACTCATATTATTTTATCCTTTCTTTAAATATACATTATTTAATATCTCTTCTTCTAGAGTCGTTTCTTCTCCATGACCTGGATATATACATATATCTTTAGAATAATGTTTTATCTTTTTTATACTATCTAACATATAACTCATATTTCCACCATCTAAATCAGTTCTACCTATCGTACCTTTAAATAGAAAATCACCCGTAAACATTATTTTTTCTTCTTCAAAATAGTACGTGATTGAGTCTTCCGTATGTCCTTTAGTATCGATCACTTTAAATACAAAATCTCCTATTTTATTATACTCTTTTAAATTTGTTTTGTCATAAACTTTGACATTATATTTACGTTTTATTTCATTTAATGCCCCAATATGGTCAAAATGATAATGGGTAATTAATATTCCAATTACTTGATTATTTCCTACCGTTTCTACTATTTTATCAACTTCATCACCTGGATCGATAATTAATGATTGGTTATTTTTAGTTAATATATAACAGTTGCATTCTAAAAGACCTACTTTAATTCTTTCAATTTTCATCTAAAATTTCCACCTCACTAAACAATAGTTTGATAACTTTAGTTTTTATTTTACCATTAATGCTACTACCACTAGCATTTTTGTGTCCTCCTCCACCATATTTTTTAGCAAAGACACTTACATCGTTATCTTTTACTGAACGGTAACTGATGCTTTTATCTAAATTGATTACAATGATAAATTCTAGTATACCATCATATGTATTTGCAAGTACATTACCTAGTTCACTACGATATCGCTCGGCAAATACTACCCCTACTTTATGACCATCTATTTTAGCTTTTATAATGTTTTCTTTTTTTTCTAATATATACCTATTAATTTTGTCTTGTTCTAACTTAAGTACATATTTTTCATTATCATTAAAAAAGAATGTGTCATTTTCTATAATTTTATCGGTTATTATTTTGATGAAATTTTCTCTACCAACGATATTATATAAATCTTCTATTCTTTTAGCTTGTATGTTATTTGTTTTTATCCAATCCCATGTATCTATCTGTCTTACTAATTCTATTATATCTTTTGTCACTTGTTTTTCTAATATGCCATTATCACATATACTTTTTAGATATTTGTAATATATGGTGGTACCGCATTGTTTGATACCTAATTCATCGGTTTCTATTAGTGTTACAAAAGGGTACTTAATAATTTCTTTTCTACTTATATGATGGTCAAAGATTTTAAATTTATCCTTTAATTTACTATGCATTATTTTATTACAGGTTTCTTCACTTATCCCTAAATCAACCATATATATAAAGTCATATATTTCGTCATTTAAGTACTCCAATATTTTATCATCCGTCTCATCAACCTCTAAAAAAATATTATCTACTTCTTTATAAACTAATTTTGTTAAAATTACTGGTAATGCTCCATCAGAATCTGATGCATGGCTCATTATTAAAATTCTATCTTGCATTTAAAATCTCCTCTTCTAACACTTCTTTAACTGGGCCATAAGTTTTACGATATCCTTCTATTAATCCATATTTCTTTATAGCTTCTATATGTTTTTTAGTTGGATATCCCTTATGGTTCTTATATCCATACATAGGATACTTTTTATCTAGTTCATACATCATTCTATCTCTTGTTACTTTTGCAATCACACTTGCGGCTGCAATGCTTATACTTTTGGAATCACCCTTTATAATTGATGTCGAATCTATATCTAAATCAAGTTTCATAGCATCAATTAAGACATGTTCTAATGGTACTTGTTTTTTTACCTGTTCAATAGCTTCTCTCATTGCCACTTTAGTAGCTTCATATATATTGATTTTATCTATTTCTTCAGCCGAAACGATTCCTACCCCATAAATACTGTTATTTATTAAATATTCATAATATTCGTTTCGTTTTTTTTCCGATAGTTTTTTGGAATCATTAAGTCCTTCTAAAATAAAATTTTCATCAAGCATACAACAGGCAGCGACAACTGGTCCTATTAATGGTCCCCTACCTACTTCATCTACCCCTGCTATATATTTAACATTTTGTTTTCGTAATTCTTTTTCATAATAATATAAATCTATCTTACTATCCACTTTATCACCTTATAAACATTATATCACAATTTTTTTTATATTTCATATAATTAATTAGGAGTTGAGTTTATGAAACAAGATAACAGAAATTGTGCAGTACCTTATCCTATCTATCCACCTTATCAAGGTATGGGAATGATGCCTTATAATAGTATGCCATATCCCATTCCATTTACAAGTAATCCAAACATGAATAATAATTTTAATGATCAAATTAATAGCATTAATGAACAATTAAATAGCCTAGATAAAAGGGTTGCAAAATTAGAAAATGATAATTTAAACACAAATAATTATTCAAGTTCAAATTATCAAATAATGTAAAAAAAAATTTGAGGTGATATAGTAAAAGTAGACTAGATTTTTTTATCTTTGTCTACTTTTACTATATTACTTTATAAATCTATTTTATAACCATCTATATATAAAGTGGCACTTTTAACTTGACTATTTTCTATAACTAATCTACTATCATTTGATGGAATTTGGCCATCATAATAAATTATATAAAATATATTTTCACTATTTATTTTAATTATTTTATCATTTTCTACCCTATATTCTCCAGACTGGATATCTGTATTAAACATTTCAGATTCTAAACTTAAATTTACTGATTTAATATATTGTTTAGCATTTATTTTAGCGACTACCTCTTTTGACTTGTTTATATCATCAATAACTAATTTATCATGGTCCATTACCTCATCAACTATTTTTTTTGTTACTTTATATAATGAAAAACATAACAAAAATACAATAATAATTATAACTATTTTTTTCATACTATTTTACCATCCATACTCCAAGTTTTTACTGAAGTTATTTTAACATCTACTATCTTACCTATGTTATCATTACTACCTATTACATTAACTAGCTTCATCGTATCCGTATATCCCATAAGTTTATTTTGATCCTTTGATGAGTAACCTTCTATTAGAACTTTTACTACTTTATCTATATATTTTTTATTAGCCTCTAAGGCATAGTTATTTATTAGCTCATTTAACTTTTGTAATCTTACCTCTTTTTCTTCTAAGCTTATTTTATCTTCCATCTTCATAGCTGGTGTTCCCTCCCTTTTAGAAAAGATAAAGGTATAAGCTGAATCATATTTGCATCTATTAACGACATCTAAGGTTTCATTAAAATCTTCTTCTTGTTCTCCTGGAAATCCTACTATAATATCTGTTGTTATAGACGAATATGGTAATGCATTTTTTAACTTATTATAAAGTCTTAAATAATCCTCTTTTGTGTATCTTCTACCCATTAATTTCAAAATACGGTCAGAACCAGACTGTAATGGCA
>CAYTKH010000098.1:0-4011 GCA_964438315.1 uncultured Muribaculaceae bacterium | reverse complement strand
TAAATATATTAAATTTGATGAATTTTTAAAATATGCCAAAAAACTTGATGCAGACTATATTGCAACAGGTCATTTTGCTAGACTAAAGAATGGTAAATTATTACGTGGTATCGATGATAACAAGGACCAAACTTATTTTTTATCACAAACTAGTAAAGAACAGTTAAAAAATGTCCTATTTCCTGTTGGAGAATTAACTAAAAAAGAAATAAGAAAAATTGCAGATAAATTAGGGTTAGTAACAGCTAATAAAAAAGATTCAACAGGTATATGTTTTATAGGAGAAAGAAATTTCAAAAAATTTTTAGAAAATTATCTACCTAATATACCTGGTAAAATTGTCAATATTGAAACCGATGAAGTGATAGGTGAACATATAGGACTTATGCACTATACGATAGGTCAAAGAAGAGGTTTAGATATAGGGGGATTTAAAGAAAGAATGTTTGTTGTTGGTAAAAATTTAGATGAAAATATCCTTTATATAGCTGTTGGAGATGATAATGACTATTTATATAGTGATGCTTGTAAAGTAAGTAGTATAAACTTTATAAGTGACGATATTCCTTTAAAATGTACAGCTAAATTCAGATATCGTCAAAAAGATGTTTTAGTTACATTAGAAAAACATGATGATTATATGATTGTAAGATATCCGAGTAAGGTAAAAGCTGTTACACCTGGACAAGCATGTGTACTATATAATAATGAAGAATGTCTAGGTGGAGCTATTATAGACGAAGTATATAAAAACGGCGAGAAGTTATGGTATTTATAAAAAATGGTGTTGTCAATAGTTTTTTCATTCATTTACATTATTTTACACTTGACAAATATTGGACAAGTGATAAAATAATAATAGGAGGTTTACAATATGGAAAAACTAAACGAAATTTTACATGAACTAGGTATATCAAAAGTTAAATTAGCCAAAATATTAGGAGTCTCTAGACAGATGATATATAATTATTTGGAATTAGATGATTTAAATAAATGGCCTAAAGATAAAAAAATATTATTGTTTAACTTATTAGGTATAAAATCGTCAGATGAACTTAATACTATAAAAGTGGATACTGATTATATTAATAGGGTAGAAGACAAACTTGATAATATATTTTCAAATACTAGTACTAGCAAACTAGATTTAGGTTCTCTTTACGATGGGATGTCTAAACGTAATAGGGAGTTACTAAAAAATATAATTAATTTAATAAGTGAAGATTTAGATGATGACGGAAATGATGTAATGCATTATACATATAATTATCTATATCATTTCTTACAAGCTATGCATACTAATAAAGATTTAAAATTTATGTTATCCTATGCTTCTAAAGCATCTGGGCTAGTTAAACCATCTGCATATGTATTTGATGAAGATAAAGAGTTTGTTTTTGAGAGTATCATGTTTTCTGCTATGACATTATTTAATAGTAAAGGTATAAGTAATAATGGCGTTACTAATTCTAAAATAGCTGAATCACATAGAAGATTCATAGAACAGATAGAACAAAAACAAGAAGAAAAATTAAGCCGTACATTAGAATTAAACACTGTTAAGGCACAAGCTTTAAGAGAGTTAGGTTATGATAAAATTACCGAGGAGAATGCATCTGAAGTTTTAGAAAAAATAGCTGAAATACAATCACGATAAAGAGGGAAAATCTAAATGAATAAAAAAATATCAACTTTAAAAGGTATTATAATTATTTCATTATGGTTATGTTTTTTAGTAGCTATGATGTTAACAACTATCAACTTATATTGATAGTTTTATAATATTTTTAAAGTTAACATAATATACATTATAGGAAGTTTAATATGTATCTTTTCTTTTATATATTTTAGTATTATTTTAATTAAATAGTTCATAATATAAATGGGTGATGAATAATGAAAAAGAATAAGAATTCAAAAACAAATTACAATAATAATAAAGTAAATTGTAATAAGAACGATTCTAGCATGAATAAAACAAATAAAAATGCTAATAAAGACGATTCTACTAGATCATTTGAAATAGATCCTAACGATGCTCATTCATTTGATCTAAGATAATTACCCATTTAAAAGGAATAAAATTATTCCTTTTTTAGTTACACTACTACTCTACTATAATGTTAATAGGAGAGTGGTATATAATAATTATTTAATTATTATACTGTAATTTTCAATAGAAAACTAATTAGTAATCAGAAAGATAAAAACTTCTAATAAATATACATTATAATGTATTTTTTACTAATATAGTTAAAATAAGGTAATATAATTATAAAATAAGAGCATTAATTAACATAAGAATACTACCGATAATTATATATATTACTACCCTACTTTTTCTTTTATAATTAGCTATAGTAGGTAATAATTCTAATAATGATATGTATATCATTATACCTGCTATAAGGGCAAATAAATATCCTAATATATTATCATTTATAAATGGTGTTAAAAAAAGATATGTTATAATAGCACCTATAAATTCTGATATACCCGATATAAATGTATATAATAAGGCTTTCTTCTTATTACCAGTTGCATAATAGATAGGTATAGCTATTGAAATACCTTCTGGTATATTATGAAGTGCTATAGCAATTGTTAAAGAAATACCAAGAGTGATATTATGTGTACTTGTCATAAAGGTAGCAATTCCCTCTGATTGTATTCATTATGCAACATGCGATTTATAAATAATATTCAACTCTTTAAAGTTGAAGTGAATATCAATATTTCCATCTCCATGAATAGAAATATGATTTATTAATTTTAATATTAAATCTCTTGTTGGATGTTCAGCATTCACGAACTCTGTTACTAAAGTTTGTAAATCTTCTGCTGTTTGTCCACTGTTTTCTATTTTATATAAGTAGTCCTGTATTTCTTTTAATTTAATTTCTTTTATTTCAATATCTTTTGATAATTTTAAATGCACTCTTTCATACATTTCTTCTGATACTTTGTTTTGTAACTTATCCATATACATATTATCTAAACTAATTTTTAGATTATTAATATCTACTTTTAATTTGCTAATATTATTTTTTATACCTTGTATTGTATTACTTTCATTACATTCTCTTTGAGCAACTTTTGTAAGTTTATCAATTTGAAGTGAATCCATAACATTTTTTACAACATTTATAACTCCGTTTTCTAAAGTATCATAATCAAAGCCGTGATTGGTACATAAATTATATTCTACTTTATACTTTCGATAATAATTACACACTGTTGTAGCTTTTCCATTAGCACGTCTTGCTCGTATTCCAATATTATGACCACAATCCGCACATTTAAGTATTCCATCCAATAAAAAGTATTCCTTTTTATCATTTCTTTGACTTTGTTTTGGTAATAATTTCTGTACTATTTCAAAAATTTTTTTATCAACTAGAGCTTCATGAGTATTTTCCTTAATAATCCATTTAACTTCGGGATTACAAACAATTTTTCTATATTTATAATTTACCCTACTTCTTCTATTTTGAATCATATCGCCAGTATAGAGACGATTTTTTAGTATTTTTTTAAGAGTAGTATTAGACCAACAGCCATAAATATTGCCACTCTTCCCTTTTCTTTCAAAACTTCTGTTCCTAGTTATAGAAAATGTGGGAACTTTTTCATCATTTAAAATATCCCTTATTTGATTAATTTTATAACCATTTACAAACAGATCAAATATTCGTTTAATAATAGGACCTTCTACTTCATCAATAACTAAATGATTCTTATCTTCTAAATCAACCTTATATCCAAAAGGCGGACAGCCACCTACCCATTTTCCTTCTATTTGCATTGTATGGAGAGCAGTTCGAATCTTTTTAGATAAATCTTTAGCATACATATCATTTAATATTGCTTTAAATGGTGCTATATCATTATTTGTAGAATCAATAGCTGTATCAATAACATCTGTTAATGCAATATATCTGACACCATGTGCAGGAAACCATTTTTCGACATATTCACCAGTACCAATATAATCTCTTGAAAGTCTTGATA
>CAYTKH010000097.1:0-4017 GCA_964438315.1 uncultured Muribaculaceae bacterium | reverse complement strand
ACGGCCATTTAAGGTTTGACTATATATGCGATTTAAAAATGAAAAGTAAAGGCGAAAAATGTTCTTGTAAAAATATAAACGGAAATGAAGCCGATGAGTTAGTTATGCGTGGTATGAAAGAATTAGCAAATCCAACAAGTGAGTTTTACAAAGCAATAGAAGAAATCGCAACTGACAACGATTATGATAACAAAACAAAAAATGATGAATTACAAGTATTAGAACGTAATTATAGTAAGAATGAAAGCGAAATAAAAAATCTTGCTAATCGTTTAGCGATTGTTGATGATGAAATCTTTGACGTGGTACAAGCACAAATGAAAGAATTAAAACGTAAAAACATTGAAATAGCAACCAATATACAAAAATTAAAGCAAGAACAACCTAATCAAATCATTAATGACCAAGAAACAGCAAAAGTTGTTTTTGAAATATTAACTAAATATATTTGTAGGTTTGATGAATTAGATATTGTAAGTAAACGTAATCTAATCAAATTATTTGTAGGTAATATGGAAACGGACGGCAAAAAAATATATATGGATTTAATCGGTAGTAGAAATCACACAATAACTACTAAACCACAACTATTTGATGATGATAGCAACGTACAAGACGGATTATCAGCAACACATAACGGCAAAATCGTTCTTTCAAGTGATAGTGGCGAATGAGATATTAATGTATTTTAGAAGTGACAAGAAAAATAGTAAAAATATAAGCCTAAATGAACCGATAGGTTTTGATAAAGAAGGAAATGAAATAACATTTTTAGATATACTTAAAACACCAAAACCGGATTTCGCTTTAGATATGTATAATAAAAATAATTTGGGATTATTAAAGGATTATTTTAAAGTTTTAAATGCTAGAGAAAAAGAAATAATTATTAAGAGATATGGATTAGATGATAAAGATCCTATTACACAAAAAGAGATTGCCAAAGAGCTTAATATATCAAGAAGTTACGTTTCCAGAATCGAAAAAAGAGCTTTGACTAAGATGCTAAGAGAATATATAAAAAATAAAAATCATACTGAATAATTAAAATTTAGTTCTTTTTTTATAAATTAATGAAAAAAGGTTGAAAGAACCTCCTTTTTTATGGTAAAATTAAATTGTTATAAGTTATAAGAATAGAGGGATTAATCATGGATAAAAAAATAACAATAGAGAATAAAAAAGGTGAAAAATTTGAAGCTGACGTTATTATGCAATTTAATATAGAAGAATTTAATAAAAGTTACATAGTATATAAATTTGAAGAAGAAGATGAAGAAGATTTGGCAACATTACATACATCAATAGTAGTAACTAAAAAAGATGGTAGTTATGTTCTTGAAAATATTAAAGATGATAACGAATGGAATGTTATTAAAAATCTTATGAAAAAAATTGTTGATGAATCAGAGGAGGTTTAATTATGAATGAATATGTATATGGAGAAAATGGTAGTAAATATACTATCGATTTTAGTGGGGAACCAATTGATGTTGCTAAAGTAAATACAAGTAAAGGAATAAAACATTTTGGTAAAAGAGCTAAAACTTTATCTGAAATACCAAGTATTATTAAAAATATGTGGATTAATCATAGAACAAAGAAGAGTTTTAACAAGTTTTATAATTCATCAGTACCACAAATGCAAGCAGAATTAGTAAGAGTAAAAGGTGAACTTCAAAATGAAAAAAATCGTGTTATAACTAATCTAGAAGAAAAAGCTAAAAAATTAAATGAACAAATTGTTGATATACAGTCTTGTCTTAAAGATGAAAATATTAATGCTAAGGATAGTGATAAACTAAGAGATCAGATGATCGATTTAACAACAGAATTTAATAAAGTTGCAAATGAATTAAGTGGCATTAGGGAAACAACAGAGACTTATTTAGGGGATATTAAAAATCAAAGATTAATTGATTTATATAATGAATATAATAATAAACGAAGTTTTTTAGAAGGTGTATCGCTTAATGATTATGGTGCTGATAATGGAATGAAACAGGAATTAACTCTAGGTGATTTTAGACAACCAGCTAGCACAGAAAGTGGCGAAGTAGGAGTTTTGAAATCTGAACAATTAGCAAGCGAAGTACAAGAAATACTACATGGTACTAAAGAACTTGGGCTTAAAGATAAATTAGAAGAATATGTTAATTTGATGAGTAATGGTTATACTCCTAAACCTGATGATCAAGAAACAACTTTTTCAGATGGAACGGTTATAGGACAATTTTGGCATAATAATATAGATAAAATCAACGAAAGACTTTGTTTTGAAGATAATAGATTAGAAGAATATGTTGATTTGTTAAGTAATGGTTATACTCCTAAATTTGATGATCAAGAAACAACTTTTTCAGATGGAACGGTTATAGGACAATTTGGACATAATAATATAGATAGAATCAAAGAAAAACTTTGGTTTAAAGGTAAATTAGAAGAATATGTTGATTTGTTAAGTAAAGTTTATGATCAAGAAACAACTTCACAAACTTATGAAGATGCAATCAATGCCATGAATGTTTCAAGTATGGATTCCACTTTGGAAGCGGATGTAAGAAATTTTGGTTCAGAACCTTCAGAACTTCCAAGTTTAACAGAAGAAGTTGAAGTGCAACCAGTGCCATATCAAGAGAAAGCAGAAAAAGGAGTATGTGAATATTGTAAAAAATCTAGTGAACAAACTATAGTAACAGAATCAAGTGATTTAGGACAATCAGTTAGTGTAGGTAGTGAAGAAGAATTGAATCCAGTAAGTCATACAACAATAGAAGAAGATATAGCTAGAAATACTGGAACTAGTCAAGATACTGAAGTAATAGATGAAACTTCATTTAACCTTGGTGATTTCTTCTCTACAGATAAGGCAACAGAATTAATAGGTGGATTTAAAAAAGATGTTCAAGATGTTGTAGAGAAAATGGTTAGCTCTTATATGACATTAATTGCAGAAACAAATGAATACTATCAACAACAATTCCAAGATTTAAAACAAAAATATACAGATATTTCTACTGAAAATGAAAGCCTAAAAGGGCAATTAGAAGAATCAGATAAAGAAAAAGTTGAATTAAATAGAAGTTTAGAAGAAGCTAATTCAAAAAATACAGAATTAAGTGATGTTATTAGAGGACAACAAGAAACAATAGCTAGTGACTATACATCAAATGAAGTTGTAAAACAAATGCAAGTAGAATATAGAGAATCTTTATCACAACAAGAAAGCAAATTTAGGGCAGAACAAAGAGCAAGAGAAAATGAAACCAAAAAATTAGGACTTGCTCAACAAAATTACAACACCTACCTTAGAAAATATGAAGATTCTACAAGAGAAAACGATGATTTAAGAAGAAGATTAACAGAAATGGATAAACAATATCGTACATTAGTAGATAGTGTTCAAACAAAAGATGATGAAATTACAAGATTAAATGGTGTTATACAAACTGAATATGTTTCTCGTGAAGAATACCAAAAATTATCTGAAGAACATGAAAGTTTAAATAGACAATATGCTAATTTAAGAAGTATGCTTGTAGGTTTAACAGCACAGCTTAATCCTCAAGAAGTAACCCCAGAAGAAGATGCTATAGGTGCAGTGAGAAAATAATCTTATGATTATTTTTTTTTTAGCATTATTTTAGCACTCGGTATTGACAAGTGCTAAAATAAGTATTATAATCATAAAATGAAAGGGATGATTACATGAACATGGAAGAAAAAAAAGCATTAGAAAAATATGGTAGAGATATAGTTAAAGATGCTAAGGAAGGTAAAATAGACCCAGTCATAGGTAGGGATGAGGAAATAAGGAGTATTACAAGAATTCTCTCTAGAAAAACAAAAAATAATCCTGTATTGATAGGAGAACCTGGTGTAGGTAAAACTGCTATTGTAGAAGGATTAGCATCCCGTATAGTTAAAGGTGATGTTCCAGATAGTTTAAAAAACAAACGTATATGGGAACTAGATATGGGTGCATTAATCGCAGGAGCTAAATATCAAGGTGAATTT
>CAYTKH010000096.1:1885-4119 GCA_964438315.1 uncultured Muribaculaceae bacterium | reverse complement strand
TTTATTATAAAATTCAACTTTTTTATCTTTTTACCCCAAAACTCTTTACACTAACAAAAAACTAATACTAATCAATTTGTATTAATTTTTTGGATATTTCCTCTAATGCTCTTCCTATAGGCTTTTTAGATACATAATTCTTTTCTTTAAGTTGAAGATTATTATTAGATATTATTTCCATGGCACGTTTTGATGCTAAATTGACTAATAAGTATTTTGATCCAACTTCACCTAATAGTTTATCAATTGAAGGATATATCATATTATCACCTCTCTATTATAAGAATATAACACATTTACTATTGTTTACAAGTATTTTAACAAAAATTGACATAATTTGACACTAACTAATTATGTCAATAATTAATTTTTTAGTATTATCAGAACTTTCCTCTATGTCGAAATAAGTATTTATTTCACCTAAATTTACTTTTTTATCTTCATCATCAAAAATATCATCAAAATATATTTTTAATAATTCCTCGTTTTCTAAAACATAATCTCCTACCTTTTTATTTAAGACGATACCTACACCATAATCAATAACATCATCACTATTTATTCTACCAGCTTTTAATATTCTAGATAATTCTCCCAATTTAAGAGCATCAATACTTCTTACAAATCCTGTTTTTGAACTTTTAATAGATATAGTGTTACTAGATATATTAATATTATTCAAATCACCTTTTTGATATGATACTAACTGTTTGAATTTTTCTAAAGCTTTACCATTATTTAAATTGTTTAGAACTTCCTCTTTAGCTTGCACTTTAGAAATATTTTTTCCTAAACTAACCATCTCAGTCGCTAAAGTTAAAACAAGTTCTTTTAAATCTGATGGTCCATTGCCTTTTAATAATTCGATACTTTCAACAACTTCTAAACCATTACCGATAGCACAACCTAATGGTTCTGACATATCGGTTAGTACACATACGACCTTACGATTGTAAGAAGATCCAATCTTTATCATTAGATTAGCTAAAGTTTTAGCGTCTTCTATATTTTTCATCAAGGCTCCATTTCCTACTTTAACATCAATTACAATAATATTAGCTCCACTAGCTATTTTCTTACTCATAATACTTGATGCTATTAGAGGAATTGATTCGGTTGTACCAGTTACGTCCCTTAGGGCATATATCTTTTTATCAGCTGGAACTAAATTAGAAGTTTGGCTTATTACTGCTAATCCTATTTCTTTGATTTGTTTTTTGAATTCCTCCTCTTCTAAATTTACTTTAAAACCCTCTATAGCTTCTAATTTATCGATTGTTCCACCTGTATGACCTAGACCCCTACCACTCATTTTAGCTATTTTTAAACCGGTGGACGCCACGAGTGGTACTAAGATTAATGTAGTCTTATCACCTACTCCACCTGTTGAATGTTTATCTACTACAACATCACTAATATCACTCAAATCTAATGTATCACCACTTTCTATCATGACTTTTGTTAAGCTGATAGTTTCTTCTTCGGTCATGCCATTAATAACGATAGCCATAAGCAAGCTACTCATCTGATAGTCTTTAATATCACCAGATAGATAGCTTTCTACAGCATACTTTATTTCTTCATAAGTTAATTGTTCATTGTTTTTTTTCTTTGTAATTATATTTATTATATTCATATTATCACCATTTTTATTATATATTAAATAATTGATATTCGGCAATAATTATTATAATATAGAGTGTCAAGTTTACATTAATCTTTCTTTTTACTAGAAAGATATGTTATTTTTTCTGCTACCAGTTCGATAGTTTGTCTTTTGGTATTTTCATCTAAATCGACTATTCTAGATTGAATACGTCCTTTGACACCTAATAGATCTCCCTTATGACAATATTCTGCTGTATTTTCTGCGATACCCTTCCATAAGGTACATGATATAAAATCTGTGTCATATTCACCATCAACATTTTTATAGCTTCTAGGTACTGCTAAAGTAATATTTGTAACTTTGTTACCATTTTCTGTTTCATATAATTCTGGTTCTTTAACAAGTCTACCTACTATAACGGTTTGATTTAACATATATAAACCTCCTTTCACATTCACTATAAATGTTTTTTTCTTTAATTTCAAATTGTAATTTTTAAGGTTAAATAACAAAAAAGCAGACAATTTTTTAAATTCTGCTTAAACATTTTTTATCAATTTTGTTACATTTTTTTAAATTATATTAAAAATACATTTTCATCAACTTATTTAATTCTACAGCATAT
>CAYTKH010000096.1:0-1875 GCA_964438315.1 uncultured Muribaculaceae bacterium | reverse complement strand
AAAATTTTAAACACTAGATTTTCTTTTTTGAACTATAAATACTTATTTTTTGAAAAGATTTGAATATTTTTTATCAAATTGTAATTTTTTTAAGTTTTTAGTAAACGATTTAATTCTACAGCATATTCCATAGGTAATTCTTCCCTAAAGCGGTCTATAAAGCCCATTATTATTAGTTCCTTAGCTTTCTCTTCGCTTATCCCTCTACTCATTAAATAGAATAATTTTTCTTCACTTATTTTAGATACCGTTGCTTCATGTTCTATTGTAGAACTATCATTTAATGTAATATTAGTTGGTATCGTATCGCTTTTTGAAATATTGTCGACAATAATGGTATCACATTTAACAATACTGTTTGAGTTTTTGGCCTTTTTTGCTATTTTTACTAGTCCTCTATAACTGGCATTACCACCACCTGCTGCTATTGATTTACTTATTATAGAGCTTTTAGTATATGGGGCCAGATGAATCATTTTAGCTCCTGCATCTTGAATTTGATTTTGATTTGCAACCGCTATACTTATACAATTTCCTGTTGCATATTGGCCGTTTAGAATACAACATGGATATTTCATATTTATTTTTGAACCAATATTACCATCAATCCATTCCATGCTACCATTTTCTTCTACTATAGCTCGTTTTGTTACAAGATTTATAACATCACTTGACCAGTTTTGTATCGTTGTATATCTACATTTAGCCCCTTTTTTTACGTATATTTCAACTACCGCCGCATGAAGACTATCTGATGTATAAGTAGGGGCTGTACAACCTTCCATATAGTGTACTATACTATTTTCATCTACTATTATAATCGTTCTTTCAAATTGTCCCATATTCTTTGAATTTATTCTAAAATAACTTTGTAAAGGTCTATCTATCTTAGTATTGGGTGGTATATATATAAATGTTCCACCACTCCATACTGCACCATTTAAAGCAGTATATTTATTTTCATCATATTTTACTAGGTTATTAAAATATTCCTTAAATAGCTTTGGATACTTTTTAAGTGCGGTATCTGTATCACAAAAGATTACGTTTTTTTCTTTTAATTCTTCAATCATATGATGATATACAACTTCACTTTCAAATTGTGCACCTACTCCATCCAAATAATTTTTTTCAGCTTTTATTAAGCCTATTTTATCAAAGGTATCTTTTATATTGTTATTTACATCACACCATTTACTACTTACCTTGTCAGTCATTTTCTTATAATATGTAATATCCTCAAAATTTATATCTAAAGTTGGTCCAAATTTTGGATTAGACAGATTTTTAAATTTTTCAAATGCTTTTAATCTGAAATCTAACATCCACTTTGGTTCTTTTTTGATTTTAGAAATTTCGATTACTTTTTCTTTATCTAAAGATTTTTCTAGTATTTTCATTAAATCACCTTTATTATTATATTATGTAAAACTAGAAGTAACTAGTTTTATAGGGGGTTATTTTTGACTAATTTTAATGGCTTTTTCTAATCCCCACCATGGAAGCAAAGCACATTTTTTCCTACTTGGTTGTTTATAAGTATCATCATATACAACTGCCTCGCCTAATATATTTTTATCATATTCTTTTTCATCTATCATATTTGTAAAATTATTTAATATTTCTAAAGCTTCTTTTACTGTTTTACCAATGATACTATCTATCATGATCGATGTTGACGATGTACATATTGCACATGCTTCGCCATCAAATCTAGCATCTATTATTATATCTTTTTCTACTTTTATCATCAAATCTATCTCATCGATGCAACTTTCATTATTGGTATTAACTTTTATATAACTAGAATCTTCTATTAATCCTCTATTTTTAGGATTTTGATAATGTTCTAAAATAATTTCTCTTTTTAAATTT
>CAYTKH010000095.1:0-4247 GCA_964438315.1 uncultured Muribaculaceae bacterium | reverse complement strand
TTTGCAAGCATTCTGTTAGCAGACCAATCAAGTTTATACTGGTACGCTTCATTTTCTTTAATCCACTTTTGTGGTTATATTTTAAATTTATTACTACAAGCTTCACTTTTAAAGATGTCGAATTCGACACCTTTGAAGTCTTCATTATTTAATTTTTTCCATAAACCTAAATAAGCAATAACATCTTTATTTCTCATCCAATTTTGTATAGGATATTTAGGATCATCTTCATCTGCATATCTTGCCAAATCAGTTAAAGATATGTATTCATTATTTTCTATTCTTATTATACTTATTTTACTATCATTTACATTAATTTCTGATTGAACTATTTCTTTAGTCATTAAAAACTCCTGATAAAAATTTAACTAAGTTACTACAAATATATTATACAACAATTTAAAGTATATTAAAACTCGAAACATAAAATTCGAGTTTTCTATCAATATGGTACCAGCCAAGGGACTTGAACCCTCACATCATTACTGATAATAGATTTTGAGTCTATCGCGTCTACCATTCCGCCAGGCTGGCAAGTACATTTAAATTATATCATATTTTTTTAAAATGTACAAAAAATAAACAACATTTTTTAATTTTTCTTTATAACAACTAGGTTAATCTGCCATATATCTAATATTTTCTTAAGTTCCTCGCTAGGTTGTTCATTAAATTTAACCCTAGCTTGAACAATTCTATCCTCTACTACTTCTATTGTAACAAGCGATTTATTTATATTACTTTTTTCTCTCATAAAATATATTTGACATTCTCCTTCTATAATTAATTTAGAATATGTGCGAACACAGTTTTTTTGTTGTCTACTTTCCTCAATCAAGCTTTTAATAGAATCTGCTGGAAAAATAACATATTTTCCATCATCATAATTGTTAATAGATGCTAAAGCAGCTATTTCTTTAATTTTTAAATCAATATTAGGATCATTAATGACTTCGGTTTGTAAATATAATCTATCATGTGCTTCTATTAAATCTTTTGGAAATAAAATTTTTTTATCTTTCATATCATATCCAAAATCTTTAGCCATTCTTATATAATCATAATATTCGTAGAAATAATCATCATAATTTAAATTAAGACTTTTAAGATAATTTCTTATATCTTTATATTTTAAATTTATATCATTAATTAAATATTTATATGGATAAAGTCTAAATGCTATATTTTTTACCTCTTCCATATCAAAAGTAGGGCTTAATTTTAAAGCTCTAAGTTGCTCTATATCAATATTATTTTCTACCATAAATGGTAGATACTTTCTATCTATACCAAATATTTCTTTAAAATTTTTGCCTTTTTTTATTTTACCTTTTGATGTAAATGCTAAAGCATAAAGTTTGTATTTTACTAAGTATTCAAATTCTTTAATATAAAGAGGAAGTAACGTTAATGTAGCTAATGATATATCACAATACAATTTTAAATAATCTTTACATTCCCATATAAAACTATATTTGTATATTGTATTTTTTAATTTTTCTAAATTATCTAAATATACGTAACTTTCACCTAAATTATTTTCGTACTTTTCAACATTATTAAACATATTTACATATGATGTATATGTATTATCTTTTAAGTTTATAATTCCTTCTTTTTTTACCTTATATGTTTCTAGTATACTAATGGAACTATTTTTATATGGACCGACTGTTATTGGATTATAATATGTTATTTCTTCTTTTAATAAATATAAAATAATATAATTTTCTACTATGTCAAATACATAATAGAAAATGTCATCTACAAAATTAGTATAATCTTTAATATCCTCTTCTATAGTAGTAGTTACCCCTTTATCACCTAATTCTTTTTCTATATGTTGTTTATTACATTTTTTACAATAAAAACCATCTAATACTTTTAAACATTTACTACAACGGTATTTATCTGTATCGATTTCATAAATAATTCTATTATCTGATGTATTTTTTATAAAATTTATAACATCTAAATCTATATCATTTTCATTTTTCCATATAGGGATATCATCTATAATTTTATTAAAATCATCACTAAACTTTAATTGTGTTTTCATATTATTTTACCTAAATTACTCTATATTTTCTTTATATTTTGATTCAAATAAATCCTCTTCTATATCATTATCTTCTATTTCCTCTAATTTTGGTAATTCAGAAATATTTGATAAACCAAAATAATCTAAAAATTGATCTGTAACACCGTATAAATTTGGTCTGCCTGGGTCATTTGATTTTCCCATTTCTTTTATTAAATCTCTAGATAGTAACCTCCTTATCATATGACTACTATTTATACCTCTTATCTCATCTACTTTAACTCTTGTTATCGGTCCATTATATGCTATTATAGCTAGAGTTTCTAAAGCTGCTTGACTTAGGATACTATCATCTTCTAATTTCAATTTTTCATAATATTCATGATGTTCTTTTTTGGTTGCAAGTTTAAGTTTATTACCTAGTATTACTAAATTGATACCTCTTGTTTCTTTACTGTATTCCTCTTTTAATTTTTCTATCAAACTATTAAGTTCTTCATCTTCTACTTCTAATATTTCTTTTATTTTTTCTAAAGTGGTACCCTCTTCACCAACAATAAATAAGATTCCTTCTATTATAGCTGTTTTATTCATTTACTTCACTTCCTTTAAAGATAGATAAATTTTATTGAAATTTTCTTCTTGCTTTATTATTAATTCTTGTTTTTTAGCTAAATCTAAAATAGACAAAAAGGTGACTACTACATAATCTTTTCTTAATACATCAAATAATTCTTCAAATTCTACTTTTTTCTTTTTCATTAGGATGTTTTTAATTTCATAACTACGTTTTGAGATAGAATACTCTTTTTTAGTTATCTTAGTATTAAGTGGTTTTTCTAATTCCTTACGCTTTAAAAAATTAGCGAATGCTTCCATTAAATTATCTAGAGTAATATCTCCTAAATTAATGTCACTATTACTATGGTAGTTATCTAAATTTTCACAATCCTTTGTATATATAAATCTTCTTTCTTCTTCTAATTCTTTAAAACCATTTGTAACTTCTTTATATCTTTTATATTCTAACAATCTATTTATTAAATTTTCTTTTGGATCTTCTTCAATATCTTCTACAATTTCCTTTTTAGGTAGTAAAATAGCTGATTTCATCTCTATTAATTCTGCTGCCATAACTAAATATTCACTTGCAATATCTAAGTTCATATTTTCCATAGCAGTGATATAGTCTAAATACTGTTTGGTTATTTTTTCTATACTTATATCTATAATATCAATATTGTCTTCTTTAATTAGATGTAATAATAAATCTAGTGGTCCATCAAAGTTATCAATAGTTACTTTATACATAACATCACTCTTTCTTTACAATTATACCATATTATTGTTATAATTAAAATGATGATAACTTAAAATTTTAATATAATGAATGGAGTTCTTATGAAAAAATTTAATATGATTAATGACAATTTTATATGTGAAAACTGTGGTTTTGAGGTTAATAAATCTTCTTATACAGCTCGTGACCACTGCCCTAATTGTCTATATTCTAAACATGTTGATATCAATCCTGGTGATAGAGCTAATAATTGTTTAGGTCTACTTAAACCTATTGGTATTGAAAAATTTAGAGATACTTATAAGATTATTTATAGATGTAGTAAGTGTAATATTATACACAAAAACATCGTTCATAGTGACGATAATATGGATTTAATTATCGAATTATCCGTCTTAAAAACTACATTATAAATGTAGCTTCGTTCATTATTTTTTTATTTGGATATTTAAATGTTCATAAGCTTTTTCTGTTACGATACGACCTCTTGATGTTCTTTTAAGTAGTCCTATTTGCAATAGATATGGTTCATATACATCTTCTATTGTAGTTTGCTCTTCACCAATTGATGCACTTATAGCTTCGATTCCAACGGGTCCACCATTAAATTTTTCTATGATGCTTTTAAGCAAATTGTAATCAGTATCATCTAGACCTAAACTATCAACTTTAAGATTATCTAATGCTATTTTAGTTATCTTTAAATCGATATTACCGTCGTTTAATACTTGGGCATAATCCCTAACTCTTCTAAATAGCCTATTTGCTATTCTAGGTGTTCCTCTACTTCTTCTTGCAAGTTCACTAGCTGCTTTTATATCAATATTAGAATCTAATACTCTTGATGTTCTTTTTATGATTTCCGTTAATTCTTCTTCGGTATAATACTGTAATTTAGACACAATT
>CAYTKH010000094.1:0-4272 GCA_964438315.1 uncultured Muribaculaceae bacterium | reverse complement strand
AAAATGGTATATAATTAATGCAATAAAACGAAATGTAAAAAGGAGATATCTTTATCATTATATTATTAAGCTTATAATTATAAAATAAATATGAAAAAGTAATACATAAAGTATTAGATGATGTTTGTGATTTTAACTCTCAAATAATAAGGTATTAACTTTTAACCAAAAAAAACTATCAATATGATAGATTTTTTATATTACAATTGCAAATAGATTTCCAGAACCTTTATTAACTAACTTAGTTAAAGTTTGACATAACTTATATCTAGCATTTTCAGGTAGTAAAGAAAGTTTTGCTTGAATGCCTTCTTTAACAATAACATCTAAACTACGACCAAATATTTCACTCTTCCAAATATTATCTGGATTTGTATCATAATCCTTCATTAGATAATTAATAAGTTCCTTACTTTGAATTTCTGAGCCAATAACAGGTTCAAAAGTAGATTCAACATCGACTCTAATCATATGAATAGATGGGGCAGTAGCTTTTAATTTAACGCCATAGCGACTACCTTGTTTAATAATCTCAGGAGTATCTAATTTCATATCACTTAAACTAGGGCAAGCAACACCATAACCTGTTTGTTTTACCATCTTAAGAGCTGATTTAATTTGATCGTATTCAACCTTTGCCTCGTTGTACTCTTGAAATAATCTAAGTAAATCAGTTTTACTACTTATAGGGGCACCTATTATATCTTTTAACACTTCATTATATAATCCAGGTTTACAATTAAGAGTCACTGTTACAATACCAGTTTTAGTATCAACATCAGATAAATATGCCTTATCAATATACTCAGAGTCTTCAAAGTGACTGGTTATTTTGTCGATATCTTTTAATTTATCAATTTCAGTTACACTTTCCTTTATTTTATCAATATATATTTTTTTAAGCCAATTATTAGGAGCTAAACAAGCAATCCATTCTGGCATATCAACTTTAACTTCTAAAACAGGAAATTCGTATAATGCTTCCTTTAAAATATTGTAAATATCCTTTTGACTCATATTTTCAACACTGATAGGTAGAACAGGTACTTTATATTCTCCCCTTAACTTTTCAGCTAATCTTTCTGTTTCTGGTAATGTTGGATGATTAGAATTTAAAACGACAATAAAAGGTTTTCCTATCTCTTTAAGTTCAGATATAACTCTTTCTTCAGCCTCAACATAATTACTTCTTGATATTTCACCAAAAGAACCATCTGTAGTAATTACAATTCCGATAGAAGAGTGATCACGAATAACCTTTTCAGTACCTATTTCAGCAGCTTCGATAAAAGGTATTTCCTCATCGTACCATGGACACTTAACTAATCTAGGCCCATTTTCATCCTCATATCCAGCTGAACCTGGTATAACGTAACCAACACAGTCGATGAGCCTTATATCAGCACTAAAATCGTCAATTTTAATATTAGCACCATTACTAGGAACGAATTTAGGTTCAGTTGTCATAATGGTTTTACCCTGAGCTGATTGCGGTATCTCATCTAAAGCACGTTTTCTTTCATACTCATCCTCTATATTAGGTACAACCAAATTCTCAATTACTTTTTTTATAAAAGTCGATTTACCAGTTCTAACAGCACCAACAACTCCTAAATATAGTTCACCATTAGTACGAGCCGTAATACTTTTAATTATATCTACTTTTTCCATTTAATCCCTACTTTCTAGTAAACTATATGTAAAAATTAACTTTATATGCAAGAAAGTATAGAATGTTAATTAATTTATAAAAAGTAAATTAATCATATTATATATAGGATATATATCTATATAAGTTTATCAATATTGTCGGGTACTTTATCGTTTTTAATAGCACTGATAATTTTATCTTCCTGTTCTTTAGATACACTTCTTCCTGTTAGAGCACTTAATTCATGAATAACTTCTTTTAAATTATTTTCGTCTTTCATATCACCTGCTTGTAACTTCTTTGCAAGATTTAAAATAGTATCTTTATTAACATTAGTTTTTCTCTCAACTCTATTAAAAAAACTATCACTAAAATTAAACATCAAATCTCCTCCTAAAATATTATATTCTACATATCTAACATGGTTAAAAAAATCAAAAAAATTGATTTTTTTAAAAAACAAAATATTTAAAAATGCCAAAAATGTAGATTGATAAAAAACAAAAAACCTTATAAAATAAGAAAAAAACAAAAATAATATATAAAAAAAATAAAAAACCAAAAAAAGTTAAAAATATTTTTTTAAAAAAATGTTACAAAATAAGGGTTAAACAACATTGGCGAACATAAATTCATATTTTTTTCAAAAAAAGTATTGACACATATCGATAAAAGGGACTACAATAAAAATGTAATAACAAAGTAGGAGGATTTTATGCCAGTATTAGAAAAAGAAACAACAGACATCAAAGTTGTAAAAAGAGATGGAAAAAAAGTGGATTTTGATGGGTCAAAAATAGCACTTGCTATAAAAAAAGGATTTGATAGCGTTACTATATACAACGATGAATTAGATACAAGTGAATATAAGTATTCAGAAAAAGATATTCAAAAAGTATATCAAGCTGTTATTAAAAAGATTGAAAAAGAATATGAAGAAAAGATTAGAATTGAAGAAATTCAAGATTTAATCGAACAAGAATTACAAAATAAAGGTTATGAGGATGTCTATAAATCTTTTTCAGAGTATCGTGATAGAAGAAATCAATCGAGATTACTATTTTTTGACGAAAAGAAAACTCATAAATTTTTAAAGACTTTAGAAAATTTGGCATTAAAAACATCTGGTGAAGAAGATACAAAAAGGGAGAATGCTAATGTTGATGGTAGTACCGCTATGGGGACGATGCTACATTTTGGTAGTAATATTTCAAAAGAATTCGCCAAAGCATATTTGATGAAACCAAAATTTGCAGAAGCACATGATAGTGGTTATATTCATATTCACGATATGGATTTTCTAGCAATGGGAACTACTACATGTAGTCAAATCAATCTAGAAAAATTATTTAAAAATGGCTTTACAACAGGACATGGATACTTAAGAAAACCAAAAGGAATTATTTCATATAGTGCTTTAGCAGCTATTGCTATACAGTCTAATCAAAACGACCAACACGGTGGTCAAAGTATTCCAGCATTTGATTATTACATGGCACCAGGTGTTTTAGAGACGTTTAAAAAAGAATTTAAACAAACTTTATATGATTTATTAGACTATAGCGATTTTATAAGCTTTGTAAATATGGATAGAATAGCTAAAGAGGTAGATAAATTAGATAGTATCGAATTTAATATAAACATATTTGAACCTATATATAAAGATTCAAAACAAGTATTAAAGATATTTGAAGATGCCTATAAAAAAGCTTTAATTAAAACGGATCGTTTAACTTATCAGGCGATGGAAGCATTTGTACATAATCTAAATACTATGCATTCAAGAGCTGGTGCACAAGTACCGTTTTCTTCTATTAATTTTGGTACAGATACATCAAAAGAAGGAAGAATGGTTATCGAAAATTACCTACTTGCTGTCGATGCTGGTTTAGGACACGGTGAAACACCAATATTTCCTATATCCATTTTTAAAGTAAAAGAAGGAGTAAACTATAATCCTGAAGATCCTAACTATGATTTATTTAAATTATCATGTAAAGTATCAGCTAAAAGGTTATTTCCAAATTTCTCGTTTATCGATGCACCTCATAACTTACCTTATTATAAGGCTGATGATTATAATACTGAAATAGCATATATGGGTTGTCGTACTAGAGTCATTGGTGATGTAACAGATAGAAATAGAGAAATAGTAACTGGTCGTGGTAATTTATCTTTTACTTCAATGAACTTGCCTAGATTGGGTATTAAATATGGTATAGCTTTAAAAGAACGTGAAAAAGCCGATATGAAAGGATTCTATGAAGAACTTGAAAATCTTATCGAACTTGTTAAAGATCAACTACTAGAAAGATTTGAAATACAATGTACTAAGCATGTGAATAATTTTCCATTCTTACTTGGTCAAGGAATATGGAATGATGCAGAGAGATTAAAACCAAACGATCGAATTAGAAGAATTTTAAAACATGGTACTTTATCAATTGGTTTTATTGGACTTGCTGAGTGTCTAAAAGCTTTAATTGGTGAACATCATGGTGAAAGTGAAAAAGCTCAAAAATTAGGTTTAGAAATAATTGGCTTTATCCGTAAAAAATGTGATGAATATAGTAAGGAATATAATTTGAATTTTACTTGTCTTGCTACTCCAGCAGAAGGAT
>CAYTKH010000093.1:0-4351 GCA_964438315.1 uncultured Muribaculaceae bacterium | reverse complement strand
CTATCAAGATAAAACGATAGATATTATATTTACATTTAAAAATGTTACATAAAAAATGTATCTGGGGATACATTATATGGAATAAGTAGACAATTTGGTATACCAGTTGAGGATATAAAAAATGCTAATTCATTAAGCACAAATACGATAAAAGTGGGAATGTCTTTAATAATACCGACAAAAGAAACAACAATTATATATACTGTAAAGAAAGGTGACAATCTATATACAATTGCTAAGAGATACAATACGACAGTAGATGAATTGATAAGAATAAACAACTTAAAAACCAATAATCTTTATATAAATCAAGAATTAAGAATACCTATAAATGGTAGTCAAGATAGTATAACATATATAGTTAAAGCGGGAGATAATTTATATGCCATAGCTAAAAAATACAATACAACAGTTGATGCTATAAAAAACTTTAATAATTTAACAAGTAATAATTTATTTATTAATCAAGAATTAAAGATACCTACAAATTCATCAAATGTAGATACTATTCCAGATTCTAATATAAAGTATCAAACATATATAGTGAAAGTGGGCGATAGCCTATATAAAATAGCTAGTAACTACAATATGACAGTAGATGAACTAATGAAGATTAATAATCTAACATCAACAATGATTACACCGGGGCAACTACTTAAGGTAAAAGATTCAAATATGGGTAATGATTCATTAATAGGAAAAGAATGCTATGGTGAGGGTTATAAAGAAACAGAATATTTAACATATACAGTAAAACCAGGTGATAATCTTTATGCTATAGCAAGAAAATATGATACTAGTGTAGATAGTTTAAAATTATTGAATAATTTAACAAATAATAATCTATATATAGGTCAAGTATTAAAGATAAGGGAGGTAAATTAATGAAGTTAATGACTTATGATGAATTTAAAACAACAGAAGATTATCAACAATTTATTAAAGAAAATCCAGATATTGGATATCTAAAAGTAATGACTTTTACAGCATATCAAGCAATACCAATTGAAAATGTTGAAATATTAATAACGAGGGATATAGGAAATAATAAGGTAATATTTTTTAGAGGTACTACTAATTCAAGTGGTATTATAGACAACATCGAATTGCCTGCTCCAGTAAGTGGATATAATGTTAAAGATTATCAAGTTTCTAATTATACAGTTTATGATTTAACGGCTATACGTATCGATTATGAAACAATAAAAAAATACTCAATTGGAATGTTTGGTGGAGTCAAGATTATACAATATGTTAAAATGGTTCCTAATATTAGTAAAGAGGGGGAATAATAGTGGCAATTAGTACACCTATAATACCGAATAATATCGTTGTACATTTGGGATCACCTAATGAAGATGCTAAAAATATAACAGTACCATTTATTGAATATATCAAAAATGTTGCATCTAACGAAATATATCCAACTTGGCCTACTGACGCTATAAAGGCTAATGTATTGGCACAGATATCATTTGCATTAAATAGAATTTATAATGAGTGGTATCCATCACAGGGATATAATTTTGATATAACCAGTGATCCAGCATATGATCAAAAGTTTAAAGAAGACAGTCAATTTTTTGAAACTATATCATTAATAGTAGATGATATATTTAATAACTATATCGTTAAAGATGATCAAGTTCAACCATTATTTGCTCAGTATTGTGATGGAAAATATACAACTTGTGATGGTCTTTCACAATGGGGTACAGTAGAATTAGCTAGACAGGGTAAAAGTCCTATAGAAATATTAAAGTATTATTATGGTAATGATGTAAAAATTATATATAATGCTCCTGTTATGGAGAATATAGCTAGTTATCCAGATTATCCACTTAAATTAGGATCAAGTAGTGGCAATGAAGTAAAAACATTAAAAATTCAGCTTAATAGAATAGGTAAAAACTATCCAGCCATACCTAAAATAAGCGAAGCAGGTCCATATTTTACAATAGAATTAGAAAATGCAGTTAGAGCTTTTCAAAGAATTTTTAACTTGGAAGAAAATGGTATAGTAGATAAATCTACTTGGTATAAAATAAAGTATATTTTTAATGCTGTCAAAAAAATATCTGATATTTATTCAGAAGGATTAACTATAGAAGAAATAACTCCTATATTTAAAGAACCATTACAACTAGGGCAAACTGGACCATATATTAGGGCATTGAATTATTTATTGAGTACAATAGCATATTTTAATGATAATATTCCATTATTAGATTTAACCAGTACATTTAACGAAAATACAAAACAAATGGTTATGGCATTTCAAAAAACTTATAATTTAGAACCAACAGGTATAGTTGATGCAAGGGTATGGGGTGCTTTAATTGATGCATATGAAAAAACTATAAATACTATTCCTAAAGAGTTTTTAGTATATGAAGATGAATTATTTCCAGGGGCATTTTTATCTAAGGGATTTACTGGTGATGATATTATAAGACTTCAGAAATTTCTTTTAAAAATTTGTGAAAAAACGCATAGTATTCCAGGAGTAAAGGTAAATGGTAATTTTGATAGTTTAACTGAACAGTCTGTTAGGGTATTACAAAGAAGAGCAGGATTAGATGCTACTGGTGTTGTAGGTCCAGCTACATGGTATTATATTGTAGAACAGTCTAAATTAGTCTAATTCAAAATAAGAATTAGATTTTTTAATTAATAATTAATATTGGGTATGATTTTATAACAAAATGTTTATAAAATATTGAATTTAACAAATAATAATGTTAAAATTTTAAATGGAGGTAGATTATGGAAAATAATAAAATTATGCAAAAAATATTAATCTGTTTATACATTGTCATTGCTTTGCTTACAATTAACACTGTTGTTTTAATACTAGCAAATGCAGACGTGAGTAATCCTGAACCACAAGAAGAGGAAACTTCTACCTACGATGTTAGTATGTTTACTGAAATAACAGCTGACGATATCGATGAAGTTAAAGAAATAGAAGGAATACAGGTAATTTATGTTGGTCAAGCTGGATGTGGTTATTGTAGACAATTTTTACCATCGTTACAAAAGGCTCAAGAAGAATATGGGTATAAAACCAAGTATTTAGATATTGCTAAGGTTACTACTGAAGAAATTCAAAACAAAATACTAGAATTAGATAATGATGAAAAAATAATTGCAAATAACTTTTGGGCCACACCTAAGGTACTTATTGTAAAAGATGGTAAGTTAGTAGATGTTCTTATTGGAGCGGATGAGTATAGTGGTTTAACAGAATTCTTAGAAAGAAATGGAATAACTAAATAATTATTCCTTTTTATAATTTGTGAGTGATTTTATGGAAGATTGTCGATTGATAGAAAAAAGCATTATTAAAAAATTTCGCAAAGAAATATGGCATCAATTTGTGAAAGCTATTGATGATTATAATTTAATTAGTGAAAATGATAAAATAGCAGTATGTATTTCTGGTGGTAAAGATTCTATTTTACTTGCAAAATGTATGCAGGAGTTAAAAAGACACGGGAGAATTAATTTTGATTTAGAATACATAGTTATGGATCCAGGTTACAATAAAGAAAATAGAAAGTTGATAGAAGATAATTGTAAAATGTTAAATATCCCCATAACAGTATTTGAAACAGATATATTTGATAGTGTTTATGGTATAGAAAATAATCCTTGTTATTTGTGTGCTAGAATGCGTAGAGGGTGTTTATACAGTAAAGCTAAAGAACTAGGTTGTAATAAAATAGCCTTAGGTCATCACTATGATGATGTTATTGAAACAATACTTATGAGTTTACTTTATAGTGGTGAATTTAAAACGATGATGCCTAAATTACATAGTAGCAATTTTGAGGGTATGGAATTAATTAGACCATTATATTTAGTAAGAGAGAAAGATATTATAAGTTTTAAAAATTATAATAAATTAAATTTTTTAAATTGTGCTTGTCGTTTTACTGAAAAATCCAATGAAGAAAAAGGTTATTCAAAAAGACAAGAAATAAAGGAATTAATTAAAGAACTTAAGAAAGTTAACCCATATATTGAATATAATATATTTAGAAGTGTTGAGAAAGTTAATTTAAATACTATAATTAGTTATAAAAATGGTGATGATATAAAAAACTTTTTAGATACCTATTAAAAAACACAAAAAACTATTGCATTAACTAAAAAAATAATATATAATTAATTATGTCGAAGTAATTCGATATGTGCCTGAGTGGCGAAATTGGTAGACGCACAGGACTTAAAATCCTGCGGGAGTCAAATCCCGTGCCGGTTCAAGTCCGGCCTTAGGCACCATTGAGGTTAAAACTTGCACTTTTGCAAGATTATTATAGATAAAGTTCATAGTATTTGATATTAT
>CAYTKH010000092.1:0-4421 GCA_964438315.1 uncultured Muribaculaceae bacterium | reverse complement strand
TAGTGCCTTAATTAAACCTTCTACTATATGCATTCTTGCTTTTGCAAAATTTAAATCATATTCTGTTCTTCTAGTTATTACTTCTTTTTGATGTGCAATATAGGCATCTAATATCTGAATAACACCTAATTCCATTGGTCTTCTATTTACAATAGCGACCATATTAAAACTGTATGGTATTTGAAGTTCTGTATTTTTAAGTAGATAATTTATAATTAAATCTTTATTAGCATCTTTTTTTAAATCTATAACTATTCTAACTGGGTTTTCACGTCCGGATTCATCACGACATTCACTCATACCATCGATTTTTTTATCAATTATAATTTCACTTATTTTTTTTGCTAAAGCACCCTTATTAACATCAAAAGGTATCTCAGTAATTATTATTTGTTCTTTTCCTTTATTTTTGACAAATTCATATTTAGAACGAATGATTATTTTACCTTTACCTGTTTTATAGGCATCGATTATTCCCTTTTTCCCTTCTACTATACCACCTGTTGGGAAATCTGGTCCTTTAACAATATCTAAAATTTTTTCTAATGTACAACTAGGATTATCTATTCTCTTAATAGTTGCATCGATTACTTCTCCTAGATTATGAGGCGGAATATTAGTAGCATAACCAGCACTTATTCCATTTGACCCGTTGACAAGCAAATTAGGAAATTTAGCTGGTAATACAGTTGGTTCCACTTCTGTATCATCAAAATTATTTGTCCAAACAACTGTATTTTTATCAATATCTTTTAAAAGTTCATTACTGATTTTAGCTAATCTAGATTCTGTATAACGCATTGCAGCTGCCCCATCGCCATCCATTGAACCATTGTTACCATGCATATCAACATATGGTGTTGTTTGTTTCCACCACTGACTCATACGTACCATAGCTTCATATATACTTGAATCACCATGTGGGTGAAATTTACCCATGATATCGCCAACTGCTCTAGCTGATTTTCTATGTGGTTTATCATATGTATTTCCACTTATATACATGGAATATAATATTCTTCTTTGTACTGGTTTTACTCCATCCCTTACATCAGGTAACGCCCTATCTTGAATGATACTTTTAGCATATTCTCCAAAGCTGTCACCCATTATATCTTCTAAGGCATAATCATATATCTTATTTAGTGCTTCTTGCATCAATATCACCATAGTAATTATATCAAATATTTTAATATTTGACTAGTTTTATTTTATTCAAGTTTTATACATTTTAATATTCCCAGTTCATAAATATATTAAATTTATCATTACAAACAAAAGAACATCTTAAGACATTCTTCTGTTTATTATCTGCATTCTGAATCATGTAAATATTTTACAACATTTTCCTCTAGCGATGCCACTGATGAAGTTTCTCCTGTTTTGTGTAATATTGAACCTGTGGTTTTATAATAATAACCACTGCTATATGAATAAACTGTAACATAATCACTAGTATATACACCATTAAGAGAATACCCACTTACAGTAGAATATGTCGTAGTGGCACCAGAACGTCTTTCACTAAAGATAGGGTATTTTAAATAAAAAGAATACCATTTGATATTCCTTTGTTTATATCCATTATTTTTATAATTCTACATTATGATATATATTATTTACATCTTCTACTTCTTCAAGCATACTAATCATCCGATTAAATATCTCTAAATCTTCCCCGTTTAGGGTAACCTTTTCTTTTGGTATCATAGCAATTTCATCGATTTCAAAATCAACGTTTTTAAACTTAGTAATAGCATCCTTTATTTTAAATAAATCATTTGGATTACCATATAATATTATCATACCTTCTCTATTTTCAATATCGTCAATATCAATATCATTTTCTATCATTATATCAATTACTTCTTCTTCTAAAAGGCCATTAAATCCAACTATACATAAATTATCATAATTAAATGCAACACTTCCCATAGCTCCCATTTTAGTATGGCATTTATTCAAAACAGCTTTAATACTACTAACGGAACGATTGACATTATCGGTAAGACAATCAGCAATAACAGTTGAACCATTTGGTCCGAATAGTTCATATCTAACATTTTGATAGTTCTCTAAAACCCCACTATTTACCTTCTCAATAGCCCTATTTATTATATCAGCAGGTACCTGTTCCTTTTTTGCACGTTCAACCAATCTTTTTAATGAGGCATTACTTTCGACTTCTGTACCTCCTTTTTTTGCTGCATCATATATTTCTCTAGCATACATAGAATATAACTTTGATTTTGCAGCTCCTGTTTTTTGTATACTTGCCTTTCTTACTTCATATGCTCTACCCATAAGTCCTCCTTGTAAACAATTGTTTTAATTAATATTATGATTATTTTATTAAACGTTTTTTATCACTAATATCTTTTAAATAATCCTCTATATGATTAGCTAAAAATACCTGAAAAATATCAAAACAATCACTATTTTTTTTATCAAAATCATAACCATATAATTCAGTTATCTCTTCTTTAATATAGTCATCTAGCGTTCTTTTATCTTGTTTTAAAGATTTATATTTTTGAATATAAGGATTAAAATTTAAGATAAAATAATTATAAAAATCTAAAAAGAAAGATCTTTCCATAAGTTGATTATCATTATATCCTTCACAATTTGTTAAAAAGTCTTCAACATCCGATTCACTGGCAATATTATAATCTGCATCTATTAAATTGATAATATCTAATTTAGATACCACTATACCATACCTTTTAAAAATATGTGGTAATTGTGCCAATATTAGACTTTTTATAATTTCACGTTCAATATCAGTATAGTGCATACTATACGCAATATTATTATCTATAAAATTGAGAATATAATTAATCGGTACATATTCCCTTTTATTTAAAATATGTGTCATTAAACCTAACGAATTTATAGTCATAACTTAACCACCCTCTTATAATATATTACTATAATTTTGATGATTTTGCAATCTATTTGTTATATTTATAGTAGTTATTTCACCATTAAATAAAAAGTTTAATTTATGAAGAGGGTTTCTAGGACTCAACTTTGTTATACCTGTTGATATAATAGCATTTTTATCCTTTATATAACCATGTGAATATTTAGGTAAAATTTCCATTTTAGAATTTATTATTCCCCTATTTTTTGATATTTTTCTAAATATATATGGCATCATACCACCATGTGTATGACCATACAAACTAAGATTAATATCTTTAAATATATCAATTTTATCATAACTAGGTAATATTGATATAGGCGAATGACATAATAGTATATTGTATTTTTGTTGTTCTATAGATACTTTTAGTTTATTTATATATTTTATTAAATAATCACTATCTTCATTATACTTATAATAATATTCATATGGTAATTTTATTCCTATAAAATTAATATCATCAATTATTACATTTTCATTCATAAGTAGATAAACGTTACCTATTTTTTTAATTGTTTTGAGTAATTCATAATTGATTATTTTTTCATGTGAATGGTATACAGTTAATTCATGATTACCTAAAATCATTATAATTTTGTATTCTTTTGATAATAATGATAACCAATCTACTAAGTAATTACTATTCTTTACATAACTTTGTTCAATAAAGTCACCTGCTATACATATATAATCGGGGGCTATTTTATTGATATTATAGTATATTTTATCTAATTTAATAATATCTTTTTTGCTATAGTAATGAATATCTGATATAAGAACAATCTTTTTATTTATATTTTTGTCATTGTATATATTATAATCAACTGTCTTTATCTTTACTCTCATAATTTTTTAGAAATTCCTCCTTATATTCTAATATTCTATCTTCCTTTATACATACCCTTAACTCTTCTACTAATCTAATTAAAAATCTAATATTATGAATTGATAAAAGTCTAGCTCCAAATGTTTCGTTTGATACGATTAGATGTCTAATATAAGCTTTTGTATAATGTTTGCATGCGTAACAATCACAACCACTTTCTATTGGTGTAAAATCTTCTTTAAATTTAGAATTTTTTATATTTACTCTACCATATTTAGTAAAAACATTACCATGTCTTGCTAAACGGGTTGGTAAAACACAATCGAACATATCAATTCCCCTTATAACACCTTCAATAATATCAACTGGTTCGCCTACCCCCATTAGATATCTTGGTTTATCTTCTGGTAGATAAGGAATTGAATAATCGATGGCTTTATACATATCTTCTTTACTTTCACCATCATTTGCAACACCACCGATGCTATATCCATCAAAATCTAGTGCAACAGTTTCTAAAGCTGAAAATTTTCTTAAATCTTCATATGGTCCACCTTGTACTATTCCAAATAGGGCCTGATTTTTATTACTATGAACTTCTTTACCCCTTTTTGCCCACCTAAGTGTTCTTTTTATACTATTTTCTAAATATTCATGTGATGCACT
>CAYTKH010000091.1:0-4424 GCA_964438315.1 uncultured Muribaculaceae bacterium | reverse complement strand
AAAATGATATAATATTATTATCAAGAGGATGTTAATTAATGGATTTATATAATTTATGTAAAAATATATTACATGTTGATATTTTAGAAGAAGTAAAAAATTCTATCTCTTATGCAAATAATAAGTATAGAAATTTAACTAAGGAAAGAACATGTTTTTTATATAGTAGTTTTATTCATGAATATCTTTTGAATCATCATATTTCATCAAGAATAGTTAGTACAAAAGATTTTGACATGGATTATGAACATCAATTTGTAATTGCAAAAGATGACAATTTATATTACTTAATTGATGTAAACTACAGATATGTGGTCAATATCGATAAATCAGAGTTTAGTTCACTATTAACTAATGGCTATCAAAAGATGAGTAGTGAGGAAATTTATAAATACTTAGAAACTATAGGTAAAATAGATAGTAATAAAAATATTGATGATATGTATTTTGGACATAACAAAAAAGGATTTTAATCCTTTTTAATTTGGTAGAGGAGCTACCTCTATGTCATTATATTTTTGAACGATTTTTTTATATGTATTATATACACTTTTATAACTTGAAAGGTACTTTTTTATATCTGGGTTACTAAATGGTACAACTTTGAATTCTCTCCAATTTGACTTGTTATAGTAATTAAATAAAAGCTCAGCTTTAACGTTACTAATTTCGATTTTTTTCTCATTACCCTTTACAGTTTTAGTAATATTCAAACTACCTAAAATTTCTACCATCTTATTATAATTTTGGTCTTGTAATTGTGCTGATACAAAGTTTCCAAGTGAATAAAATACAACTGTATCACCTATATAAGTAATAGGTTGAATAACATGTGGGTGTGTACCTATTATAATGTCAACACCATTATCAGCTAAAAATTTAGCCATATCTTTTTCATATTTAGTAGGCTCATGCGTATATTCCACTCCCCAGTGCATTGCTACAATTAATACATCTACTTTGCTTCTAACTTTTTCAATATCAGCCTTTACTGTTTCTTTATATGCTTGGTATTTGCTATCTTTTGATGGATCATTAATATTTAAATTCGTTGGCCATACATTACATAAATACTCCTTGCCATTTGGTACAGCTATTCCATTTGTACCATAAGTATAATTTAACATAGTATAGGATATATTGTTTTTAGTCATAATTTGTACTTTATTTCTTTCTTCTAGTGACGAATAACTTCCAACTGCTAAAACCTCGGGATGTTTATTCCAATATTCTCTAGAATTTAAAACTGCTTTAACACCACTATCCATCGTATGATTAGTAGATAAGCTAACTAAGTTAAATCCTGCATCAATCATAGCATCTCCAGCTTCATATGGTGAATTAAATCTAGGATAATCAGACAAACCTAATTTTGTCCCACCTAATATAGTCTCCTGATTGTAATATGCTAAGTCATAATTCTTAATAATATCCTTTATGTATGATACAATAGGTTTAAAATTATACCCTTTGTAATTAGCTAGTCTATTAGCATCTTTATAAACACTACTATGTATTAAGTTGTCACCTACCATTGCAAGAGATAATGTACTTATAGTCTCTTCGATGACTGGTTTTTTAACTGTTTCTTTAGGCACTGGTTTTTTATTTTTTTTAGGAAGTAGTAGAAGTATCATTATGGTAATTAATATAGCAACTATAATTAAGATAGATATAATAATAGGTAATTTAGTCTTTTTTGTTCTTCTTCTAATCTCATTTATTTTACTCTTAGCATCATCTTTAATTTCTTTTTCACTAGTATAATTCATGTAAACACCTTCTATATTCACAGTATATCATTTAATTCATATTATGTAAAGGTATGTAAATATAAAATTAATTAACTTCTACTTGAAAAAATCACAATAAAATGATATGCTATTAAAGAATTAAGGTGTTGTTTTATGAAAGAAAAGAAATTAAAGGTGCAAAATATATTTATTTTGACAAGTATTGTTTTTATATTGGGTTGTATCATTAATTATGGTGGTAGGTTTATCTACTTTTACTTAGAAAGTAAAAAAGATAATAAAGTAAAAAATTTTGCAACTATGTTAAAAGTTAACAATATGAATAATAACAATTTTAAAGTTATTTCTACTTCTTACTACTTTATGAATAATGAGAAAAACAATTATGTCCTTTATTCAGGTATCTTGTGGCGTATTATAAAAATTGATTCTGATAGTAAAGTTCATATGATAGCTGATAAATCAGTTACTAGCTTAGCTTATGGTAGTGATAAAAATTTTTTAAATTCATTTGTAAATATATGGTTAAATGGTGAAAAAGAAAGTTTGGGAATTCTTAAGAAAAATATTGATATTTCATTATTGAGTAATAATTCTATATGTGTTGATATAAAAGATAAAGTCAATAATGCTGAGTGCAAAAATAAAAAGGAAAATGTATTAATAAGTTTATTAGATATGGAAGATTACATTAATACAGGTGCAAAAAAGAGTTTTGTAAATACTAATGAAAATTTTTATCTAATAAATAATAACAAAGAAAATAATATATGGTATGTAGATGAAACAAGTGGTTTATCCAACAATGATGGAACAGATATTATTGGTATTAAACCCGTTATTGCATTAAAATCTGAGATTATAGTAAAAAATGGAAAAGGAACTATAGAAGATCCATATTATATAGAAGATAATACATATTTTGGTTCTTATGTAAAGTTAGGAACAGATTTATGGCGTGTATATGATGTAGATAATGATAAATTAAAACTATCTTTAACAAGTGGCATTAAAGTATCAAATAATGAATTAAAATATGCTTATTCAAATACTAATTATAAGTACGATGAAAAAGTTAAAAATACGTTAGCCTATTATTTAAATAATACTTATTTAAATACCTTATCCTATAAAGATATAATTATAAAAGATGATTATTTTAACAGCTATTACAGCATTAAAACAGAATATGATTATAGAAAAATTATGAACAATAAAGTGAGTACTAAAGTAGGATTGCTTAGTATAGGAAACGTAATGTTTAATACTGATGTTAATCATAGTCTTGCAACAGGAACTGATAAAAATGGTAGTTTGATATATGTTAAAAATAAAAATGCTACCATATCTTACGATGATGTTTCTAGTAAACTCAGTGTTATTCCGTGTATAACAATAAAAAAGGATGTATTAGCTAATGCTAAAGGTACTAAAGAAAATCCTTATGAACTTAGGTGATATGTATGAAAGATGAATTTTTAACAAGAAAAGAAGCAAAAAAAGAGATAAAAAGAATCAAAAAAGAACGTGATTTAGCTTTATCTCAAATTAAGTTACAAAATATTGGTAATGAACATAAAGTAAAGAAAAAACCAAAAATAAAGAAAATGACAATTGCTTGTATAATATGCGATTTATTTGCACTAACTGGTTTCTTTATTATGTATGGTCCAATACCTTATTTTAGAAATCTCTATGTTACAACAGCTAGTAAAACGATGGAACACTCCTATTTAGCTAAGGTATTCTATTCTGAAAAACAAACAGAGGAAATATTAAGTCAGAACTATTTTGTTGAGTTAAATGATAATACTAATCTTGATGATATCATTATCAATACAAGTGAAAAAACAACTTATAAAAATAAATATGAAGAGGCTTTATTAAAAAGAAAAAATGAAAATGATCTATATAAAGTACTAAATATTAAAGTAGGTAATGCTAAAGCTTATTTAGTTGCTATATACGATCCATCTAAAGTAAAAGCTATTGGTATGAAACAATTTGGTGGTCAAAAGGGTGAAAGAATAATCACTATGTGTAAAAGATATGGTGGTGTTGTCTGTATCAATGGTGGTAGGTTTGTAGACCATGGATATGGTTCTGGAATACCAAAGGGTTATGTAATTGAAGATGGTAAAATCAAATGGAGTGAAGGATCATCCGATAAAACGAGAGGTAATATTATAGGTATTAGTAAAGAAGGTAAGTTGATACTACTAAATAATGCTACAGGTAAAGAAGCATTAGAAAAGGGTGTTTATAGTGGTATTGAATTTGGACCATTTCTAATCGTTAATGGTAAACCTATGGAAATCGTTGGTGATCCATGGGGGAAAGCACCTAGGGTAGCTATTGCACAAAGGAAAGATGGTGTAATGTTATTCTTGGTAGTTGATGGTCAGAACTATATAAATGGTGCATCACTTCAAAATATGGTTGATACTCTTATTCTATATGGTGCTTATAATGCAGCTAATTTAGATGGTGGTCAATCTGCAACTTTAATTGTAAAAAATAAACTTTATAATAATCCACCAGCAGCAGCTAAATCTACAAGTGGTAGATATGTAACAACAGGATTTGGATTAATACCATAGACAGGAAATTATCCTGTTTTTTATATAATAGGAAAGTTATACAACAAGTGTAAAAATTGAAACAAGCACA
>CAYTKH010000090.1:0-4562 GCA_964438315.1 uncultured Muribaculaceae bacterium | reverse complement strand
TACTAGCCCTTATTATTGGGGGGCTTTAGTGGCTACGCCACTCGCCCCACCTCATGGGCGTGTATTAACACTAGTATATGTACTATAGTTCTTTGAAAATTTAATAATAATCTATACATTAAAACATAGGAGTTGATAACATGGCAGATAATAATAGCCAAAGTAGAAAATGGCAACTTACGATAAACAATCCACAAGAACATGATATAACAGACGAATTGATAAGAGAAACTTTGCAAAAATTTGTCCTAGACTATTATTGTATGTGTAAAGAAATCGGCAACGAAACTCAAACACTTCATATACATATATTTATGTATTCAAAATCGCCTATTCGATTCACAACAATTAAAAGTCGTTTCCCTACGGCTCATATTGAGAAAGCCTATGGAACTATACAAGATAATATTGATTATGTGAGAAAAACGGGCAAGTTTGAAAATACCGATAAAGCCGAAACATCTATTGAGGGCAGTTTTGAAGAACACGGAACAATACCATCAGAATTACAAGAAAAACACCCCATTTTAGGACTATTAATAGAACTTATAAAAGATGGTCTATCAAATGTGGAAATATTGGAAAAACTACCCGAAATGGCGTTAAAATTACGCGATATAGACTTAATAAGAGAAACATATCTTGCAGACAAGTACATGAAAGAAAATCGTGATATTATAGTAACTTATGTTTATGGTAAAACGGGTGTTGGTAAAACACGAGATATTTATAAAAGACATGGTGCTAAAAATATATGTCGTATCACGAATTATATAGGTGCTAGAGGCGTAAATTTTGACTCATATAAAAGCACTATGAATACCCTAGTTTTTGAGGAATTTCATAGCCAAATACCTATTGGCGATATGCTTAATTATTTAGACATCTACCCTTTAATGCTACCGGCAAGATACAATGACAAAGTGGCTTGTTACATCTATGTATATATAACCTCTAATATGCCGTTAGAAGAGCAATATTTTAACCTACACTATGACTCAAAATATAAAGAGGTTTGGAAAGCGTTATTGCGTAGAATACATAACATAATCGAATATAAAAATGATGGCTCTATTATAGAGCATAAAATGACTAAAAAATGGGAGGAATTAGAAAATGACGAAGATAAAAAAGATATTGAAGAAAATTAACTTTATAAAAATTTTAATCGTGGAACTATACCTAGTAATAGCACAATTAGTATGGCATTGTAAGGAATATGTTCTAATAGATTTAATGAAATTAAAACAAAATACCATACCATATTTTATTTATGTGTTTGGTATAGGTGCAGTTTTAACAATAGTTTTAATTGCACTAATCATAACTTTAAAACGATTTAATATCAACAAAAAGAAAGAAACAAAAGGTATGCAAGATGTAGATTTAAAAAATAATAATGACGAATATGTGTCATGTAAAGAAATTTTAGATGGCAACGAAGAAAATCAAAAAATTTATGTGTTAGACGCTAAAAATATATCACTTGAAAAAATGATAAAGAGATGGGACGATTTAGAGGTAATATATGACATAAAAATAGATTATATGGAATACGGCAAAACAACCAAAACTATAAATGTTTATTGTACCCCTAGAAAATTACTTGCACCTAGATTATTTGATGTTTGGGCAGAAGACCACTTCCTAGACGACTTTTTGTCGGCATTAATAGTCGGATCTACGGGAAGTGGTAAAACCTATTTTGGGCGTCAACTATTGGGAAAAGTTGTCTATAACAAAGATTTTATAAGTGAAAAAGTTAAAGTCTTTATATGTGATAGAAAAAACGAAGACTATATACAATTTAAAAATTTTCCTAATTATTATGGCATTAACGCAGTAGATGGCATTAGAAAAGTACATAAAATACTTAAGGAAAGAATGGAAAGCGATGAAAGTAATGATAATGAAGAAACCATTATATTACTTATAGAAGAATACGGAGTACTAATTAACATGTTAGAAACAACAAAGGAAAAAGAAGAAGTCAAAACATATATAGAAAATTTATTATTCGCGGGGCGTAGCAAAAAGATAATCACAATAGTAAGCCTACAAAGAGCAGACGCAGAATATTTTAGAAAAGGCTCAAGAGAACAATTTAAAAAAGTTATAATGATGGGACAAATATCGCAAGTACAACTAGATATGCTACTAGATAACGAAGATTTACAAAAACAAATTACTGAAATAAACCCACAAGGGTACGGTTACCTTTATGAACATGGAAAAAGAAAATTGACGCGTATTAAGGTTGCAGAAATTACACAAGAAGATATGAATAAACTTGATGAAATTATAGGCGAAAAGATGGTTTAAGTGGTAAATAATATGAACTATCAAGAGCCTTATAAAAATGGTGTATATGTCCCTATAAGTGAGAAATATACACTAACTATTGAAGAGGCGTCAAAATATTTCCGTATTGGTGAAAATAAACTTCGTAAACTAGCAGAAGAAAACCTAAACGCAAGTTGGGTTATCATGAACGGCAACCGAATTCAAATTAAGCGAAAACAATTTGAAAAAATAATTGATACATTAAATGTAATTTAATGAAAATTGAGCCTTATATGTGATATAATGTTATTGCATATCAAGGCTCTTTCTATTATTGAAAGGAGCAAAAAAATATGATAGAAAAAAGAAGAGATAATAAAAATCGTATTCTACATAACGGAGAGAGCCAAAGAAAAGATGGAAGATATGCTTATAAATATTATATAATGAACGAACCTAAATTTTTATATTCATGGACTTTAGTTCCAACAGACAAAACGCCAAAAGGAGCAAGAAAAGATTTATCTTTAAGAGAAAAAGAGGAAATATTACAAAAAGATTTATATGACGGAATCGACACCATAGGTAAAAAAATAAATGTGTGTCAATTATATACTAAAAAGAATAATCAAAGACCTAATGTTAAAGATAAAACAAAAAAAGGACGACAAAGACTTTTGAAATTTCTAGAAGAAGATAAAATCGGTGCTTGTCCTATTGAAAATGTTAAAATGTCGGACGCTAAAGAACTTATAATACGCATGAAAGAGAAAGGCATAGCCTATCAAACAATAAAAAATGATAAGCGTTCGTTATATTCGGCTTTTGAAATGGCAATACAAGACGATTACATAAGGAAAAACCCATTTGACTTTAATATTGATGATTTAATAGATAATGACACCGAACCAACTATACCACTTACACTAGAGCAAGAAGAAAGTCTATATGCTTTTATTAAAGACGATAAAACATACTCTAAATATTATGACGATGTTATTTTATTAAGAGAAACGGGAGTTCGTATATCTGAACTTTGCGGACTAACAATTAACGACCTAGACTTTGAAAATAGGCTAATCAATATAGACCACCAATTATTAAGAAGTATAGAACGAGGTTATTATATCGACGATACTAAAACCGATAATAGTGTAAGAAAAATACCTATGAGCGATAAAGCATTTGTAATATTTAAGCGAATAGTAGATAATTATAAAAATACAAAAACTATTGTTATTGATGGTTATAGTGGTTTTCTATTCTTAAAGAAAGATGGTTACCCAAGAATAAATCAAGACTATGATAATATTTTTCGTGGTATTAAAAATAAGTATAATAAGTGTTGTGAGTTGAAACTACCAAATAAAATGACTCCTCATGTGTTACGACATACATTTTGTACTAATTGGGCTAATGATGGAATGAACCCTCGCACACTTCAATACATTATGGGACACAAAAATATTGAAATGACATTAAAATATTATACACACCCTACTTATGCGTCGGCACAAGCAGAAATGGAAAGAATAAACAAACAAAAACAATTTTACTACCAATTTACTACTTTTGAAAGCGAAAATATAAGAAATTATAACAATTTATGTGAATATCTTCCAAAAATAAAAATGTCGTAAACTCCTATAAATAAAGGTTATAACGACATTTAAGAACTTATAAAAAGTTACTTAAAAATATACTATACTTTTATAAATAAAAGTCTTAAATGCTATTTTTTGCCATGAATATGAAAAAACTATAAAAAATGTTAAAAAAATGTATAAAAGTTATTGCTTTAAATAGAATTATAGTGTATAATTTATCTTGTCTTAAAGAAAAAATTTTGCAAAATAACTTATATTTTTTTCTCAAAAAGGCGTGATAATTTATAAATGAAGTTATATAAGTGTTATGAATTAAACCTTATGTAGACCATTAAATGCCGAAATGGCGCAATTGGTAGCGCAACTGACTTGTAATCAGTAGGTTACGGGTTCGATTCCTGTTTTCGGCACCATTTTTTTGGAGGGGTAGCGAAGTGGTCAAACGCGGCAGACTGTAAATCTGTTCCTTCGGGTTCGATGGTTCAAATCCATCTCCCTCCACCACTTAATTGCCTCGTAGCCAAGTGGTAAGGCACCACACTTTGACTGTGGCATTTCGCTAGTTCGAATCTAGCCGAGGCAACCATCTTTTAATGACTCGCTAGCTCAGTCGGTAGAGCATTTGACTTTTAATCAAAGGGTCACGCGTTCGAATCGCGTGCGAGTCACCAT
>CAYTKH010000089.1:0-4821 GCA_964438315.1 uncultured Muribaculaceae bacterium | reverse complement strand
ATTAATATGTTTATATTGTTTTAAACATTATAAAAAACAAATTATTATAAGTTTTTTGCTACATGCTTCATGCTACATAATAAGGGTAATACTATCCCTTATTATGACGAAGACCTTAGTGGCTCCGCCACTGGTTTCGCCTATAAGACTATACTATGTGATGACATAGTATTTTTAATATTTAAATTTAATACTAAACAATTATAAATTTTTACTACCAATTTACTACTTTTGAAGGTAAAAATATAAGAAATTATAACAATTTATGCAAATATTTTCGAAAAATAAAATGACTTAAATGCTTACAAATAAAGGTCATAATGACATTTAAGAACTTATAAAAAGATAGTCAAAAAATATATAATTTTTATCATAAAATAGTATTTTTGGTGTATAATTATATAAAATAGTATGGAAGTGATAAGATGAAAGTAAGTGTTGGAATATCTAATAGACATGTACATTTAACTAGTGAAACCAAGAATATATTATTTGGTGAAGATTACCAACTTCATAAAAAAAATGATTTAAATCAGCCAGGACAGTATTCTACCATTGAGACTGTGTCTATTAAAACTGATAAAAATACAATATCAGATGTTAGAATTGTAGCTCCTCTTAGAGATTATGATCAAGTTGAAGTTTCCTTATCAGATGCCAATTATTTAAAGATTAATCCTCCTGTTAGAGCATCAGGTGATATATCAGGTAGTGAGGGTATAACTATTGTAGGTCCTAAGGGAGAAGTTACCTTAAAAGAAGGATGCATTATAGCTGATAGGCATATTCATCTATTACCTATTCAAGCTAAATTATATGGTTTAGAGGATACTAATGAAGTTTTAGTAAATATTAATGGTGAAAAAGGTTCTATTTTAAAACATGTTAAACTTAGAATTAGTGAAAATTCTTATTTTGAGTTACATTTAGATACTGATGATGCAAATAGCAATATGTTAAAAAATGGTGATATTGTAGATATTATTAAAATAAAATAACAGTTAATTTAGCTGTTATTTTTCATTTTTTTACTTAGTTCGTTTGCCTCAATACTGTTTTCTAATCTGATTATTCCCATAAATATAGCATGTCTAATGTCATTTTGTACTTGAATATTTTTATTCGCAAATTCATTAAAGAAGGCTTTCAAGTTATATTTTTGATTGCCAGACATAAATTTGATTAATAAATCTCTCATTCTTTTATTAAAGACTTCTTTTGGAGTTCTTCTTAGATCTTCACTACTTTCAAATAAGCGATTAATATCTATATTATCATATAATTTTAGTAAATCATAAAGTACTTCTAGTCTTTTATCTAAATTTGCATTAGATACTAATAGTTCTTTAGCCCAATCTATTGATTCCGTCGCTAGCATATGAATTATGTTTATATTACATGAGGTTAAAGCGAAGAAATCCCCATAAGTTGTTTTAACAATATCAGCTTTATATGACTTTTCTATATTTTTAAGTGAATCATCATCACTATAATTAAGAATTTCGAATATATTTTTACCTTTATAAGAAATGTAAATGCTATCATCTTCAAAATCATTTATTACGTGCTCCATTATTAAGGCACCAACTAAATTATCAATATTTTGTCTTTGAATCATGTATTCAAACAAAGTTAATAAGTTGTATATAGCATGCTCATTTTTTTTGAAAATCTCCTCTTGGTTTAAATTAACTGTATCCATTATTAAAATTCCCCCTATCTGATAGGGGTTATTCTAAATTAAATTAATACAAAAGTCAAGTGTTTTATTTATTTTCTATTCAGTATTTTTCCAAACAGTAATATTTTCTTCTAGATTCACTTCCTTATTAGTAGGTTCAGTCCCTTTTATATAGTAAAATAAAGTAGCATTTTTTGTATCCTTAGTTGCAACTTCACCTGTAATAGGATCTACTAAGATACTTACAACATTATCAGGTATATCATACCAACTGTTATCCTTATCCTTCAAGTAGTTTTCCATAATATCAACCCATAAATTTTTAAGTAATGTGCTATCACTAGATTTTGTTGGTCTGTTGTCATCATAACCCACCCAGGTACCTAATAAAACATCCTTATTGAAACCAAATATCCATCCATCTGTATCGGTAGTACCTGTTTTAATGGCATATTTTTTAGTAATCTTGTTTCCAATACTAGCACATGTTGGATAAGTATAATTTATAAATTTTGAATTGTAACAATTTGTTAACAATTCATTTAAAATAAATACAGTGCTTTTATTTAAAACGTTTTCTTTTTCTTCTTTATATTCATATAAGACGTTATCAGAAGCATCTAGAACTTTTGTTATATAGTGAGGTTCTACTTGATAACCTAGATTAGCAAATGTGGCATATCCTTTCATCATCTTCATAATGTTTATTTCTTTAGTACCAAGTGCGAGTGAAGGAAGAGGATCTAAGTCACTACTGATACCTAATCTATTAGCAAAATCAACTAAGTTTTCCTCCCCTAAAAAAATATGTGTTTTTACAGCATATATATTATCTGAATAAGCAAGTGCAGCAGCTAGTGAAATAGGTTTGTTAGGGTATATACTACCATAGTTTTCTGGACTATAAGTCTTATTGTTTGAAAACATAAAAGTTGTTTTGGTGCTAGTAAAAGTTGTTGAAGCTGTAAAGCCATTTTCTAAGGCTGTATAGTATAAAAACGGTTTCATAGTCGAACCTACTTGACGATTTGATTTTAAAGTACGGTTAAACTCACTTTTACTGTAATCCTTACCACCAGACATTGCAATAACTTCCCCATTATCAGGATTCATTAACACAATTGAAGTTTGTAAATCAGAATTTTTTAAATTTTTTTTGATACTTTCATTAAGTATTTTTAATGCGTTCATATCTAAAGCAGTATATATTTTAAGACCGCCAGTTGAAATAAAAGATGATGGAATGGATTTTATTTTTTTTAACTCATCAATAACTGCATCTTGGTAGTACATTAAAATATTTACGCCATCATCATTCATACTCCCTACATATGTAAGTTCTAAATTATGTGCTTCTTTTTTCTCATCTTCGGTAATATATCCATTTTCTACCATGGCATTTAAAATAAGTTCCTGTCTTTTTTTTGCGTTTTTAGGATTAGAAATAGGAGAATAATTGGAAGGTGATTTAGGAATACCAGCTAGTATACTAGCTTCAGCTAAGTTCAAATCTCTTGGTTCCTTACCAAAATAGTAAAGACTTGCCTTTTTAATTCCATATATACCGCCATAATTGATTGTATTTAAATAACCTTCTAGTATTTGCTTTTTGGTATAATGTGTTTCTAACTTCATTGTAAGCCATGCTTCTTCAATCTTTCTTTTCCATGTCTTATCAAAATCTAAATATAAATTTTTTACGTACTGTTGGCTAATAGTAGATGCCCCTTGTGTAGTCTTACCATTTTTTAAGTTAGTAATAAAAGCTTTTACAATTCTTAAATAGTCAAATCCAATGTGTTTATAAAAATTTTTATCCTCTACCGCTATGGTTGCATTTATTAAATTATCTGATATATCATCTAATTTAACCCAATCATTATCTTCGCCATTATATAGATTATTATCTTTGTCGTATAGATAAAAGCTTAGCGTATTACTTATATTAAGATCATCACTTAAGGATGCAGCAAAGTAAATGCTTATATATCCTAAAAGAGCTAGAATTAGTGAAATAATTGTAAACCATAACATAAATTTAATAAATTTTAACATTATTTCACCTCACTAATTTTATTATTGGAAAAAAAAATAAAAATATTACAAATTTTATTGCATTTTAAATATAAGTATATTATAATGTTGCGTGGCAAAGGAAATATCCATGGCAAAAATAAAAGGTAGAATTAAAATTAACAATCAAAATATCATGTTTTTTAAAGGAATAATGAATAAAAATCATATTACATATAAAGAAAATGATATTTTAGTAACAATTGACATTTACGAAAATAAAATAGTTATGAAAAGAGAAAAAGATGATTATAATGCTATACTATCTTTAATACAGAATAAAGTAACAAAAAATAAGTATAATATTAAAAACATAGGAATTGTATTTATTAATATTAAAACACTTAAGTTAATTATAGATAATAATTTTATCAGTATTGAATATCTTATTATTGATAGTAATGAAACTTTTAATTATCAAATAGAATATGAGTTATTGGAGGAATGAAAATGAATATAAAAAATTTACCCATAGAGGAATTAGAACTTATGTCTTATAATGACCTAACTTTAGAAATTTTAAAGGAGAGTAAAGAACCACTTAATACCCCAACTATCTTTAAAACAATATGTGATCTTCTTGAGTATACGGATGAAGATTATACCAATAAAATAGGTGATTATTATACTGCCTTAACAACAGATAAAAGGTTTGTTTTATTAGACTCTAATAAATGGGATATACGAGATAATCATTCAATCGATATAGTAGTTGATGAGGATGAAGATGAAACTTTAGAAGAAGTAGAAGATACTGACGAAGAAATGATAGAAGGTGAATACGAATTAGAGGAAAATGATTCTATAGATGATATAATAGACGATGATATAGATGACGACATAGATGATTTAACTATCGTCGATGATGACGAAGAATTAGAAGAGTAATCGATAGTTTATTTATAGTTATTAACTTTTGTATAAGTTGATAACTTTTTCTTTTGTTTTGATTGTGAGGTGACTATATGATAGAAGAAAAAGAAAAGTTTTATACATGTAAATATGATAGAACATTTAAAGAAATAATGTTAAAAAAAGAAAATAGAATAATACTATATAAAATACTA
>CAYTKH010000088.1:0-5216 GCA_964438315.1 uncultured Muribaculaceae bacterium | reverse complement strand
TAATGCCTTTTATCGTAAGTGGATAAGAAATTTTTTCGTAAAAAATGGTACTATTAAATCATCTCTAAAGAAGAATGCGGTGGATACTGAAAAAACATATGATATGTATTATGACTATAGTGAGCAAGTTAAATATATAAAACCACACCGTATTTTAGCGATAAACCGTGGAGAAAAAGAAAAAATATTAAATGTAGATATACTTATTAATGAAGAAGAGATTATCACCTTTTTAGAGAGTAAAATCATAAAAAATGCAGAAGTAGAATACATCATTCATATAAAAGAAGCTATAAAAGATAGTTTTAAAAGGCTAATATTTCCTAGTATTGAAAGAGAAATTAGAAGTGATTTAACTGATAGAGCAGATGTATCAGCTATTGAAAATTTTAGTAAAAATTTAGAAGCACTACTATTACAACCTCCAATGAAAGAAAAGGTAGTATTAGCATTCGACCCGGGTTTTGTAAATGGTTGTAAATTAGCAGTAATAGATTCAGTAGGTAATTATTTAATATCAACAGTAATAAAACCATTTATGAATAACGATAAGTACTATGAGCAAAGTAAAAAAACTGTATTAGATTTAATTAATAAGTATCAAGTCGACATTGTAGCAATTGGAAATGGTACAGCATCAAGAGAAAGTGAAAACTTTGTATCAGAAATAATAAAAGAGAATAAATTAGATATAAAATATGTTATCGTTTCAGAAGCTGGAGCATCAATTTATAGTACAGAAAAAATAGCGATAGAAGAATTTCCTTTACTTTCACCAAATGAAAGAAGTGCTATTAGCATAGGTAGGAGGTTACAAGATCCACTAGCAGAACTTGTCAAAATTCCACCAGATGGTATAGGGGTTGGCTTATATCAACATGATGTAGCTCAAAACAAATTGAAAGAGAGTCTAGATTTTGTTGTCTTTAAAGTTGTTAATAGTGTTGGTGTAAATATTAATACTGCTTCATCTTCTCTTTTAAAATATGTATCAGGTCTAAATAAAAAAAATATAGATAAAATTATGGAATACCGAAGTAGTAAAGGTAAATTCCAATCTAGAGATGAATTAATAAAGAAAAAGATTTTAACGGATAAGACTTATGAACAGTCAATAGGTTTTTTAAGAATATTAGAAGGAACTAATATATTAGATAGTACGAGCATTCACCCTGAAAGTTATAATATTACCCTAAATATATTAAAAGAATTAGAACTAGATTTAAGCAGTATAGGTAGTAGTGAACTAGTACAAAAATTAGATAATATTGATACTGAGGAATATGCTAAAAAATTAAACACCGATATTTATACCTTGGAAGATATTATAAATTCCTTAAAAAAACCAAATCGGGACCCTCGTGATTCAATGCCACAACCACTTTTAAAAAGTGATATATTGAAACTGGAAGATTTAAATGTTGGTATGAAATTACAAGGAACCGTTAGAAATGTAGTTGATTTTGGAGCTTTTATAGATATAGGTTTACATGATGATGGGTTAATACATATATCTAAAATGACGGATAAATATATAAAACATCCAAGTGATGTTTTATCAGTAGGGGATATAGTAGATGTGTATGTATTAAATATCGATAACGAAAAAAAGAAAGTATCATTAAGTCTAATCGAAGTATAAAATATAGCAGGTGATTTATGAAAAAGAAAATAATTATAGTTTTAAGTATTATATTTAGTTTAGTATTTATAGGATTATTAATAAACTATATTGTTACAAAAATTACTAAGGTAGAAGTTACTTTAGTAGAAGATTTAACAGTAGAATTTAATGACACTAAAAAAGTTTCTGATTTTATTAAAAGTATCAATGGAGAGATTATAGATGACTATAAAATAGATACCACTATAGTCGGAAAAAAAGAAATAGTAGTTAAATATATCAATGACTACCATATTAAGGTTAAATATACATTTGAAATAGAAGTAATAGATACAGTAAAACCGCTTATTTGGTTAAATAGTACATATAAGGTAAAAAAAGGTAGTAATATCGATTTAACTAAAAAAATTTTATGTGGAGATAACTATGATAATAATCCTAAATGTTATATCGAAGGTGAATATGATTTAAATAAAGCCGGTAAATATAATCTTGTTTTTAAAGCCATTGATAGTAGTGGTAATGAAGAACAAAAAAATTTCGTATTAAATGTATATGAACCGGTTAGTGGATCAAGTACAGGCGTTGGTACTAGTAGTACATTAACTTCTTATACTAGCTTCAAAGAAATTGTTAAAGATCATAAAACTGATAAGACAAAAATAGGTATAGACGTCTCTCATTGGCAAGGGGATATTGATTTTGAAAAATTAAAAACATCGGGTGTAGAATTCATGATGATTAGAGTAGGAACTGGTGAAACAGGTAGTTATAAACTTGATAAAAAATTTATAAGAAATATTACAAACGCAAATAAATATGGTATTGAAGTGGGAATATATTTTTATTCTTATACCAACTCTATTACAAATGCTATTAAAGATGCTAATTGGGTACTTGAACAGATAAAAGATTATGATGTCACTCTTCCCATAGCATTTGATTGGGAAGAATGGTCTGATTTCAACAGCTATAATTTAAGTTTCTTTGGTTTAACTAATGTAGCAAATGAATTTTTAAATACAATTACTAAAGCTGGATATAAAGGAATGTTATATAGTAGTAAGACATATTTAGAAAAAATTTGGTTTCCAACTAAGTACGATATTTGGTTAGCCCACTACACCGATAAAACAGATTATAATGGTAAATATTATATGTGGCAACTTTGTTCAGATGGTAGGGTAGATGGTATTAATGGGTATGTTGATATAGATATTATGTATACAAAGTAAAAGTCAGAAAATTTTTCTGACTTTTTAAGTGTAGATTATTTTAAGTTGTGACCTTGATAAGTGTTTCTTCTTACTAGTTCTTTATCAATTTCATTTAATACAGTAAGTTTTTTTGTTAACCAATTAGGTTCGATTAAATCAACAATATTAGGGTCTCCTGTTATCCGATGGATAACTATTTCTGGTCTTAAATTTTCTAACTGGTCACATACGATATCAACGTATTCTTTTTTTGTTAATATATGAAAAGGCTCATTTTTATATATTAATTCTAATTTAGTATTTTTTAAAATACTTAACATATGTATTTTTATACCTTGAATATCTAAATTATTTAAATATTTTACAGTTTCGACCATCATCTTTTTAGTTTCATAAGGTAGTCCATTAATAATATGTACTACGATATTTATTTTTCTTTTTCTTAATTTTAAAACACAATTTTTGAAGCATTCTAAATCATGGCACCGATTAATGAGTTTAGAGGTTGAATCATGGATTGTTTGTAAACCTAATTCAACTATTAAATAAGTTTTTTTTGATAGTTCCTCCAAATAATCCAAACAAGCATCACTAATACAATCAGGTCGTGTTGCAATACTTATACCAATTACATTATCAATATTTAAAATAGATGAATATTTTTCTTTTAAAATATTAATGTCAGCATAAGTGTTAGAATGTGCTTGAAAGTAACCAATATATTTTGAATTTGGCCATTTTCTATCAATTACTTTTTTTACATCGTTAAATTGTTCAATTAATGATTTATTCTTATTTCCCGCAAAATCTCCACTTCCCAAATTAGAACAATATATGCAACCACCATATCCACATGTACCATCGATATTAGGACAAGTAAAACCAGCATTTAAACTTATTTTAGATACCTTTGAATTAAACTTTTTTTTATAAAAATATGTTAAAGTATGATACCTTTTATTATTATCACTATATTTAAAACAATTCATTAAATCACCAATTACATTATACACTTTTATAAGTTTAAATGTAAAAATTAACAGATAATTAGTTATAAAAATGACAATTGCAACATAAAAAGCAACAAAAGTGACAAAAAGTATTGACATATCGAAAAAACATTCTATAATAATGACTCGTGTGGTGATTTATAAAAAGTTACATTTGGTATTTAATTTATAATTTTGAATACTATTTATGTTAGAAGGAGAAAAAATGAATAATATTAAAAAAAAAGAATTTAGTGTTTTAGGGAAAAATGATTTAGAAATATATGAAAATTTATTTAAAATAACATATCAAAAGACTTTGAATTTTATTAAAAGAATAAATTACATAATAGACTCATCAAATGAGGAAAATAATATATTGTCTGTTGTTACTATTAATAAAATGAATATTATTGATGAATTAGTGAAAAAACATGTAATTAAATTAGACGATGCAATTAGTAGATTAGATGATATTACGAATAATCTATCGTTACTTTCATCTAGAATGGAACAAGCTTATTTTGTAAATGGCAATTTGAATAAAGAAAATATTTATTGTAAGGAAAATATAAAGAATTATGTTGATAAAATGGAAGAAAAATATTCTGAAGAAGAATATGTAGAATTGATTGACCTAGCATTTAAGAAAATTGATCAGGTAAGAATATTATTATATGATAATGGCAATTTAAGCGATGTTTCAGAATCCATCATGGATATATATAAACAATTGATAAGTGTAAAAAATTCTTTTATAAGACATGAAATGGAATTGGAAGAAGCGTTAAGATCAGTTAAAATTTGTTTAGAAAATTTAGAAAATTTAGAAAAATTTTCTAATAAAAAAGTTGGGACAAGGTTAGTATATTATGCTAAATTTGCATAAAATGATTGACTAAACTAAAAAAAGTGCATATAATATATACATACATGTGATGATGAGGTTGGAATCTCGGAGCAATATATTAAGAGTTGATTCTTTCAGAATAAGTAAGGTGGAACCGCGGGAAATCTCGTCCTTATATGAAGGAGTCTTTTTTTGTGAAAGGGTGATAAGTATGAATAATATGACGATGGAAAAAATGGTTAATTTGTGTAAACAGTATGGTTTTATATTTCAAGGAAGTGAGATATATGGTGGTTTAGCCAATACTTGGGATTATGGACCCCTTGGAGCTAGACTTAAAAACAATTTAAAAGATGCTTGGCGTAAAAGATTTATTCAAATGAGAAAAAATGCATATGAGATAGATGCTGATATTTTGATGCACCCTAGAGTATGGGAAGCTAGTGGTCATGTTAGTAGTTTTTCAGACCCACTTGTTGACTGTAAAGAATGTAAGACAAGACATAGGGCAGATAATTTAATTGATGATTTTGATT
>CAYTKH010000087.1:0-5216 GCA_964438315.1 uncultured Muribaculaceae bacterium | reverse complement strand
ACCTCCTAAATAGAATTATTTTCTACTATAGCAGATGATTATAAAGAATTTTGTCATATTTTAGTATGCACGAAAAAAACTTCATTTTTTGAAGTTTTTTACATTAATATGATATCACTACCATTTTTTAAACCACTATTTTTTATTGTTGAATTAATATTTATAATGTTCATACTTCTTTTTTCTATTAAAACAGCATCATTTTTTATTATATAATTGTTATTATAGAAGTTATTTATTGTATTTTGTATAATATCAAATATTTTTTTAACCTTTGAGTTGATTGGTAAAAATGTTTCAAATGTTTTATCAATGCTAGGAATATAAATATTAACTAAGATTTTATTCATTTCATCACCTACTTTTAACGAAATTAGCATAGTTTCTTTCTCTATTTTTTATAACGATGGCAGTATTTGCATTTAAATTTTCATAGAATGTATCAGCTGGTTTAGCATTAAATAATGATTGACTATCAAAGTTTTCTCCTATCCAAATACCACTATTTAAGTCTATTTTATTACACCAAACGCTTTGTTTAATAGGCGTTAGAGAGTAAATAGTATCCACAAGTACAATTTTAAATATATTTGAAGATAGACAGCAATCTATAAATTCATCTATTGTCTTGACTTCTGGGTCACTATTTTTTTCATTTGATAAATATTTTTTAATATTATCATATCCATAGATTATTAATGATATTTTTTTATTAGGATCTGGTTCTTTGGTGAATTTTAAAGCATTTTTATATAGGTATTGAATAATATTTTTGAAACTGTTGTCGTAATATTTTATATTTGTATTTTCAAAATTAATTTTTTCATTAGTACAATTGATAAATATAGTTGAATTATTTTCTAATGATATAATTTTACCTAATGCTATTACAAAATTTTTGATTGATTCATTATTGTTTCCGGTTATTAAACTGATATTGTTATCAAAGTTAAAGAATATTGGTTCAACGGTATCTCTATTTAGTCCCACTGGAGTTTGGTTTAAACTACTTATATATGGTTTTAGATAATCAATTGTTACTTCATCAGGCATTGTTGGAATTCTTGCTGCACTTCTAGAAGCCATTTTATTTAATTGCTCGAAAATATAATTTAAATTAAATTCAAAGTTTTCTTCATTAAATATTCTTGCAACTTGAAATTCATATGTATCATTTAACATGACGATACCTCTACCAGGATATGATCTTGGTATTATTTCATTTTTGCCAAATATGTTATAGTAATCTGTAGGATCTAGTAACCTTAATCCAATTTTAATAGGAAAGTTATTTAGTATTCTATAGCTTAATGAGTTAACACCATTACCACTTACAATGAATATTATACCGTTTTTACTGCAATCTCTTGTAAGTTGTGTGAAATCTTCATCGTATATTTTGTCAAATTCCTCTTTAAATGCATCTATATTATTAATAAAAATTAATATAGTTGGCATTATTGCTTTAGTTTTTTTGATAAAGTTTTGTAGTGAACCCCCATAGTCTGAGAATAGTTGTTTTCTTTTTTTTAATTCGGACTTTAAAATTGCAAATAATCTTTTTATTTTTTCACCATCATTGATAGTTAGAAAATCACCAACTTGTGGAGCTTTATCAAATATTTTTAGTGTCTGAGATCCACAGTCAATTATATAAATATTCAATTCTTGAGTATCGTGTGCAACAATTGAAGAGTATATAATAGTTGACATAAGTGTTGATTTACCACTGCCACTAACACCAACTATGTAACAATTACCATCTCTACTTAAAGGAAGTGTTACAATTCCTTGTTGCTGTGCTTTTGGATTATCATATTCTCCTATTTCTGGATTTATATTACATACTTCTACTTTAGATTGATATTTTTGCTTAACATCCTCTATGTATATTTCACTTGGTATATTGTCAAGCCATAGTTGCTTTGTCTTGTAGTTGTTTTCCAAGGCTATTTTTATTATATATTTTAATACATTAGATAATTCATCACCTAAGTTAGCTACAACGGTCTTTTCTTCTTTATCATCAAAACTTTTAATTACCTCACCTATATTGTTAATAAAATCAATAGAATTATCCACTTTAGTTTTAACTTTATCTGATGGTACATATGGATTACCACAGTATGCAGCCTGTCCTCTATTAAAGTATTCATCATATCCAACTTGAAAATAGAAACTACCAGCATCTTTTAAGTAAGCAGCATCATCTTTTCTTATCATTTCTTTACTGTCTTCGCCAGTTTGAACACGACAACATATTTTGAATTTACTATTACTCCATATTTGATCGTTGACAACTCCAGATGGTTTTTGTGTAGCTAGTATAAGATGGATACCTAAACTACGACCAATTCTAGCAGCACTAATTAATTGTTCCATGAAATCAGGTTGTTGGGCTTTAAGTTCGGCGAACTCGTCACATACTATAAATAAGTGTGCTAGTTGTTCTTGTATTTTTCCTTCAAAGTATAATTTTTGATATTTATATATGTCGATAGTACTTATTCCCAGGCTTTCTTTAATGTTGTTGAAAAGTATTTGCCTTCGATTAAGTTCACTTTGAATAGATACTAGTGTTCTTTTCATTTCAGATACATCAAGGTTGGTGATAGTTCCAACTAGATGGGGCAATTTTTCACCTGTTTTTCTATTTTCAAAAGCACCTGCTAAGCCACCACCTTTATAGTCAATAAGGATAAATTGTACTTCGTTTGGACTATAGTTTACAGCTAGTGAAAGAAGATATGAGATGATAAGTTCTGATTTACCACTTCCTGTCATACCTGCTATTAGACCATGTGGTCCATGATTTTTTTCATGTAGGTCTAAATTAAGTAAGTTACCATGTTGGTCTATTCCTATAGGTGTTGATAAACTGTTTATAATATTATTATTTTTCCATCTACTTAAGATATTTAATCCTTCTATTTTTCCCACATTAAACATCTCTAGAAATCCTATATAAGTAGGTGCATTACTAGCTACATCAGTATATAGTTTAACGGGTATATTAGAAACTATATCAGCACATAGGTTAATGTCTACTTGATTATCACTATCTATAAATTCTGGTATGAATTTTTTCATATTGTTTTGATTAATTACACTTTTAAATATGGTTCCTTCATTTCTATTAAATGCTATAAAGTCATCGCATTCATTTGGTATATTTGATATTTTACTATCGAACATTACAACAGAAAAACCATAATTAATACTACTATCTAATAAATCTTTTACTATATTTAAATTTCTATATATTGATATATCATCAATTAAAATAAGGTAATAAGGCATCATATTTTTAAATGATTCTTTTGATGCACTATTTGCTTTTTCCCTTCTATTATTTAATTCTCTTTCTAGTACAGTTGATATATATTGACCTTCAGCTATATTAGTAGAAAAGTATCTTATTTTTTTATCGTTACTCCAGTTATGATTCAATTTTTTTATGTAACTATAGTGTTCTTCATTTGTATCTTTAGTTAAAACGACTATTTTTAATTCTTCGTAGCTGTGTAATGTAAAAAGTTGTAAAAGAATTGCATCTATATATTTAGTTTTAGCTACATTATCATCTATAAATGCTATGATATTTTTTTCTAATAGTGAGACTGTAATTGGAATGCTATCAATATATTCTGTGGCAATTAATATTTTATCTATTTCATCTAATAGTTTATCGTGTTCCATTGAAAATTCTTCACGTGAATATTCAACATTTCTTAACATTTTATTTCTACCTAAGCCCAGTCTTATTGTTAAAAAATCTGGATTTTCAATCCTTCTATTAAATAGGTGACTTTCTTTACTTAGAATAAAATCCTGGCATTCCTTTAGCGATATATAATTATTAAGTAATGATGCTTTTTGTTCTTTTAGTGTAGATTCTAGTATTTCTTCTTTCTTTTTTAAGTATTTTCTAAATTTAGATAGTCTTTTTCTTTCACTACGTCTAGACATGCTGTTAGTTATTCTTCTTGCAATAAATGGCCATATAAAACTTACTGCAAGCATTGATCCACAAGATATAAGTGTAAGTAAGCTTTGATTTCCATATTGAGGGTTGTTAATGTTTTTTAATGCTGAAAAAATCATTATTAAAGATGATGAACACATTAGTAGCGACGGAATTAAAGTTAATATTAATGGAGTTTTATTTGGATTAATTTTATTAGGAGGAGTAGCTATTTTTAGATTCAATGGTTCTATTTTATTTTGAAAGATTGGGGCTGGGAAATAATAATCTTTTTCATCGTAAAAGTCTTTATATAATTTATTATTTTCTTCTAATAATTCTGGCATTTGTATGCTAGATGAAAATAATTTTGAATCATTTAGAACAACTGTATTATTTGGATTGTTTATTAATAAATATTTACCTATAGTTATTATCTTTAATCCCATTATAAAGATATAATCCTGTACCTTAATAATTTTTTCTTGATATGCTTCATTGTTTATATAAACTGGTATATCTATATTTAAATTTTTAAATGTCATTAGTCCGTTATTATAATTTAAAACTGCTTGTTTTTTACCTATAATAGGGTTGTTATAAAAAATGTCACATGATGCATTATTTCCAATAATTATTTCGTTATTATCATTTAATTCTACTAGTTGAATTGTATTATCGTCTATTTGATGAGTATACAATAGTATTATTTCATTATCTGATGTTTTAAGTTTATAAAACATATTGTAATCGAGTACAATACTACTTATTTTACTATTATCTGTTACTGATATGATTTGAATATCAGTATCACTAGATAGGTACCAATTTTCATTTATTCCATCTACAGTTATTAAGTCTCTTTTTTTATCATTAATGTCACAATCATTTATAACAAAATTACCATTTATATCTTTAGGTAATTCGTATTTAAATAATCGATCATTATGTAGTATGTATATTAACATTATATCACCCTAAACCTAATTTTACTCTTATAATGATAATACTATATTTTTTTAAATAGTTCAATATTTTTTATGATTTTATAAAGTTTTGTTATAGATATATTTTTATACCATTGATTCTTGAGATAGATGATAATTTGATAAGATGTATTTAGAAATACTCTTTTTAGAAAATAATTAAAAAATAAACATCCACTAAAATACGACAAATTTCTAAGGTTACATCTGTTATAGTAGAAGACAATCATCTTTTAAAAGGAGGTTGTCAAGATGAAAGAAGTAGT
>CAYTKH010000086.1:0-5437 GCA_964438315.1 uncultured Muribaculaceae bacterium | reverse complement strand
ACTACTTCTTTCATCTTGACAACCTCCTTTTAAAAGATGATTGTCTTCTACTATAGCAGATGATTATAAAGAATTTTGTCGTATTTTAACTTATATTAAAAATCACTTCATTTTGAAGTTCTCTATTTAATGTTTCTCTTAATTCTTCATCTTTTACATTTTCTAAAAATAACAAATCTTTAAGTTCTTCAATTTCCATATAGTCAAAAATAGTTTTTTTGTATAATAATCATAGATATTTTTCCTATAATATTTTATTTTTTTTTCAACTATATTATAATATTTTGAGGTTAAAACATCTATTAAATCCTTGTCTTTCAAGGGCTTTTTCTATTTAGTTGTAATTTTTGTTACTTTACATTATTTTATAATAAAAGAGTTAATTTATAGGACTAAATTTATTTTTCTAAAATTATTGAAAAATATGGTTTTTAATGTTTTAGCAATTCATAATTTTTAAAGTTACAAGCTATATCAATTGTTCACTTATTTGTACCCTCTTCTCTATTAACTGAGTCCTTCTTACTTTTTCATCCTCTTTTTTTACTATTATTATAAACATATTATATCTTCATCTCTACTAATGGATGACTTTCCTATTATAAGAAAAAATTGTTGAAAAAATCAACAATTAAAAGAATATATTCTTTTAAAACATTACCTAAACTAATACTCGTAAGTTCATGCAAAACTACTTCCGTACTAACGTAGTCTGTTAAATATATACCGGCAATTAAGTATATATCCACTTATTAATATGTGCTATTACTGATTTTTTATTTCACTAAAATTTTCCAAACTATTATATATACTAGAATTAATCGCTATACCGATAACAAAAATATATGATAAAAAATAAATCCAAAGCATTAAAATGATAAGATTAGATAAACTACCATAAAATATATCATACCTAGCATAACTATTAGTATAAATTGAATAAATTGCTGTTAATATAATCCAACATAAAGTTGTAAACATAGCACCTTTATTGGTATAACGACTACTTATTTTTTTATCAACTGATATTGTATATAACAATTTAACAATGTAAAAAATAACAAAGAATGCTATTGGCCACTTTAAAAGATTAAAAATAAATAATAATTTATTATCAAATACAATAATTTTAAATTCAACTAACAAATTATATATTACACCACTAAATGCTAAAACAATCAAAATAAAAACAAATAACATCATTAATATTATCGTCAAAAACAAAGCCTTAATACGTCTAAAAAAATAATTGGTACTTTCAACCTCATATAAAGTATTGGAGGCTATAATGATAGAATTTGCACCATTAGATGCCATTACAAAACCAGTTATTAAATAAATTATAGCATTGTAGTTATGACTTAAAGTATTTTTTAAAAAAGGTAATAATAAATCCATCACTTCTTTAGGTAAGGCTATAGATAAAAAATCAATTATTTTAGAAAATGAATTGGTAAAATTAGCTCCTAAAATACCTGCTAAAGTAATAATTGGAACTATAGATAGCATTATAAAAAAGGCTATATTACCTGGCAAAATTCTCATCTCATTACGTCTTATTATTTTAAATAGTTTGCCAAAATAATCCTTTATTTTACTATAATAATTACTATTTATCTTTTTAAAGATATACATATTATCACCTATAGATTAAAAAATTTTTGTAATAATAAATATTATTACTACGACAGCTAGAACTACTAAAGTAGCAATTACACTAATTTTAATGATTTTTTCTTTTTTACTAGGTATATAACCATCTTCAAAGTCTTCCTTATTTATTTTCATACTTGATGTATAAAAAGTATCATCGATTTTGTCTTTATTTTCCATTTTTACAGTTTTAGTATCTCCCTTTAAATCTTCAAGTAATTTCAAACTTAATTCTTCATCACCTAATTTATTTAACATACTTGTATTTGTGATGGTATTGATTAATTCTTTTAATTCTTCACCTTCATCTTTTTCAACTTTTTTATTTTCTTTTTCAATTTTTAATTGTTTTAAAATATTATAATTCGTATTATCTAAACTAAGATACCTATTATCCTCATCTTTATTCTCTTTTGCAACTTTTAAAACATCCATAATATCGTAAGTTTTTTCACTTTCATCACTCAAAAATTCTTGACTTATATCTTCTTTAGGTTCCTCTTCAATTTTAATTAAATTACGATATTCCTTTTGTCTTTTATAATCTTCTCTATTTTTTAGCATCTTTTTTACTTTTGTAATATCAATTTCATTACTTTTATCAATCATAGCAACACCCTCAATATTGCTATATTCACCATCTTCATATATATTATGGTACAAATCTTGATTAAGTTGACTTCTTCTTTTTGGATTATTTGATCTATAATATCGTTCCATTCTGCTTGCCATACTTACCACCTAATTTAATAATATCATATTTTTTAATTTTATGAAACATTTACTTGAATTTATGGTATTTTTTTTTTATAATTATGTCAGGAGGCAATATGAAAAAATTTAAGGTAAATGAAAATTGTATCGGTTGTGGAGCTTGTGTAAGTATAACTGATAGTGAAGTTTTTGATTTTGATGATGACACTGCTTATGCAGTAGAAGGTAAAAATGTAATCGATGAAATGGACGATCAAACTTTAGAAAAAGCGATGGATGCTTTAGAAGGTTGTCCTGTTTCTGCAATAGAAATAGTTGAAGAATAATCAAAACATTAAAGATAGGTCTAGGCCTATCTTTTATTATCATATTAATCCTTAGGGTTGAAAATCATTGCTAAAATGAAAGAAAAGACGATTGCAGCTGTTATACCAGTAGCGGTTAAATCAAACATTCCAAGCATAAGACCAATTATTCCCTCATTATTAGCTTCATTTAAAGCTCCATGAATTAAAGAATGACCAAAACTTGTAATGGGAACACTAGCTCCACCGCCTGCCCATAAAATAAATTTATCGTAAATACCAAATATATCCAAAAAGGCACCAACAACAACAAATATAGAAGTAACGTGACCTGCTGTTAACTTTGTATTATCTAGAATAATTTCGCCAATTAGACAAACAATACCACAAAAAATAAAGGCATTTAAATATATCACTATATGACCTCCAAACTAATAGCATGAGCTATAGCAGGTATTTCATGTTTTTCATTTACTGTTGAAACACTATGAAGTGAACCTGTTGCAACAAGTAAAACCCTCTTTAAATTTTTATCTTTCATCTCTTTAAATATATGACTATATAAAGTAAGTGGCAGACAAGCAGGACCACTACCTCCAGCATACACTTGTTGTTTATCAAGATTGTAAATCATACAAGCTGTATCATCATAATTATTTAATTTTAAACCATATTCTGTTTTAATAAAATCTTTAATTAAATCCTTACCATATCTACCTAGATCACCACTATATATTGCATCATAGTAATCTACACTTCTACCTGTTTCTTTTAAATGGGTATAAATAGTATAAGCACAAGCAGGTGTCATAACAGCTCCCATATTATAGGCATCTTTTATGCCTAGTTCAATTACTTTACCAATAGTAGCACTTTCAATTTTTATGCCCTTTTTATCACTTGATAGATAGCTACTAGCACCACCCGTTACTGTAAATGTTGTTGTTTTAGGTTTGGGTCCACCATATTCAACAGGATATCTAAATTGTTTTTCAGCCGAATTATTGTGTGATGATACACTTACAATAGCATTTTTAATCTGTCCTTTATCAATCATATTACTTGCTAAAATAAGGGCTAAAACACTTGTTGCACATGCATTATATACTCCTACAAAGGGCATTTCAAATTTACCTGCTGCAAAATTAGATGCTGTTAATTGATTCATTAAATCACCTGATATTAGTAAATCTATATCAGTACTTTTTTTATTCATTTTTTTAAGTAGAATATTAATACTATCTACAATTAATTTACTTTCTGCATCTTCCCACGTTTTAGTACCAAAATAAAAATCATCATAACTTTTATCGAATAAATTACCAAAAGGTCCACATTTTTCCATAGGTCCCACAACGGTACCAGTTTCATTTATATAAACGTTATTATATTTAAATGTCATATATTACCTCCGAATAATAAAAATCTAATCAAACCAAATATATATGCTGAAACAACACCAAATATAATTACCGATCCTGTAAGTTTAAACATATTAGAGCCTATCCCAGTAACTAATCCTTCTTTTTTATAATCTAAAGCTGCACTTTGCATAGCATGGGCAAAGCCTGTTATAGGTACAAATAATCCAGCTTTACAAAAATGAACCCATTTATCAAAAAATCCTAAACAAGTAAGAAAACAACCAATAAATATTAATGTAATTATCATATATGATGTTGCTTCTTTAGTTGATACATCTAATAATCTAACATAAAAGGTTAATAACCCTTGTCCTATCAATCCCATAACACCACCGGATATAAATGCTACAAAACCGTTAAATAAACGATTCTCTTTAGGGGTATATTTTTCTACCATTTTTTTATATCTACTTTTTTCCATTTTTTTCCTCCTATGTTTATTATGGTATCATAACTTTTTTTTATACAAAAATTGTAATTTAATTATAAAAGTCTTTATTTATCATTAAACTTATAAAAATTTAGATGAATTTTACTACTAATTTACTACTTCACAAATAAGGTTTATTTGCTAAATTAGGTTAATCTAAATTTGAATAATTCCATAACTGAAGAATATTACTTTAAATTTTGATAAAATTATGTTAAAATAGAAACTGTTAATTAACAAAGGAGGTTTTGAATGTGGATATAAAACAAATTGTTAATGAATTAGTTAATAAAATTGCAAAAAAAGATGAATCTAGTTTTTCACCTGAAAATTACACAATGGCAGAAATATACGATGCTGAAAAATTAGTTGTAGGTAAATTTGAGTATATTTCTAATGATGTTACTGAATGTGGGCCTATGGCTAAAAAAAAAACTTCCCAGAATTATATTTTTGAACCTATAGTTATAAATTGAATGGTAAAATACCAAGAAGTTTTTACTGGATTTATTGCTGGAGATAGTGCAGAAGGATATTTTGATTTGCCATATGTGGTTGATATGAAAAAACTAACAGAAATATTAGTAGATTATAAGCAAACAAAAATCCCTAAACTTGGAATGTTGCTAACGCTAAATGAGGTAAATTTTCAAACGGCTAAATGCAATGATAAAAATATTTTAAATAAAAGAAAAGAAAAATAGATAAAATTTTAGATGTATTATAATTTATAAAAAAAATTATTATGTTACGTGCTAATGCTACATAATAAGGGTAATACTATACCTTATTATGGCGAAGACTTAAGTGGCTACACCACTAGTCTCGTCTTTATAAATAGATATTCTTATACTATGCAATGACATAGTATTTTTTAAATATTTAAAATTAATACTTTCAAATATTTCTAA
>CAYTKH010000085.1:0-5464 GCA_964438315.1 uncultured Muribaculaceae bacterium | reverse complement strand
GATCCAGATTATGTACCATATATGACAGAGGAAGAAGATAAAGAGATGTGTCGTAATACTGAATTACATTTGGCAAGAAACGAAGGAATTAAAACCGGGCGAAAAGAACGTGAAATAGATATAGCACGTAATTTAAAAAAATTAGGAGTATCAATAGATAAGATAATAAAAAGTACAGGATTATCTATAGATAAAATAAATATGTTATAAAATAAGAAAGCTCTAAAGCAATTATGTCATGGTTCTCTATTGTAGAAAATCATGACTTTTTTATGATAAAAGTATTATCTAAAATATCGACATAAAAAGATAACTGTGATATAATCTATGTTAAGGTGATGATATGAAGAAAACTATGTTATCAATTTTACTAATTATAACAATGTTAGGAATAAATGTAGAGAAGGTTAATGCCAAAATAACAGGTGGTTATAATGGTGGTAGTAATCCAACAAATCCCGGTGTTGGTCAATGTGGTGGTATGACATCTTCAAAGTATTGTGTTTATAATAACGGAAATCATGCAACAATAAGAATATCTTTTGTTAAATATGATGGAAAAAATATAACAAAAATTGGTAAATCTGTTTACTATACTGATGCAAATTATAAAATTGATACAGTCTATGTATGGAATTTTGGTTCAAATACAGTTACACCGGAATCAACAGCAGGTCAAATTGATACAGTAGGGCAAGCGACATCTTTTTACTCTAAATCGGTAAATGGTGCTAGAACAATTGATTCTGACAAAATAGAAGCCTATTTTATAAATAATAATGAAAAGATAACTAAAAACGCTATGAACGTATTAAGTTATATGGAAATTCCAGAAGACAAATATGGAGATATCTTCACTACAATGGCAAAATTTGAAGAACATCTTAAAGAACTTGCAAAAAAGAAATCAAAAATTAAATATAGGTTTATAATTGAACCCGTATATTCATTTTCCGATGGAAATAAATGGTACTATTATACGGTTAAGGCTTATGCACATTCGGGTAAGACAATTACTAATACAAATAGATGGTGTGAACTTGCAAGTGTTCTTGTTACTGAATATGATGATATAGGAATCAAAACTGGTGTCAACTATGGAAGTCACAATACAGGGTGTGCTGATAAAAATAATGCCTTAAATTCTTTGAATTATTTATTAAGTGGTAATGGATACAATATTGTTGATTTAACTAAAAATGTTAAAACAGATGATGATGGTGGGAAGGAAGAACCAGTAAAGTATTGTAGTTATACAAATGAAAAACATTTTAAGTTAAATATAAATGGTACAAAAAAACCAAATGCGACAAGTGGTAGTGGACCAAATGGAGAAAACTGCTGTAAATTAAATCAAAAACATCCTAAAACAGGTAAAACCAATTTGCAAGTATATCGTGAGCAGTATAAAAAACAAACAGGTAATTCAATATCGGCTGAAGATTTCAAAAAATGGTTTTATAAGAATTATGAAAAATATAATTGTGAAATAAAATATTGTGATTATACGAATCCAGAACATTTTAAAAATGCTTCTGCAACAGGAAAAACTGGTAGTGGACCAAATGGAGAAAACTGTTGTAACGTAGATTGGAAGCATCCAGTTACCGGAATAACTAATTTCAATACTTATAAAACACAAATGTCAAAAGATTCATCAATTTCATCTATTCCAAAAACTAAAAAAGAAATGAAAGAATTCTTGAAAAGGTATCATCCTGAATGTATAGAAGCCACACCACCAAATCCTACAGTCAAAAAAGCAAGTTGTAGTGGTAATAGTGTTAGTAAATATGATCAAGGTGCTTCAATAGATACAATGAGGAACTCTATTTTGAATGAATATGGTCATATAGAAATTTCAGATAATAAATATTTAAGAGAAGAAATAGGAGGAGATTTAGGAGCAATAGTATGCTCTGAAAGTGTTGAATTAACTTTACCAAAACTATATCAAAATGCTGTATATAGAGGTATGTTACTCGAATGGCCAACATATGAAAATGGTTTAAGACTTAATACAAATCCATTAACACTAAAAGGAAAAATTAATTGTTATCTTGAAATTGATTATTCTCAGATTCGTAAGGATCACGCTTATCCTTGTGGTCCCTGGGGTATTAGGACTTGTTATGATGAGGATGCAATTGCATATGATGTAGACTATATACAGCGGAGAGCTAAAAAGTGGAAAACTGAAACAAAGAATCATTACGATTTAGATGGTACGTTTCAAGGTTACTATAACGATCCTGATTACGGAGGATACTTTATTATTCAAAAATATGGTGATAGTCATCTAAGTTATAAATATACAGGCTTTAATTTTGATAATTTAGGAGGGGAATTTACAATTGAACAAACTGTAAAATATAGAATAGATCCAGAAACATATAGATATGTACTAAAGCTAAAAAATAATTCAAATTTGTCAATTTATAGATACCAACTGTATAATTATGTATATAATATAAGTAATAATTATTTGGATATAGGATACGGTAATTTACCAATTTCAAATGATGCCCCAGACGGTAGATATGAAACAACAATTTATTATAGCAATTTAGGAGGATTTAGTAAAAATAATTTTGCTACAACCCAAACAGCATATACCTGTGAATATGATTTAACTTCAGATACACCAGCAGAATGTATTTGTGATGATTATTTGTCAGATAACTTCGGTATGGATTTATCTATATGTCAATCAGGGGGATGTGATGGTAAAATATATACTTGTAATGAGGCAAAAGATAAATATTGTTATACTGAACAAATTTGTGAACCAGGGGATCCAGACTGTCCTGATCATGTTGATAATTGCGAATGCCCTGCTGATACAGAACGTGCTGGTTGGAATTTATTACCATATGTAGAATATTATGATAAAGGAAAAACTTGTAGTCAAGTGCAACAAAAATATTGTAATGCACCGATGGATTGTATTCCAGGTGATCCAAATTGTCCAGATGAATGTCCATCATGGGACCCAAATTGTAATCCAACCCCATCTGATAAACTAGTATGTCCAAATGGCACAAATTATGCAGGTCAAAATATATTAACAAGAGTATGTTATCAAAATTATAATTGTACATATCTGACATGTAATGTTTATACATGTCCAGATAATACACCAAATGCTGGTAAAAAAATAAATACCTATATAATGGATTATATTGCAATTAATGGTGGAAAAATTGATAATACAATTTTAGATAATATGTACAAGAAATACTGTTATACAAATTCAGATGATGATAACAAACCAAGTTGTATACCAGGTACTCCAGGTTGTTCAAATGGTGGGGGAGGTTCAACTGGTGGTGGTAAAACACCAGGAAATGGTAGAAACAATATAATATACCGTGTAATAGATTTAAATAATCCATTTCCAGGAAAATCAGGAACAACAAGGGATCCAGGAGCTAACTGGTATTATAGAACTAAGTCAGGTAAATATTTGATAGTACAAAAGTATATAACTAACAATAGAGGAGTTAAAACAAACGAAGTATACGATAAAGCAAATGCTATGTATCACTTTGTATTAGACTCTAAAACAATAAGAGCTATTAGAGAATATAATAAAAAAAATCCATATGATGATTTCACATTAGAATGTAAAGCAAATGGTGGAAGAGATTGTATAAGTAAGTTTATTCGTGATTCACAATACGGATTACAACAAGATGGTAGTAAATGTTATTCAGCAAGTAATTTTTCATCATGTAGAAATATTAAATAAGGAAAGTTTTATCTTTCTTTTTTTTAATATATGTGATATACTAAATAAAAATAGAGGTGGTATGATGGACTTAATTATTTTAATAGCATTAATAGTAATAGTTGTTCTGTTTTTTAAAGATTTTAAAAGTGTTGTTTACTTTATAGGAATAGTCGAAATATTTTTTAGATTAACACATATTATTGTAAATAAATTGAAAATAGAATCACTTATTACAGTTGTTAATAATTATATTCCAAACTCATTAGCAAATATCTTAGCAAAATATGCTAATGGTCTACTTTATGACGTTATGGTATGGGGACTAATTATTTTATTTATCTGTTTTGAAGTCTATTTAGTAAAATACTGGATTAAGAAGAATAAGTAATTATCTTTTTTTGTTAATTTATTTAAGATAAAGCCATATAATAGATTAGGTGATTATCATGAGTAACTTAACAGAATTTAAACAGTTTGTTAAAGACAATCCAAATTTAATTAAGTATGTCAAAACAGGAGATATGAGTTGGCAAAAGTTTTATGAGATGTATGATTTATATGGAAAAGATAATGATATATGGAAAGAATATAAGGGTAAAAATGAAGTTCCAGTGACAGAAAAACCAATATCTACTTTGGCATTGACAGATATAGTAACTTGGTTTAAAAGTATGGATGTAGAAAAAATGCAGGAAGGAATAAACAGTGTTCAAAGAGTAATAGGAGTACTACAAGATTTAGGTAATAAAAATGAAACAAAACAAGAATACAAACCGCGACCTGTTTATAAACACTTTGAAGACTAATGAATTTAAATATACAATTCAAAATTAAAAATAATCCATATTATTTAAACTATTTAAGGGAAAATTCAATATGGTATAAAATATTAAATCGTAATCCAGAAACATTTAGAGAATTTGAAGAACAAGCTAAAACATACTATCATCTAAGACCAACTGATAAACTAGAAAGGGCTATAGACGTAGTAAACATTGTTACTAATCTAATGAACAATATGAAATAGGAGATAAAATGCGAGTTATAAGTGGTAAATATAAAGGTAAAATATTAAAAGGAATAAGTATTATAGGAACAAGACCAACGATGGATAGGGTTAAAGAATCAATGTTTGCAATCATACAAAATAAAGTAAAAAATGCAGTATGTTTGGATTTGTTTGCCGGAAGTGGTAGTTTAGGTATTGAAGCATTAAGTAATGGAGCTAAAGAATGTTATTTTGTCGATAATGGAAAAGATATAATAAATATATTAAAAGAAAATTTAAAAAATATAGATAATGCCACTATAATACAAGCACATTATAAACAAGCTATTAAGAAAATAGATAAAAAGTTTGATATAATCTTTTTAGATCCTCCTTATAAAGAAAATTTAATAAATTCTTCTATTTGTGATATAATAAAATACGACATATTAAATAAAGATGGCTTAATTGTATGTGAATATGAAACAGAGGAATTTAACTGTAATTTAAATATTGTAAAAGAAAATAAATATGGTAGTAAAAAAATAAGAATATATAGGAAGTGATTAAAATGTATCAAGCTCAAAATATATGTTATGGTGTTAATGATAATAGAGATTTTACATTGCTTTATAAAACACCGATTTATTATATAGATATTTTTAATGATAAAATATGTAATAATATACTGATTATTAATAAGTTTGATTTTAATGCATTACTAGCTGAAAATGATCTAGGTT
>CAYTKH010000084.1:0-5504 GCA_964438315.1 uncultured Muribaculaceae bacterium | reverse complement strand
TTAACTTCACGTCTTAAATCACCTTCGATTTGATATTTTTCAATTTCATCACGAATACGACCTAATTCATCATTTGATAAATCTTTCGCTCTTTTATTTTTATCTACTTTAGCTACAGTTAATATTTTATTTGACAAGCTTCTACCCACACCATAAATATATGTCATAGCTATTTCAATTCTTTTATTATCTGGTATATCTACACCTTTTATACGTGCCACATTGCACCTCCTTAACCTTGTCTTTGTTTGTGTTTTGGATTTTCACAAATAACTCTTTTTGTACCTTTACGATTAACAACTTTACATTTATCGCACATTGGTTTTACTGATGATCTTACTTTCATTATATCCCTCCTAGTCACCCACGTCTTATAATAACTGTATACCTAGTAAAATGCGAGAGCTTTACGGATTTTACTAGAAACGTGAGTCAATACAGTATTACATTTTTCTCCACGTAATTCTTCCTTTAGTTAAATCATATTCTGATAATTCTAAAGTCACAGTGTCACCTGGTAATACACGTATATAGTTCATACGAATTTTTCCAGAAAGATGTGCTGTAACGATATGCTTATTAGCCAGTTCTACTTTATATTGTCCACCTGGAATAACTTCTAAAACTTTACCTTCTACCTCGATAGCACTTTTATTACTTGTCTTCTCTTGGATAGGTTTTTTACTTTGATATTGCTTTTTAGCCATCAATTTCACCTCTTTGTTAAAATTATATATCCATCTTTTGTTACAAGAATTGTATGTTCAAAGTGTGCAGAAGGTAAGTTATCTTCTGTAACAATGGTCCACTCATCTTCTAACATATAAATATCTGGACTACCTAAAGTTAACATTGGTTCAACAGCTATTGTCATACCTGCTTTAAGTATTAATCCAGTACCTTTTTTACCATAGTTTGGTACATCAGGTTTCTCATGAACTTTGTTACCGATTCCATGACCAGTAAGTTCCTTAACAACCCCTAGGTGATTTTTTTGGGCATATTCTTCTATAGCACTACTTATATCACCTAAGTGAACGCCTTCTTTAACTTTTGATAATCCCTCAAATAAAGCTTTCTCTGTATCCTCAAGTAACTTTGCTACTTTGGGTTTTACCTTTCCAACTGGATAAGTCCATGCTGAATCTCCATGATAACCCTTATAGCAAGCTCCAATATCGACCGATATAATATCGCCTTCTTTAAGTTTACGATTCCCTGGTATACCATGTACTACCTCTTCATTTAAGGAAATACACACACTAGCTGGGAAACCATATAAATTGAGAAAAGATGGGGTAGCTCCACTTCTTATAATAAAATCGTGAGCTAATTTATTTAATTCTTTGGTAGTAATACCTGGCTTAATAAAATTCTTTAAATAATTATGAGTATTACCTACTATCTCGCCAGCTTTTTTCATAAGTTCAATTTCATACTCTGATTTGATACTTATCATTATTCACCTTCTATAATTTTCTTTACCTTTATAAAAGTTTCTTCTTTAGTATTACCACTCTTAACTTCTACAAGTATTCCTTGTTTTTTATAATAATCTATTAGTGGTGATGTCTCATCTAGATATGTTTGATATCTATTTTCAAATGTCTCAAGACAGTCGTCACTACGATGTATTAGATTACTACCACATTTATCACATATTCCCTCTTTTTTAGGCATCATATCGTCAAAATAAGTATTATATATGGCCTTACAATTAGGACATGTAACACGACCGACAATACGTTTTTCTAATATGTCCTTATCAACTACGATGTTGATAACATAATCTATCCTTCTGCCACACTGTTTAAATAATTCATCTAACATAATAGCTTGATTTAGAGTACGTGGAAATCCATCAAACAAGTAATTACAATTTTCAAAAACATTGTTTTTAATTATTTCTAATATTATTTCATCACTTACTAACTTGCCACTTTCCATGACTTCTTTTAGTTTTACTGAATTTTCATCATTTTTCAGTAACGCTTCTCTAAGTAAATCACCTGTTGACAAGTGTCTGAAGTCAAAATTTGAAGTAATTAAATCAGCCTGTGTCCCTTTTCCAGCACCTGGTGCTGCTAATAATATTACATTCATATTAACCTCTTCTTCTTCCCCTGTGACTAATTTTTGAATGACTTTTTGCAACTAGTTCACTTTCTAACTGCTTATAAGCTTCAAGTGATACGCCAACAACAATAAGTAATCCTGTACCACCAATGCTTATATTGGTAGACAGATTAGAGAATGCTCCAAAAATAACTGGTATACCTGCTATAATAGCTAGGGAAAATGCTCCTATCATCGTAGTATTTTTTAATACCCTCTTAATATAGTTTTCTGTTTCCTTACCTGGCCTTATTCCTGGTATATATCCACCATTTTTACTTATGTTTTCAGCTAATTCTTTAGGTTTTAATTGCATAAATGTATAGAAATATGCAAATATAAAGATTGCTAAAATGTATATTATAAAACCTGTAACAGAATTTGTAACTAAGTATTTATTTACAAATAATGAAACGCCACTTCTATTTTTGAATAACATTGCTATAATAGATGGAATTGATAATAACATCGATGCAAATATAACTGGCATAACACCTGTTGCATTTAGCTTAAATGGGATATAGCTTTTTCCACCACCATTTACACTAGTTGACTTATTAGCATATTGAATTGGTACTCTTCGTTCTGTTGTTTCTATAAAAACTACACCTATTAATATTGCTAAATATATTATCAAGAAAAGCACAAATTTTGTTATACCAAATGCTATAGTTTGTACATTTGTAGTTATAACTAACTCATTCCATAAATTGATAAACATCATTGGAATAGTAGCGATAATACCGGCCATTATTATTAATGATATACCATTTCCTATTCCTTTAGCTGTGATACGATCTCCTAACCACAAACATAATGCTGTTCCAGCTGTTAAAATTAACGAATATGATAAATGGTCAACTACTGAGCCAGTCTTTATAAAGGCTATTGAATAAATGTAGCCCTGAATGAATGCCATTATTATTCCTAAATATCTCGTGATACGGTTTAGTTTATCCCTTCCTGTTTGACCTTGTTTAGAAAGTTCTGAAAAATAAGGGATAATATCCATTTGTAATAATGATGTTATAATTGAAGCTGAAATATATGGAGTAACACCTAAAGAAAATATCGAAAATTGTGATAATGCTCCTCCACCCATGACATTTAATAATTCCAAAAATCCTAAACCACTTGTGTTTACAACACCTTTGACACCAGGTACAACTATTGTAGTACCTAATTTGAATATAAATAATATCATGAATGTAAAATATATTCTTCTTCTTAAATCTTTATTTTGAGACGTAAATATTTGCTTAAGCTCTGCAAACATTAAATCACCTCTGCTTTTCCACCTAATTTTTCTATTTCTTCTTTAGCTTTAGCAGAAAACTTATTCGCTTTTACTACTAATTTCTTTTCTAATGTACCATTTCCTAGAATTTTAACACCATCTAATTGATTCTTTAAAATTCTCATTTCTTTTAATAATTCAGGTGTAATAACTGAATCATTATCAAATTTGTTTAAATCATCTAAATTTAATACAGCATACTCTACTTTAAATCTAGCATTAGTAAATCCTCTTTTACCAATTCTTCTAAATAATGGAGTTTGGCCACCTTCAAATCCTGGGCGAACGCCACCACCACTTCTGGCATTTTGACCTTTGTGTCCATGAGATGAAGTTTTACCTGTTCCACTACTCGAACCTCTACCTAATCTTTTTTTAGAGTGTATTGCACCTTCATTAGGTCTCATAGTATGAAGTTTCATTAAATCTCCCCCACTTTCTTACCACGAAGTCTTGCAACTTCTTCTTTAGTTTTTTGAACCTTTAATGCATTTAAAGTAGCATAAGCCATATTAATTTTTGTATTTGAACCTAATGATTTAGATAAAATATCTGTTACACCAGCAAGTTCTAGAACATAACGTACTGGTCCACCTGCTTTAATACCTGTTCCTTTAAGAGCTGGTTTTATTATAACTTTACTAGCACTTTCTACACCAATTGCTTCGTGTGGAACTGTTCCATTTACTATTGATACATTAATAATATTCTTTGTAGCAGCTTCTGCAGCTTTTTTAATTGCATCTGGTACTTCGTTAGCTTTTCCACTACCGATACCAACTTTCCCTTTTCTATCACCTACAACAACTGTGGCTGAAAAACGGAAATGACGACCACCTTTAGTAACTTTAGTTACTCTCTTGATGTCAACAACTTCTTCGTCGTATAATTTTTCTTTTTTTGGACGTGGTTCTCTTTTTTTAGCATCTCTAGGTTTTCTATTTTCTTTATTTTTTACATTTTCCCTAGGTTTTGCATTTTCCACTATTTTATTAGTTTCTTCCACTTAAATCCTCCTTTAGAATAACAAACCGTTTTCACGTGCTGCTTCTGCTAAAGCTTTTACACGACCGTGATATAAATATCCACCTCTATCGAAAACGACTTTTTCTATTTTTGCTTTTTTTGCTCTTTTAGCTATAAGTTCCCCTACTTTAGTAGCAGCTTCAACGTTACCACCATTTGTAAGTTTTAATTCCTTATCAATTGTAGAAGCACTTACTAATGTAATTCCCTTTTCGTCGTCAATTATCTGTGCAAAGATATTACCATTTGACCTAAACACATTAAGTCTTGGTACATTTGCTGTTCCACTTACCTTATCTCTTACACGAGCATGTCTAGCTTGACGCACTTGATTACGAGCTACTTTTTTTATCATAAGTATTTCTCTCCTTTACTAAAAGCTATGCTGCTTTCTTTCCTTCTTTACGACGAATATGTTCGTCTGCATAACGGATACCTTTTCCCTTATAAGGTTCAGGTTGTCTTATTTTCCTTATTTGAGCAGCAAATTCACCAATAAGACATTTGTCTATTCCTTTGATTAACAATTCAGTATTACTAGGTACCTCAATAGTTAAGCCAGCAGGAACTTCGACTATTACAGGATGTGAATATCCAGCATTTACAGTAAGTTTATTGCCTTGACTTGCAAAACGATATCCAACACCTACTATTTCTAATTTTTTTTCATACCCATCAGTAACACCTACAATCATATTCTTGATATTTGCATTTGCAGTACCATGAAATTTTTTGTAAATATCACTTTGACGTTTTACAATTACTGTATTATCTTCAACAGCAACGGTAATATTTTCATTAATCTCAGTAGAAAGTTCTCCTTTAGGACCTTTTACTGTAACGATATTACCATTTGTAGTAACTGTAACACCTTCTGGTATTGTTAATATTCTATTACCAATACGACTCATAAATAATCCTCTCTTTCTACCAAATGTATGCTAAGACCTCGCCACCCAAAGATTGCTTTTTTGCATCTTTTCCTGTCATAACACCTTTAGATGTTGACGCGATAGCGATACCTAAACCATTTAAAACAGTTGGTATTTCTTCAGATTTAGCATAT
>CAYTKH010000083.1:0-5800 GCA_964438315.1 uncultured Muribaculaceae bacterium | reverse complement strand
TCTCCTATTGTGGCGATTTTTGCGCTGTATCTTATTCAGGTGGTTGTGTTCAAAGTGCTTGCCATGTTTCTGTAAAAATCAAAATATATTAAAAAAATTTAAGCAAAAAATTCAAGCTATATGAAACAGCATCTTGACAAGATGCTGTTTTTGTTTTATTATTAAATAGATATAGATAATTTTTATATGCAAGTATGAAATCTGTGAGCAGAAGGCAATTTTCGCAAGGAAAATTCAGAGAGTCCGTGTGAGGTGTGAGTCGGATATTTTTCGGGAATGCGCTATCGACTGTGAGAGCCTGTACGAAGCCGTAAGGTGCGTAGGACAGGACGGCTGCCCGCCGTTATCGGGTTTGAGTGGCTGCTGCGGCAGCAATTAGGGTGGTAACACGGCTTTTCGTCCCTTGGGATGAAAAGCCTTTTTGTTTGCGCTCGCTTGCGTCCTGCGGTCTTGGTATCAGCGGTATTAAAGATTCAACAGTATTATAGATTACAAAATCGGAGAGGAGAAATATTAAAATGGATTATGGTAAAACTTTGAACCTGCCAAAGACAGAATTCCCCATGCGCGGGAATCTGCCCACCCGCGAGCCGGAATTTTTGAAAGAGTGGGAAGAACAAGATATTTATGATTTGGTGGAAAAGCACAATGCAGGTAAGCCCAAGTTTATTCTGCATGACGGACCGCCCTATGCCAACGGCGACATTCACACCGGCCATGTGCTGAACAAAGTTTTGAAAGATATGATTATCAAATATAAGAGCATGAGCGGTTACGACGCCCCCTATACCCCCGGTTGGGATACTCATGGTTTGCCAGTTGAATTGCAGGTGGAAAAAGAATTAGGATTTGAAGGTAAAAAAGATATTGAAAAATTTGGTATAAAAGAATTTAATCAAAAATGTCGTGAAGCAGTTTGGAAAAACGAAAAAGCATTTAGGAAGCTTACAGATAATATGGGACAATTCATAGATTTAGAGCATCCCTATGTTACCTATGATAACAACTATATAGAAACAGAATGGTGGATACTAAAGAAGTTCTTTGATGAAGGATTAATATACAATGGCTTAAAAATATTGCCATATTGTCCTAGGTGTGGAACTGGTTTGGCTAGTCATGAAGTAGCACAGGGATATAAAGAAGTAACCGTAAATACTGTAACAGTTCCTTTTAAATTAAAAGAAGAAAATACCTATTTACTTGTTTGGACAACGACACCTTGGACATTAATTAGTAATGTAGCAGTCTGTGTAAATCCCAATGAAACATATTTAAAATGTAATTCAAAAGGCTATAACTTTATCGTAGCAGAAAAACTAGCATCTAAGGTTTTAGGTGATGACTATGAAGTAGTCTCTAGCTATAAAGGGAAAGATTTAGAATATAAAGAATATGAACAATTGATGCCTTTTTTAACGCCAAATAAAAAAGCCTTTTATATAACTTGTGACAACTACGTTACTATGGATACAGGAACAGGTATAGTTCACCTAGCACCAGCTTTTGGTCAAGATGACTATGAAGTAGGTAAAAAATATGATTTACCAGCCTTAAATCCTGTAGGTGAAGATGGTAAATATAGTGAGGGACCATGGACCAGTCGCTTTGTTATCGATAGTGAATTAGAACTTGAAATTATTAAGTGGTTGAAAGAAAATGATAAACTATTTAAAAAAGAAAAAATAAGTCACGAATATCCACATTGTTGGAGATGTAAAACCCCTCTTCTTTACTATTCAAAACCAAGTTACTATATAAAAGTAACAGAATTAAAAGATAAAATAATCGAGAATAATAAAACAGTTAATTGGCATCCATCATATGTAGGGGAAAAAAGATTTGGTAATTGGTTAGAAAATCTAAACGATTGGGCAATATCTAGAAATAGATATTGGGGTACACCCATTCCACTTTGGACTTGTAGTTGTGGTTATAGTAAGATGATTGGTTCAATAGCCGAATTAAAAGAAAATGCTATGGAGAAAATAGATGAAATCGATTTGCATAGACCATTTGTTGATGAGATTCATATTAAATGTCCTATTTGTGGTAAATCAATGACTAGAATAAATGATGTAATGGACTGTTGGTTTGATTCAGGAAGTATGCCATTTAGTCAATATCATTATCCATTTGAAAATAAGGAATTATTTGAAGAACAATTTCCAGCTGATTTTATAGCAGAAGGTGTTGATCAAACGAGAGGTTGGTTTTATACATTACTGGTAATATCTAGTTTCGTTATGGGTAAATCACCTTACAAAAATGTTTTAGTAAACGATTTACTTTTAGATAGTAAAGGTCAAAAAATGCATAAATCAAGAGGAAATGCTATAGACCCTTTTAGTCTTATAGAAGAATATGGATCTGACACAATAAGATGGTATCTACCTTATGTATCACCTGTTTGGACACCAATTAAATTTGATATAGAAGGATTAAAAGAGGTAAATTCTAAGTTTCTGTCGACTTTAAAAAATACTTATAACTTTTTTGCAATATATGCTAATGCGGATAATATTGATATTAAAGGTGATACCATTTCCTATGAAAAAAGATCAGAAATAGATAAGTGGTTGCTATCAAAATATAACAAATTGGTTTTCAATGTAACTAATTATTATGATTCATATAATTTAACAGATGTTGTAAGAGAAATTACTAATTTTGTAAGTGAAGATTTATCTAATTGGTATATAAGAAGAAATCGTCGTAGATTCTGGGCAAGTGAGAAAACTATTGATAAACAAGCTGTTTATAGTACAACCTATGAGGTATTATTAGGACTTTCAAAATTAATAGCACCAATAACACCGTTTGTATCAGAAGATATTTATAGAAAACTTACGAATGGTAAATCAGTTCATCTAGAAGATTTTCCTATATATAATGAGAAACTGATTGATGATAAGATAGAAAGTAGAATGGATTTAGTAAGAAATATTATCAGTTTAGGAAGAAATGCTAGAGAGGAAGCTAAAATAAAGGTAAGACAACCCATCAGCGAAGTATTAATTGATGGAAGAAATAAATCATTAATTGAAGATTTGTTACCTCTAATCAGTGAAGAATTAAATGTTAAACAAGTCATTTTTACTACTGATTTAGATAATTACATGAATTTTAAAGTTTTACCTAACTTTAAAGAAGTAGGTAAAATATTTGGAAGTAAGATAAAAGAATTTTCTGACTTGTTAATTAACTTGTCAAATGAAGAAATATCAAAATTAAACAGTAATCAAGATATTGATGTAATGTTTGATAATGAAAAGTTAATTGTTACACCTTTAATGGTAGATATCAGAATTCAAGCTAAAGAAGGATTCAATGTAGCATACTTAAATAATGATTTCATTATTCTAAATACTAATTTAACAGATGATCTAATTAAAGAAGGAATAGCACGTGAAATGATTTCAAAAGTTCAAAATTTAAGAAAAAGTAGTGACTTTAATATAGTTGACCGTATCAATTTATATTATAATGGTGATGAGTTAGTTAAAGAAGCAGTTAAAGATTATGAAGAACTTATAAAAAATGAAACACTATCATTGGATATTATTGTAAAAGATGATTTAAAAGAAGTTTATGATTTAAATGGTCACAATGTATGTTTAAAGGTTGAAAGAGTATCTAAATAATACTCTTTTTAAATGTTATTTTACATATTTTATGTAAAATAGATGATATTATAAATTATTTACTATATAATCTACAACTTATATGTTATCATGTACATAGTATGTAGTAATCGTTTTATAATGAGTAAGTACTTAGATAGGAGAAGTTATGAATATTGATTTTAAAATTGCTATATTTGAAGATATAGAAGGTATTATTAAACTTTGTAACGAGTGTTTTAATGAAAATACAGATTTAAGCTATGCACAAAAAATATATAAGGAAAACGAAAATGATCATAATCAAATATATATTATTGGAGTTATTAATAATGAAATTGTAGCTCATGCAAAGATAAGTGTTATTCCGACTATATATGAAGATATGAATACATATGCTATCTTGAATCATGTATGTGTTAAGGAGGAGTTAAGAAGAGAACATATAGGGACAATGTTGTTGGATGAATGTTTTAAAATTGCTAAAGAACATAATTGTAAAACAGTAGAACTATGGTCTAAGAATTTTAGAACAGCAGCTCATGGTCTTTATAACAAGTATGGTTTTAAAACACTAGATGCAAAATTTTTTGAAAAAGAAGTAAGATAGGAGTAGGTTATAATGAAAATAAGTAATGTCTATGTAGGTGGTTGGTTTCAAAGAACAATGTTGCAATTATCAGAAATTTATGATTTTTTAAGAGAGGGGAAATCTCAATTAGATTTAGATAAAGAGAAACTAGCTAAGTATAGAAAAGAATTAGAAATAGGTAAAGTAGGTTATGGAGTGGCAGGAGAAGAATATATTGAATATACCACTACTTTAAGTATCAAAGTAAAAATATTTGAAGATGGGCTTATCACATTAAATAATCAAGAAGTTAGTGATAATACTCTATTTGCAGATATAGATAAGGTAACAGATTATTATGAAAAAAGGTTATCACCAGCTTTAAGTTATCTATTTAGTTTAGGAGCACCAATTCCTAAAGAGTTAGCTAATATAGAAACAGTATATCCATATTTTATAGTGTGCGAAGATACGACAAAAGAACAGATGAATGAATTATTATTGAGCACTGAAAAACAAAAATATTTTGAGTTTAAAAACAGCAAATATGATGTTTTAAGGGGAGATAAGTATTATTTTATAAACAACAAAAATCAATCAAATGATAAGATAGAAAGATATATAGAAGAGCAAATATTTATAAGAGAATTTAAAGGACAACTTCATAGGTACTTAAACATTCATAGAATTATTTGGGAGAAAATAGATAAAGTTAAAGAAAACATAAATGTAAAAGGTTCTGAAATTGTTAAATTTGCAACAAAACTTGAAGGTTACGCTAAGACTATCAACTTAATAGATGGACGAATTGCTCAAATGAGCACTTATATCCCAACTAGGGAGAAGATAGCTAAAAGTGATCCTGAATTAGTTGAATTTTTAGCAATATCTGGTTATAGGTATGAAACATTGAAAGACACCCTAGATTATATAAAATCATTGTGGGGTATGACTAAGAATTATGTAGCATCGGCTCAAAAATTATTCGATGGTTTAAAAAATGATGTTACAAGTAAATCAGTTGATAGTTTGACTATCGTTACATCGATGAGTGCAGGGGCAGCTGTCTTAGATTTATTTACAGGCTCAGCACCTACTTTTTCATCATTTGGATTTATATATTTCTTCGTTCTAGCTTTATTGGGTTGGGGGTCAACTAGAATTTTAAATGCAATATCTAATAGAAGAAAATATGAAATATCAGATATAGAATATGAAAAAGATATATAAGGAAATTTCTATATTTCTTTTTTTGTCTATTAAATCAATTAAACAATATTTAAAGATTAGATAAAAAGTGGTATAATTTAATTTGTTAGGGAGGTAGTATATGGTTATAAAAGAAATACAAATTAAAGAGTATTTAACGAAATCAAATCTTCCGGCAAGTGATTATGTTATAAATCCATATGTTGGATGTCCACATGGTTGCAAATACTGTTATGCATCATTTATGAAAAGATTTACAGGACATACAGAAGATTGGGGAACTTTTGTAGATATTAAAAGATGTGAAAAGAAAATTGATTTAAATAAAATAAGTAAAAAAATTGTATTTTTATCTTCTGTAACAGATTGCTATAATCCATTAGAAGAAAAATATAGA
>CAYTKH010000082.1:0-5810 GCA_964438315.1 uncultured Muribaculaceae bacterium | reverse complement strand
TACAAGAGCTATATATAACTATTACTTAGATAAAAAACAAACACTATATAAAAAATATGAAGTACGGTAGCGACTATCGAAGTTTAAGTCTTTAAAGCAGGTAGGTAACGAGAGCGATGAAATAGAAAAGTCAAATTGTGAGGTTTGATACATTTGAAATTTTAATTTTAAATTTTGTTCTTGGAGGAATATGAAAACTAAATTAGAAAAACAGGATTTTAAAAACGAATTAAAAAATTTAATAATATTAACAAAAGATAGAGAAAAGAAAGATAAAAGAAAAATAGAAATGCCATGGTGTATAAAAATAGTATTATTAGCATTTATTATATCTTTAGTATTTTCAAGTTTATCAGAAACGGTATTACCTAAGGTAAATCTACCATTAGGCATAGTAATAGTTATATTATTTATCCTAATAGGTATTCTATTCGATATAGTTGGTGTAGCCATGACGAGTGTTGATATTACACCATTTAACTCGATGAGTTCTAGAAAGGTAGCAGGTTCTAAATTAGCTGTTTCATTAATTAAAAATGCTGATAAAGTATCATCGTTTTGTTGTGATGTTATTGGTGATATTTGTGGAATTGTATCAGGTACAGCAGGTACGATAGTAGCACTTACTGTATCAAAAACATTTAATTTTGAACTATTCACAGTAAGCTTACTAGTAACAGCTTTAATAGCTTCCCTAACAATAGGTGGTAAAGCATTAGGAAAAAGTTTTGCAATAAATAAAAACAATATTATTGTATTTAAATTCGCTAAATTTTTAAATCATTTTTACAAAATAAAATAAAAAATTCAAAAAAAGTAGCATTAAACTACAAAAATGTGATATAATAAAAATATCAGGAGTAGGGATTAAAGAAAAACCTACGAAAATAACGATTGGGAATTTAATTACTAAGTGGTGTTGAATACTTATTTAAGTAAGGATCCTAAAATTTAGTATGTAATGCCCACCTGGATGAACAGGTTTTATCGTTACACCTTGCTCCTGACTTTTTTTTTTGTTATAATAATACTATATGGAGGATTACGTTATGGCAAAGAAAAAATCAAAAAAAGAACCAAAGAAAGAAGGAACAGGTTATAAAATAGAACTTATAGGACTTTTACTTATAATATCATCTTTGATTGGGATTATTCAAGCAGGACCTGTTGGAGTATATATTGCCAATTTCGCCGTTTTTTTAGTTGGAACATGGTATGTACTACTTTTATTATCATTAATATTTGTAGGAAGTTATTTAATCGTAAAACGTAAAGTACCAGATTTTTTAAATGCTAGATTAATAGGACTTTACATCATAATACTTTGTATTTTAATACTATCACACGTTAGATATATAACTAGCAACGACTTAAATGGTATCAAAGATGTTTTAGAGGAAACTATAAGTGTCTTTATGCACAGTGCAGGTAGAAAAATCGAAGTTATGAGTATCAGTAATCTATGTGGAGGTATAATAGGAGCATTTTTTTCATCGCTTTTTAAATATTTACTAGCCGTACCAGGTACCATTATTGCAACTATCGCTCTTATGTTAGGTGGAATCATTATCCTTACTGATTCATCTTTAATCGATATATTTAAAAAAGTAAAAACTAAAGTAAAACTACCAAAAAAACGTATAAAAAGTATTGAATCAAAAGAAGAAGAGGAAGAACAAGTTGAGGAAGAAGAAAAAGCCTTAGTATTTACCTTATCAGATTTAGATAAATTGGCAAACAAAGCCGAAGTACCAGTGGAGGAAATAAAAAAAGAAATAGAAGAAATAAAAGAAGAACAAGAAGAAATACCTGTTCAAAACAAAAACTATGTATATCCACCAATATCACTATTAAAACTACCTAATAAAAATGCCAAAGGTGGTGAAAAAAAGGAAACAATTGAAAATAATAAAAAAATTATAGAACAAGTACTAAAAGATTTCAATATCGTAGGCGAAGTAATAAATTACAGTGTTGGACCTGCTGTTACACAATACGAAATACATATAAAAGCAGGTACAAAGGTCAGCAAAATAGCAGGCTTAAATAAAGAAATAGCTTTAGCGTTAGCGGCGAAAGATGTTAGAATAGAGGCACCAATACCAGGAAAATCAACAATCGGTATTGAAATACCTAATAAAGTATCATCAATGGTAAGTGTAAGAGAACTATTAGAAGTTGTCCCAGAAAAATTAAAGAAATCCAAACTATTAGTAACGCTAGGAAGAGATATAATGGGGCATCCTGTTTATGCTGAGATAAATAAAACACCACACCTATTAGTAGCAGGTTCAACAGGTAGTGGTAAATCAGTATGTATCAATAGTATAATAGTATCAATACTTATGCGAGCTAAACCTGATGAGGTAAAATTAGTATTGGTCGACCCTAAAAAGGTGGAATTATCGATGTATAACTGTGTGCCACATCTATATACACCAGTTGTAACCGATCCTAAAAAAGCCAATATTGTTTTAAAAAATATCGTTGTAGAGATGGAAAATAGATATGAACTATTTAGTGAAACAAAAACAAAAAATATCGCAGGATATAACGAATATGTAGAAGAACAAAATAAAAATAGACCTCAAAATAATAAAATGCATAAATTACCATTTATCGTCGTAATAATAGATGAATTGGCAGACTTAATGTTAGTCGCAGCTAAAGAAGTGGAAGACTCTATTATGCGTATAACTCAAATGGCTAGAGCTGCTGGAATTCATTTGATTGTTGCAACACAAAGACCATCTACCGATGTCATAACAGGGGTTGTAAAATCTAATATACCATCTCGTATTTCATTTGCAGTAGCATCTAATATCGATTCAAGAACCATACTAGATATGACAGGAGCTGAAAAATTACTAGGAAAAGGTGATATGTTATTTAAACCACAAGGAGAAAATATTCCAATTCGTGTTCAAGGTACATTTCTAGATGATAATGAAATTAAAAGAGTAGTCGATCATACAATTAAACAACAACAAGCTAAGTATAATGAACATTTACTAGAAGATAATGAGACAAAAGGTGCAACCACAATGGTAGAAGAAGATGCAACAGAAGAACCATTATACGATGAGATGGTAGAATTTATTAGACAAACCAAAAAAGCTAGTACTTCATCACTGCAAAGAAGATTTAAAGTTGGTTTTAATAGAGCAGCTAGGGCGATGGATTTATTAGAAGAAAGAGGTGTAGTAGGGCCTAGTGTAGGCTCAAAACCTCGTGAGATATTAATAGATTTAGATAATGAGGAGTAAAAAATGAAGAATATTTTAAAGAGTATATTAATTGTAGTACTTATTTCAACAACTACCTTATCTATACTAATATTTACAATGTTATATTCAACAAAAAAAATAATAAATAAGGATAACTTTATAAGTATAGTAGATAAGATTGATGTAAAAGATATTTTGACAGAAAACGTAAAAAACAAAATATATCAAGTATTAAAACAAGCTGGTATGGATGCTATATATGTAGATAAAATATTGGAAAATGAAGATATAAAAAGATACTTTACAAACTATATATATGACAGTACTAAAAATATTATTGAAGGTAAAGAAGTAGAAAAAATAGACATAACAGAAATGACTGATAAAATAATAATAGCATTTAATAGTAGTGTTGAGGATTTAAATACAAGTAAAATATCAAAAGAAGAGCAAAACAAAATAATAGAAAAAATCAAACAAGAATCATCAAAAATAGAAACATTAGTGGTAGATAAAATAACAAATGAAATAAACGATACTATAAAAAAGGATATGGATTATATAACAAATAATATAAGTAAAATAGAAAAAATTTATAGTCTTCAAAATATAGTACTTATTTTAATAATAATTCAATTAATTATCATAACACTTATAGAATTAAAACAATTTAAATTCTTAAAATATATTGCCATACCATTTTTAATAAATGCTATACTATTATATCTAATTAATCTAACAATAACAAAAATTATAAATAACTATTATCCAAAGGAGTTAGAGAAAGCACGTACATTTATAACTACCTTATTAAATAATATAAAGAATATATATAAAGATATAGAAATAAAGTACATTCTTTTCTTTATAATTACTATAATAATTTATATGGTAATATATACTATAAGTAAAAAGAAAGACGATATTGAAGATGATAATATAGATATACAAAAAATTAATATTGAATCAAAAGATCAATTGTGATCTTTTTGTCTATTAATTTTATAATAATTTGATATTACCATTAATTAACTATTTAAAATAAATAAAAAATGATATATAATTAAGTAGGTGGTTATGATGAATTTAATAAAACATATAATGGATGTTACTAAATCTAGTAAAAAAGAGCTGATAGATTTTAAAAGTAAAGACATAATAAAAATAATAGAAAATGATAATAAAACAGTATTAAATATAAAAAAAGATATTAATCATATATTGCTAGAATTAGATAAAAATATCAATCTTGATATATTATTATTATATAAACATGACTTTGAAAAACAGCTGAAAGATTTAAATAATATAATAAATAAATATAATTCCATTAATGAAGAAAATGATTTAAGTGAAAAAATAAAAACAACATATAACAAACTTAGCAAAAATACTAAAAAAACAAAAGAACTATCGTCCGATTTAAAAAAGGTAATAGAACAAAGATACAACAAATTAAAAAAGACTAGAGAAAGAATAAAACCTATTTTAAATGTTACTAAAAATAAAATTGAAAACATTAAAAATATCAAAGTAGATGCTATATCAATTATCAAAAGGATGAATGATGAAATTAGTATATATAACCAAAAGTTATTAGAAATAAAAAAACAACATAAAAAAAGTAATAAAAATGAAATAAAGTATTCACTTTATTGGTTAAAAGACAAGTTAATAAGTTTAAAAAAAGAATATACATCATTAGAAAAAAGAAATGAATTTAAAAAATTAAAAATGCGAGTATCGTATGAAAGCATAGATACAAATAAATTACTAAAAAATAGTAATGCTATAGATACTTTATTTAATTTATGCCAAAAAGAATTAGAAAGCTTTAATGGTGTAGAAACTAAAAAACACGAAAAAAAAGAAAAATACACCGTAACCAAAAAGGACCAATATCTAATAAGTAGTAGCATAAGTGAAGATATTAAAAATGCTAATATAGAAATTTCAAAAATACGAAATCTCGTTAATAGGGTTAATGGTCAGTTAAGGGATAAAGCTTTATATAATGGAATTTATACATTTGTAACTAGTACATCAAAATTATCATTTAGTATGTTTCCGTCAGTATTATTTAAAAATAAAAATATTGGAACGTTGGTATCAAGTATATTAGTTAATAATCGTATCAAATTAGTTAGAAATTTAATATTAGAAGAAAAAAAAGAAATATCTTATATTGAATATGTCAGTATTGAAAAACAAATAGGTACTAAAATAAATTGTTTAGCTTTAAATAAAAATATAGCTACTAATACAACTAGTGAGTTAGATAAATTTATGACAGAAGTTAATTTTAAGTATAATAACTATAAAGAATTTGAGATAACTGAATTAAGTAATCAAGTAAGTATTTTAAAAGGACATATTGAATCATTAAATGAAGAACTAGACGAAAGTATTAAAATAATGAAACAATAGTAAGTTAATATAGAAAAATAATGTGTTGCATTTGAACTTTTTGGTGTTAATAAATTCAAATTATCATATTCATCATCAATATAGAATATCGTGTGATATTCTTTTTGTATAATAGGAAAGTTATACAACAAGTGTAAAAATTGAAACAAGCACAAA
>CAYTKH010000081.1:0-6076 GCA_964438315.1 uncultured Muribaculaceae bacterium | reverse complement strand
ATTGACGAACAAATGTACTTATTATATAATTGTATTAACACTAAAGGATGGTGATATATTGATTTTAAATAAAGCATATAGATTTAGATTATATCCTACTAAGAATCAAAAAGAAATAATAAAATAAATACATACTACCTAAGTAGTCAAATATGTAGTGTATGTGGATACAAAAATAAAAAGACAAAAAATTTATCTATAAGAGAATATGAATGTGATAAATGTAAAAGTTATTTATATAGAGATTATAATGCAAGTATAAATATAATGCTTGAAGGATTGAAAAAGTATATGAAAGATTTATTAGTATAAAGGACAAAAAACAAATAAGAAAAAATATGAAATACGGTAGCGACTATCGGAGTTTAAGTCTTTAAAGCAGGTAGGTAACGAGGGCGATGAATCAGAAAAGTCAAATTGTGAGGTTTGACACATTTAAAATTTTAATTTTAAATTTTGTTCTTGAAACGTTGTGTTCAACTTTATGACTGATTAATGTATTCAGCATAAGCAACATACTGAATGTAGAATATGGGTAATGATATTGTTGTTAAAGAAGAATCCTTTAAAATACTAAACTTAAAAAATAAACAATTAACAAAAATTAAATGTGAAAACTTAAAAGGTGGTTATTAGTAAATTCTATAAAAGAAGATAAATGTATAAAAAATGACTTTAAAATCATTGTATATATGTTAAGTTAAAAGAAAAACAAGTTCTCTATAAGATATTAAAAATCATTTGTTTAAACTAAAAACACACATAGTTATTGACTTATGTGTGTTTTTGGTTTAAGATGATTATAGGTGATAAAAATGGTATATTCTTATAAAGAATTAAGAAAAATATATGGAACAGATTATAAAATTCAAAAGTTAGTTAAAGAAGGTAATTTATATAAAATAGAATCAGGTATTTATTCTGATAGACAGAATAATCATTATTTAGAAATATTTGTAAAAAAATATCCTAATGCAATTATTTCTGGAGATAGTGCATATTATTATCATAATTTAACCGATGTAATACCCCAAAAAATTTTTATGACCACTAATAGAACATCTGGAAGATTTGATGATAGTCATATTATTCAATCATATGCTACTTCTAATTATTTTACTTTGGGAAAAACAAATATAAAATTTGAAGGAGTTAAAATAAATATTTATGATAGAGAAAGAATTTTAATAGAATTGCTTAAAAATAAAAATAATATTCCTTATGATTATTATAAAGAAATAATTGATAATTATAGAAAAATAAAAAATGAATTAGATATTTATAGATTGCAAGAATATGCCAATGTTTATAAGAATGGTGAAAAACTAATGACAATGATACAAGATGAGGTGTTTTAATGAACATTGGTGAGTTGGTTGGTTTTTATGTTAGTGATGGTTATGAATTAGCAGATGCAATGGCAAAAGTATCCCAAGATATAATACTTTTAAAAATTTCTAGAAGCTCCTTAAAGCAAAATGTAACTATAAAAGGTGGAGTGGTTATGCACGATATTTCGAAAAATAAGCGTCGTGCAACTCGTGATATGGATTTTGATTTTATAAAGTATTCTTTAAAAGATGAGTCAATAAAAATTTTTATTGAAAAATTGAATAAAGTAAATGATGATATAAATATTACTATAACAAATAAAATTGAAGAATTACACCATCAAGATTATGCTGGTAAAAGAGTTTATATTTCACTTATTGATTCTTATAATTATCGGATTGATTCAAAATTAGATATTGGTGTACACAAAGATTTTGATATAAAGCAAGAAGAATATTGTTTTGATTTATATACAATAAATGAAAGTGCCACTTTACTTATAAATTCGAAAGAGCAAATATTTGTAGAAAAGTTAAAATCATTATTAAGGTTTGCATATACATCAACAAGATATAAAGATATATTTGATTTTTATTATTTAATAAAATATGGAAACCTTGATATGACTAAATTAGAAAAATATATAAATAAAATGATTATTAATGATAAATCATTAAAAGTGGATAATTTTGAAGATATTTATAGAATATTAAATTCAATATTCAGCAATAGAAGGTTTGTTTCCAATTTGAATAATGTTAAGGTTAATTGGCTAGATATATCTACTTCTGAAGTAATAAATTGTATTATTGAATTTATAGATACATTTACAAAAGTTTCTATATAAATATATGAAAAAAGTTGTTAAGTATTTAAATATCATTTGAATAATCCGTGTCATTTGGAAGTGAATGTGTGGAAAAATTCTCCAAATGTTAAAATAATAGCAACTGATGTTGTTTCCAATTTAACAAAAGATGAACTTAAATTCCTAAAGGAATGTTATACGACGAAATTGCTGGATTTGGACCAATTGTGATTAATGAAAATCTAGATTTAATAAAAGTTGACTAAGAAACTATTCTCAGAAGGCAATACTAGGACTACAGCATTATTTATTGAAAAATATCTAATTAGTTAAGGTTGTAATGTTGATAATACTTTATTTAAAAATAAATCAGTTTATTTTAGAAATGCATTAGTTTGAAGTAATTATTTTAATAATTATTTAAATATAAAGGAATATAGTAGTTATTTAATTAAATTCTATGAAATTTTGTTATTAGAAAAAAACAATAATCTACATTCAAAGAACTTAATTGTTAAAGAATTATTTTAAGAAAAGTTATCATATATAAAGTTATAAGAGGTGTAATAATGAAAAAGAAATTATCGATAACATTAATAATTTTTATATTATATTTTATAATAAACAGTTATAATATTATGTCTAAAAAAACATATTTAGCTAGTGATTTTAATATAGAAGTGATAAAAAGTAATATAGACTATAATGAAAATGGAATAGATGATTTTACGGATATTTTAAATGGTGCTAAAAAGGAAGCTTTAAAGAATCCTAAATATAAAAGTGCTTACTATAGTGGAGGTTACCCACCAGAAAATGAGGGAGTATGTACAGACGTAATATGGCGATCACTTAAAGAAGCTGGTTATAATTTAAAAGAATTAGTTGATTTTGATATTAAAAAAAATAAAGAAAAGTATACTAATATAAGTGTGCCAGACACTAATATAGATTTTAGAAGGGTAAAAAACTTAAAAGTTTTTTTTGATAATCATACCCAAAAATTAACATTAAATATCGATGAAATAGAAAAGTGGCAACCAGGAGATATAGTAATATTTGGTAGTAAACATATAGCAATTATATCAGATAAACGTAATAAAAAAGGAATACCATACATAATACATAATGCTAGTAACTACCATAAAAAAGAAGAAGATGCTTTAAAAAAATGGAATAAAAAACATAAAATAACTGGTCACTATAGATTTATATTGAGTTAAATTTGCTAAATCATTAATATTATGATATACTACCTGTAAATTTAAGGGGGGGGGGAACTTATATGAAAGTAGTTTCATTATCACAACGAAAATTTAAGGAATTAACACCACTTGAATTACCAAAAGAGGTTTATAATACAGAGGCAAAAATGTTTAACTTTAGGTACAAAGGTAAAGATTCTATATTCAAAAAATTATATTGGCAAAGTGGACAAATATTTGCAAATAAACTATATACTTTAGAAATGCTTGATAGTAATAAAAATTATTTACCAAATTCCTTTTTTATACCAAATTATTTAATATCAGTAGGTGGCATAATAGAAGGATTTATAATTCCAAAGGCAGAAGGTATAACATTATCACTGTTATTAAACGATAAAAATATTGATCCAGCAGTATGTCTATTTTATTTAAAGAAAATAGGTGAAATATTAAATCAATTAAAATACATTAGAAAAACTACTCCATTGAAAGATTTTTATATAAATGATTTGCACGATTCAAATTTTATTGCAAATACACAAAACGGTGAACTTTACGTAATAGATTTAGATAGTTGCAAAATAGGGGCTAATTTTGTATATCCATCAAGATATTTAACACGACATGCACTTCTTAATAATGCTAAGGGTAAGTATAATATTATTAATACTGAGTCGTTATTAGGAAATATAATAGCAGATGAAAACACAGATATATATTGTTATATTATAATGATATTAAATTATTTATATGGTGGTAATATAAACAATTTTAGTCTTGATGAATTTTATAATTATTTAAATTATTTAGAATATATAGGTATTGATAAAGAATTAATCGAAATCTTTAGTAGAATTATAATAAATAAAGATAATGAAAATCCTATGAATTTATTGGATTCAATAACAAATGAACAAGTGTATAGAGCTAAGCGAATGTTATACAAAAGAGTTGTTTAAAAAGTAAAATATCAGCTAATGAAAACAAAACAAATTTTTTGTTTATATATTGACAATAAAATAACCAAGTAGTACAATACATCGAAAAAGGAGGTATTATATGTCAACATTTAAAGATGGTAGTGAAGAAATTAAAGGAAAAACATCTATTTTAAATTTATATCATGTTATTTCAAAAGCTATTATAAAAAGATATTATGCTGGTAAAGATGAAATAAAATTTGATAAATATTTAAAGGATGCGATTTTGAATTTAAAAAGAATTAATTTGATTGAAACAAGAGTAAAAATCGAATTAGAAAGATATCATAGAACTCAATGTACTCTACCTTTAAGTCAAGAAAAAATCAATTATGAATTACGCTTTTTTGCTTCAATGATAGGTTTTATTGATGGCTCTATCGATGATATTAATCGTGAGATAGAAATTTGCTACAAATTTGTTTCTCTCGCATATAGAGTAGAAGAACATAATAATAATAAATCAAAATTATTAGAAATAAGAAGTAATATACTTTCGGATTATGCAAATAAAATTTTAGATTACACTCCAGAAATATTAATAACAACTTTAAAAACAACGCCAGCATATTTTTCATTTTCAAAGTTATGTGAAGAAGGAGCTAAAAATCTATCAATTCTTTCTACAGAACAAGAATTAATTAGTGCTTATAACGTTGGATATACAAGTATTGGTTATTATGAACTAGATACAATACTTAATTTATATGACAAACTAAATGAAGAGTTAAAAAAATGTGAATTTTTAAATGAATATACATTAAAAAAAGAAAAAAGAAAAAAATTTAAGCAATAACGCAATTGCTTTTTTTTAATATATATGCTATTATTTTAAAGGTGATTTATATGAATATACCAAGTTTAAAAGAAGCTAAAAAAAGAACACAAAGAAAATCATTTGATATAAGTGAATATTCTTTTAATAAAGATTTTAAATATTTAGGTTTAAATAAAAAATACTATGTAAAAACATATGGTTGTCAAATGAACGAACATGATAGCGAAAATATAAAAGCCATATTAGAAAGCATGTCATTTATAGAAACGGATAATATGTTAGAAGCAAACTTGATTTTATTAAATACATGTGCAATTAGAGAAAACGCACATAATAAATTTTTTGGTTTTCTAGGTAGAGTAAAGAATTTAAAGGAAAAGAAAAAGGACATAATAACCTGTATATGTGGGTGCATGGCTCAAGAAGAAGTAGTTGCAAATACTATTTTAGAAAAATATAAATGGGTAGATGTTATTTTTGGAACACATAATATTCATGAACTACCAAGTATATTAAATGATGCTATAAGAAAAAAAGAACAACAGATGGAAGTATATAGTAAAGAGGGAGATGTAATAGAAAATATTCCCGTAAAAAGAGATAGTAAATATAAAGCATGGATAAATATAATGTACGGATGTGATAAGTTTTGTACATATTGTATTGTACCATATACAAGAGGAAAACAAAGAAGTAGAAAAAAAGAATTTATTTTAAAGGAAGTAAACGATTTAATAAAAGATGGATATAAAGAAATAACCTTACTTGGACAAAATGTTAATGCTTATGGTAAGGACTTATATGAAAATTATAATATGGCTAATCTTTTAGAAGATGTTGCTAAAACGAATATAGAAAGAATACGTTTCGTAACTAGCCATCCCTGGGATTTTAATGATGATATGATCGAAGTGATAAGAAAATATCCAAATATTATGCCTTATATTCACTTGCCATTACAGTCTGGTTC
>CAYTKH010000080.1:0-6090 GCA_964438315.1 uncultured Muribaculaceae bacterium | reverse complement strand
ACGACCTTCGGGTTATGAGCCCGACGAGCTACCAAACTGCTCCATTCCGCGATATTATATAAATGGCGGAGAAACTGGGATTCGAACCCAGGCGCCGTTTCCGACCTACCGGTTTTCAAGACCGGACCCTTCAACCACTTGGGTATTTCTCCATAATAATTATATATAAATTTTATATAATTATGTATCTTTTGTCCAAGACACATTGAAATTATAACATTATAATCATATTAAAGTCAATATTTTTAATGATTTTTTGTTGATATTTTTTTAAGTTTTACTAAAATTAATCATTTTGTTTCAAAAAACACTTGATTTTCAAGTGTTTCATGGGTTTCTATATTTTAAAATCTAATTTATCAATTTCAATGAACTTTTAACAACTTTTGAATAAGTGATTTCAGTATCAGAAGATTTTTCAACTAGTTTATAATCATCTACCTTATCAAAAGTTAAAGTCATTTTAAAACAAAAAAAGTAGGGTTTTCCTACTATTAAAATTCTTCATATGCCATTTAAATATCTATCTAATAATAAATGATTCAAGTACAATATTATCATCGTTTTCGTAACATATAATTTCAGCTTTATCTGTATTTGATTTAATACTATCAGCTAAAGCAGCACTATATGTTAAAGTAACATTTAAAGTGTATTTTTTAGTTGCATCATCGTAACTATTTGAATCGATAACTATTTTATCAATTGATAATCCATTAGCTCCAGGTCTTTTATTATCATAATAAACATAATCATCTATATTATCATAGTTATTATTATTTGGACTTTTTACTTTTTTAGAAATATCGAAGTCTTCATTAAATATTTTTTTATACACATTTTTATATAGGCTATAGGGATAGTATGCTAAAGTCATCTGTGAAGTTGGAAAATCTTTTACCACTTCATTAGTAATTACATCAAGTACTGTAAAATCTTTATTATTTTTTTCATCTTTTAAAATATACTCCATAGCAAATAACTGTTTATTTTCTAAGGAACTTAAATAATTACTACCTTTATCTTGTCCTAAATTACTAATTACTAATATACTAAGTGGATTAATTATATCGTTAATATATGAATCCATTTTTTTATCTAAATTGTTAGATCCTTTTTTACCACATCCCGTTACTGCTATTACTAAAAATGCTACCACAACCATGTAAATATAACTTTTTTTCATTCAAATACCTACCTTACATTAAAAATTTATTTATATATACTAATAATTATCAGATTTTAATTCAAAGTAAGCTTGTGGATGATTGCATACTGGACAAACCTCTGGGGCATACTTACCAAATACGATATGACCACAGTTACGACATATCCAAATACATTCGTCATCTTTACTGAATACAACTTTGTCTTCAATATTTTTAAGAAGCTTACGAAATCTTTCTTCATGAGCTTTTTCAATAAGACCAACTTGTTCAAATTTATAAGCTATATCATCAAAACCTTCTTCTTTAGCTGTCTTAGCGAATGAAGCATACATATCAGTCCATTCAAAGTTTTCTCCTTCAGCAGCTTGAAGTAAGTTTTCTTCTGTTGAAGGTATTATACCGCCATTTAGCTCTTTAAACCACATTTTAGCGTGTTCTTTTTCATTGTTTGCAGTTTCTTCAAATATAGCTGCTATTTGTTCATAGCCATCCTTTTTAGCTTTACTAGCAAAATAAGTATATTTATTCCTAGCCTGACTTTCTCCTGCAAATGCTGTAAGCAAATTTTTTTCTGTTTGTGTTCCTTTTAATTCCATTTTAACTCCTTCTTTCTATTTAACAACTAATATTTGTTGTTACTTACTATTAAATTATATCATATCTATTTGTAAATTCAAGTTATAAATTATTTTTCACCTTCAAATCTAGCATATATTCCACATGGTAAAATAATATTACTATCCTTAATAGGTAATCCTATTTCATCACTATCATAATATCCCTCATATTTATTTTCTAATGTTCTTCTTAGAATATTTTCTAAAGCAACAGGGGATATTCCTGTTGTATATGAGTTTATTTGAAAAAATAGAGGATTATCACTTAATATCTTGATGCATGCTTCAACAAGCTCATTGATATTATTTTCAAATTTCCAAACTTCTTTATTACTACCTCTACCATACGATGGTGGATCCATAATTATAGCATCATATTTATGACCTCTTCTATATTCTCTTTCTACAAACTTCAAACAATCATCAACTATAAATCTAATTTTTTTATCCTTTAAACCACATAAATTCATGTTATCTTTTGCCCACTCTATCATACCTTTAGAGGCATCTACGTGTACAACTTCACTTGCACCAGCGTATGAGCAAGCCATTGTAGCTCCACCTGTATAAGCAAATAAATTTAGTACTCTTATTTCACGTTTAGCATTTTTTATTTTATTTATCATATAATCCCAATTAATAGCTTGTTCTGGAAATAATCCCATATGTTTAAAGTTAGTGGGGGCTATTTTGAATGTTAATTCTTTATATTTTATAGTCCAATATTCCTTTAGTTTATTGTTATAAGTCCAATAGCCACCACCTTTATCGCTTCTATGATAGTAGGCATCATATTTATTCCATTTGATACTAGGTTTCCATATAGCTTGTGGATCTGGTCTAACAACTGTTACGTCTTTCCAAATCTCTAACTTTTCACCATATCCTGCATCTATTATTTGATAATCACTAAATTCCTTATTAACTTTCATACCTTTACAATCTCCCAATTTAAGCAAATTTTATTTGTTTTTTACTCTATATTTTTTGTATTTATTATTTTATAATGTTTTATTATATAGTTTTTAACTACTTGTTTAACATTTTAACTTTAGTTTTACTTTCTAACATATCAGTTTGTGATATTTGGTATATTCTAATTTGGTCTATATAATCTTTTTTTACTGTAAGCCATATATCCAACCTGTTGGCTTTAATGCTACTTTTTTTGATGGTAATATGGCCTTTTGATAAATCATAATTTGATAAAATATTACACATTTGTAAATTGTATATTCCATTTGTAAGTTGTATAATTTTCTTTACATATTCATTATATTTTGAATAAATATGTTGATGATTTAAATCTAAAATGTATATATCACTATCATCTATTATATCTAAATTATATGCCATTTTATCAATTTTTTCCTCAATAAATATTGGGAAAATGTCCTTTGCATTTTCTATATTGTAATCAATTTTCATTTTTTTTATGTCACTTGATAATTCTAATTTGTTACATTCTTCTATTACTTTTTTCAAAATATTTCTACATTCTTCATCGCTAAATGTTAATAATATTTTAGCATATTTTAATATTATATTGTTTTTTAATTGTTCTATACTAAGATTATCTATAAATGTTTTTACTTTTTCAAAATATTCTAAATTTAATTTCTTTCTTCGTTCATATTCTTGTAGTGAAACTTCAACATTAATATTAATTTCTTTAATTAATCTAAGCAATTCACTTTCTATTTTTACATATTCTCTGTTATCATAACCATTAATAAAAGCTTCTATTTGTTTAAATCTTTCTGTCCTTAATTCATTATTTTGTATTTCTTTTATCATCTTCTCATTGTTTTCTAAATCCAATTGATAGCAAGATAATTCTTCTTTAATATTATTTTTTTCCTTTTTTTGTGATTTCATAGTTTTATTAATTATACTGCCTAATATAACGATTAAAATTATAAATGCAATTGAAGCTATCATATATTTATATCATCTTCCTTTTAATTAGAGTAACGATATTATACAACATTGTTTAACTGAAATTCAAGAAGAATTTATCATCTATCTTAAGATAATCCATTATTATTTAAATTTCAATTACATATCATACTCAATAAGTGCTTTTTTTAATCAAATATATACTCTTTTTTAAAAGAAATAACTACACATTTTTTATAGTTACTTTATTTTAACATCAAAGTTATTAATTTCTAAAAACGTATATTTTATTTTCTACATATTCAAAACTTTTACATAATTTCCTTTTGAATCTTCCATAATTTCATCAATAGGATAGCCTATATCTTTAGTAGGCAATACAGGTAGTTTATAAAGATAGCCAAAAGGCTCATCACGAGATAAATCGCCAGTATAACCAATTTTACTTTTTCTTTGTAAAGAGTAGCCTTCTTGTAGATAACGTTCAAATCTTTTATGACAATTACTTTGAGCTGTTATGATTATATTTTGTCCCCCACATCTTATAAGACTATAGTTTTTGTATCTAATCAAAAAATCAGTTACTATTTCACCAAATTCCATAGCTTTATTTAATTTATAAGTTTCTACTTGAATTTTATGCAAGTATTGATTTTCAAAAGTCATAATATGTTGACCACATTCTATACTTATTCTTGTTAACCAATCAGCAGCATAATATTTCCAATCAAAGTTAGGATAATAACTTTGGATAAACACCATAAAAGGATAGATTAATTTAAAGTTTTTTTTGCACTCATTTAAAAACAAATTTAAGAAAAAACATTCATGGGGCATAGTTTTACCAAAACTTTTTATAAATAGGTCATGATATACTAGTCCAAATTTAAGATTATCAAAAATATCATCAAACAAAATTTCGGTTTTACAACTTTTCAATGTTCATCTCTCCCTCATTATATAAAGTAATGATATATTACCTATAATATTTTTAGACCAAACAATATAGAGTTGATATATACGTAGTACCTAGTATTATATCATTTATTATTAAATTTTCAAGTAGAATTAATAAAATTATTTGATTTCATACATATAATAGATACTATTTGAAAATTATGACTAAAAACAGTTGTTTAATCCTTATAAGTAAAGGAAAAAATGAATTTAAAATTTTTTAGTTTTCTTTCATTAAGTATTATGCTATACTAGCTAATTCATTTATAGTAATAGTATTTGATAAATCTTCATTATATAGATTTGAATCATCATCATAACAAAATAAAACTAGACTTTGGGTATTATTACTAATGATAATCTTATGTGGTTCTTTTAATCCTAAATTAGAATTATTAAAAAATATTTTCTTTCCTGCAAAGGAGATTCTAAAATCTATATAGTCATATTTATTTTATGTACTCACTATCCTTGTAAAAAAAGTCCATAATATCAATTATTACGAACATTAGCTTTAATTTTCGCACAAATGTGTGCGTAAATTTTAATATGGGGCAATACCAAATACCTAATGTTTTAACTTATTACAACTTTTTAAAGAATATAAAGATGAATTTGATAAATAAACTTAAGAAAATCAGAAGGGAGAATATTTCTAATTTTTATTTATTATATTTTAATAACTTATCACAAAGTTGTTTTATTTTCTTTTCACTACGGCAGACATTAGACTGCTTCTCTATATTATAAATATAACTATATAGTTGATCATTTCTCACGATATTTTTATATTTTTCCTTTGTTCCTTTTTTATAATTTATGTATGAACTATCATTAGTTAACACCACAACGGATTTATATTTCAAATGTAATTTTTCTTTTTTTAAAATCTTACTTAAAGTTAATTCGTGCTCTATATTCTGCATAAGAGGATTTTTAATTCCACTTTTATATTTGCCAATTCTTCTAGTAAATGTACCATCTGCCTCAATATCTAAATTACCATTCAGATCCTTTGCTTCTAATAAATAAGCATTTCTTTTCGTAATAATTAAAAAATCTATTTGTGATTTATGATTTTCACACTCTAAATTTAAATCATACAATATATACATGGGAATTTCACTATTTTGTAAAACATACAGCAATTTATTTTCTCCATATATACCTTTTTTTAAACAATTAATTTTATAATCATTATTTCCATTTATATTATTTATTTTTAAATCATTCAAACGTCTTTCTGTACTGTTTCCTTTATAATATAAAGTAACTTTTTTGAATTTACCAAAAATATCTTTATTAATTATAAATCTAACAATGATATAAGACAATATAATACCTAAAATTGATAGTGTAAAATTATTTGTGGGAAGTATAAAAAAAGAAAGATCAATGTTATAATAAATTTGAAAAACATAAACATTGGAGGTCTTTCTATGAATATC
>CAYTKH010000079.1:0-6200 GCA_964438315.1 uncultured Muribaculaceae bacterium | reverse complement strand
TTGCCTTTAATTATTCTAATGAAATCTATATCAATAATTTAAGTAAGAAGATTAAAATATCAGAATTAGAAAACTACATAAAGTCTATGAATTAATACTTATTCCCTTTCTATTGTTCCTTATTTACCTAAATAAAAGTTGGTGGTATAATGAATACGGAAAAAAGTAAAAGAAATGGTAAAGCTCAAAATAGTTTGTGATAGTTTTATCAGTAAGTAGGCCCAAATAAAAAATAGATTTCATTTAATTTTTTCAATAATTATGTTAGCAGTATCTTTATTTGCTATAACTTCATTTATTATATTGTTAATAAATAATGAAAATATGGTGCCTTGGTTTGTAAAATGCTTTTAATCATAAGAATAGTTGGAATAATAGATTACAAAAGAAAGAGTTGAAGAAAATGAAAATGGAAGAAAAATGCCCATATTGTGGGAAACAAGAATTTGTAGAAGGAAAACAAGAGGGATATGCAATTATTGTCCCAGTTAATAAAATATTTACTTTAAAATCACAAATCTTATATCATTTAATATGTCTTAATTGTGGTGCTATAGTAAAATCTTATGTAAAAGATCCTAAAAAGTTAGTTACAAAATAATTTGAAAAAATTAGGAGTGAAAATAATGCTTAGTTTAAGGAAAGAAACAATGAAAAAGAATATATTTTTATTGTCTATTATATCGACTTTTGTATTCATTACAGGAGAGGATAGTCTAGTTAAATTTACAATAAATGAACGCCTATTAAAATTAGTAGTACAACCAGTACTAGTATTCTTTGTAACATTTGCTTTATATAAAAGAAGTAAAATATGTAGATTATGATGAACAAAAAGGAAATATTATTCAAAGTTCTAAATAAAAGAAGTAACCGAAGAAGTTACAACTGGGATTGACTTAATGAAATGTTTAAGGTATATAAAATACAAATGCCAAAGATATATGTAAGTCTATTTGAGTAAATATTATTATGAGAAACTGTATGTGGGAAAACTGCATGTACGTATTTGTATAGGGCCTATGTCACGAGGCATTTGTCTACTAGACTGTCGAGGAGGTAAATATGAAAAAAGATAAAAAAGAAAAAATGAGTTTTATAGGATTTCTAACTGTTTCAATAATATATTTTATTGGCTCAATATTGAATTTTATAGATAAAAATACTGGAACAGGAACAATGTTTCTATGTTTAGGTTTTTCATTCATATGTTTAGCTACTACCCATTTAGATAAAAAAGAAGATAAAAATAAATAATTATCAAAATTACAATTTGGTAAATAAAAGGTATATTTTTAAATCAGTTGACAATAATATTATATTGATTTATTATTGTTATAGGAAGGACTTGTCGTATATGAGATTAATAAAAATAGAAAACTTACAAGAAGGAGATATTTTAGCGTACCCAATATATGATCAATATAGTAATTTAATCGCCAAAAAAACAGATAAAATCAATTTACAAAGAATAGAATTTTTAAAAAAATTTGGAATAAAAGAACTAATTATAGAAGATGAAAGTGATGTAGTAATAAAACATGATGAATTAATAAGCCAGACCTCTATTATAGATGCATTAAAAAAATTAAAAACAAAAGATATGAAACAAATTTCCAATTGTGCTAAAATGTTAGTGATAGAGTTTATAGGTAATCACAAAAGTGATATTATGATAGATGAGCCACTGCCAATTAGAAATGATTTTGATAGAATATATCAAAGGGCTATACAAGTTTGTAAATATGCACTAGCGGTATCCAAAAACATGAAAATAGATGATGCAGTATTTCTATATGAACTAGCAGTATCTTCTTTGTTACATAATTTAGGAGAGAGCTTTCTTGAAATAGAAAGTGTTGAAATAAAAGATCCACTGATAAGATGTTATTATAAAGATTATGAAAAAAAGACAAAAAAACTAGATGAAGAACCGGATGAAGAAAAGCTAGATGAAGATGAGATTGTTCAAAATTACTTTTATACGGATGATACATTAGAAAGACAAAAGAAATATAGCAATATTTACCTTGTAAATTATCTAAAGGATAATCCATACTTAAATAAAGAGATACTGTATACTGTAATGTCATATAAAGAAAATCTAGATGGAACAGGATTTCCATTTAGATATAAAGCTGATCAAATTCCTTTATCGGCTAGAATAATTAGAGTATGCAGTGACTTTGATACATTAGTAAATGAAAATAATATGACAGAAAAAGAAGCAATCTTAAAAATGCAGGAATTAAAAGGAATAAATTATGATGATAAAGTATTAAACACCCTTTCAAGAACAGTGGCAATATATAAAAAAGGAACATTGGTTGACTTATCAGACGGTCTAACTGGTTTAGTATATGAAAACCATTTAGCATATCCAGATAAACCTACAGTAATATTAGAAGATGGTACATTACTTAATTTAAAAGATGAAATTGACAATATTGAAAAAATTTCTATTATAGGATATAAAGAAGAAAATAGAAAATCAAAATAAATTAAAATAAAGTGTTTTGATTTTTTTCTTTGTATGATATAATTTATATATCATAGGTGATGAATATGGAAATAAATGAACTGTTGAATATATATAACAACTTTAAAACTAAAATAGAAGAACTATGGAGGTCACTTTGACCCGGTAAAAAAACAAAAAAAAGTAGAAGAACTACAAAACAAAATCAATGAACCAAACTTTTGGAACGATAAAAAAACAAGTGAAAGTATCATATCAGAATATAACGAGATAAAAAAAACGTTAGATAGTGTTGATGAACTAAGAACAAAAATAACCAACAATATCGAACTATTACAAGTATTAAAAGAACAACCAGATACGGAACTGTTAGAATTAATAATAACAGAATCAAATCAGCTTAAAAACGAAATAAGAAAATTTGAAATAGAAGTTTTATTAAACGATAAGTACGATAGATTAGACTGTATTTTAGAAATCCATTCAGGAGCAGGTGGCACAGAAAGTTGTGACTGGGCGAGTATGCTAGATAGAATGTATACAAGATGGTGTGAGAAAAAGAATTACAAAATAGAAGTTATAGATATTCAATATGGAGAAGAAGCAGGTATTAAAAGTAAAACAATGATAATAAGAGGTATCAATGCCTATGGTTATTTAAAAGTAGAAAAAGGAGTACATAGATTAGTTAGATTATCACCTTTTGATTCAAATAATAGAAGACATACATCATTTGCATCAATAAATACAGCACCATACTTTGGGGATGACGATATTGATATCGAAATAAAAGATTCAGATATTAGAGTAGATATATACAGAAGTAGCGGTTGTGGTGGACAAGGAGTAAATACAACTGATTCAGCAGTTAGAATTACCCATCTAGCTACCAAAATAGTTGTAACCTGTCAAAACGAAAGAAGTCAAATCAGAAATAAAGAAATAGCCCTAAACGTCTTAAAAAATAAACTATATAATTTAGAATTACAAAAAAAAGAAGAAGAATTAAGTAAAATCAAAGGTGAAAATAGCGATATAAACTTTGGTTCACAAATAAGAAACTATGTAATGCATCCATACTCATTAGTAAAAGATACTAGGACAAATACAGAAGTAACAGATGTACTAAAAGTATTAGATGGTGACATTGATATCTTCATAAATGATAATCTGAAAGGAGTAAAAAATGTTTAAATTTAAAAAAAATAAAGTCTCAATCGATAAAGTAATAGAAGAAATAAATAAAAAAGATTTATTTAAAAGATATTTATCATTATTTATAGGTTGTACATTATTATCATTAGCATTTAATATCTTTTTCCTACCTAAAAATATCGTTTATGGGGGAGTAACAGGTATTTCTATTATAATAAAAAAACTATTTGAAATAGATCCATCACTATTTGTGCTTGTAACATCATTAATACTTTTAATTATAAGCTATTTCGTATTAGGTTTTGAAAAAACAAAAGGTTCAATAGTAGGTTCAATAATATATCCTTTATGTTTAAAACTAACAGCACCTATTGCAACATATATTAATGTAGATATAGATGATACATTATTAATCGCTATTTTTGGTGGAGCAGTAGCAGGATTAGGTGCAGGTATTAACTTTAAATCTGGATTTACAACAGGTGGTACTGATATAATTAATCAAATTGTTTCTAAATATACAAAAGTATCAATAGGAAAAGCGATGATGATGAGCGATGGTATTATAGTACTAGGAGCAGGCTTTTTCTTAACTAATCAAGTGTATGCTTGGGAAAATGTTCTTCTAGCAGTAGTAGTTTTATATATTTTAAGTCTTATGACAGACAAAGTTATTTTAGGAATAAGTCAGTCAAAAGCTTTTTATATCATTACAGAACACGAAACAGATATAAAAAAATTTATATTAAAACACTTATCACATGGTGTAACAGTTTTAGATGGTAGAGGTGGTTTTACAGGTAATAACCAAAAAGTTATTATGTGTATAATACCAACTAAAGAATATTTCATAGCAAAAGAAGGAATACATAGTATTGATCCTAATGCTTTCTTCTTGGTAACTGATGCTTATGAAATATCAGGTGGAAGATAGTAAGGTGATAAAATGAATTTAATAGTAATGAAAGATGTATCAAAAAGATACCATAATGGTGTAAATGCCATACAAAATCTTAATTTAACAATCGAAAAAGGTGAATTTGTATTCGTTATAGGTTCAACAGGTTGTGGTAAATCAACACTCATAAAAATGCTTTATAGAGAAGTAAAACCAACTAAAGGTTCAATAAATGTAGGTGGTATTGATGTAGCTAAATTAAGAAATAATAAAGTGTATAAAATAAGAAGAAAAATAGGTGTCGTATTTCAAGATTTTAAATTATTACAAAAATCAACAGTATATGAAAATGTTGCATTTGCACTTGAAGTACTAGGTTTACCTAGGGATGAAATATATGCTAAAACCATTAAAGCATTAGAATTAGTAGGACTTAAGCATAAGGCCAAAAACTATCCAACTGAACTATCAGGTGGCGAACAACAAAGGGTTGCAATTGCAAGAGCCATAGTAAATGGTCCAAAGCTTCTAATATGTGATGAACCAACAGGAAATTTGGATGAAAAAACAAGTACAGAAATAATGCAAGTAATAGAACAGGTTAATAAATTAGGTACGACGATTATCATGGTTACACATGATACTAAGATAGTAAATTCAATGCAAAAAAGAACCATATTACTAGATAGTGGTAGAATATTAAAAGATTATATGAAAGGAACATATAAAAATGAAGGCAGTAAGAATACTAAGTAGAAATATTAGAGATTCATTTAAAAGTGTATTTAGAAATTTTTCATTATCATTGGCATCAATTTCATGCATAACAATAACACTTATTATCGTATCAGTATCTATAATACTATCATTTAACGTTGATAATTTTACTAAAAAAGTAGAACAAAGTGTAACTATCGTAGCTTTTTTAAAGGTTGATATTACTGATGAAAAAAGAGAAGATGTCTTAAAAGAAATTAATAAATTAGATAATATAGATAGTATTAAATTCGATTCGAAAGTGTCTATTGCAAACGAAATGATGCAAGAAAGTGATATATATAAAAATATTATGTCAAACTGGACAAAAGAGACAAATCCATTAAAAGACACATATCGTGTTAAGGTAAAAGATATAGAATTAATTTCTGCTACAGCAGACAAAATAGCTAAAATTGATGGAGTAGATACTATAAAATATGGTAAAGGAATGATAGAGGAATTAGTATCTATGTTTGATATGGTAAGAAAAATATGTATCTCAATAGTTATAGCATTAATTATTGTAACAGCTTTCTTAATTGCTAATACAATCAAAATAACTATTTTCTCAAGAAGAAGAGAAATAGATATTATGAGATTAGTTGGAGCTTCCAATATAAATATAAAAATACCATTTATATTAGAGGGGTTATTTTTAGGAATATTAGGAGCAATCATACCAATAATCGCTACAACATATGGTTATGTTGCAATATATGATAGCATGAACGGTCAATTTTTCTCACCGATTATAAAGTTAGTGACCCCTATGCCATTTATTTATCAAATATCAATTCTACTAGTCGTGCTAGGAATGTTAGTTGGTATGTTTGGTTCATGGCGAGCAGTTAAAAAGTATTTAAAAATATAAAAATGATAAAAGTACTTGCATAATTAATTGTTATAGTG
>CAYTKH010000078.1:0-6506 GCA_964438315.1 uncultured Muribaculaceae bacterium | reverse complement strand
GTATATTTTAACATATTAAAAATGTAGGAAAACCGACAAAATAATTTACCGAATTTCTACATTTTATTTTACCATTTACAAGTATAGTGAAATTACTAAACAAGATGCCGATTCAAGGATAGAAAGATATATTAAAACCAAAACAATGCAAAGACTTCATGGAAAAGGAGTTTTTTGTGGAATGGATTATGTTAATATTGATAAGTTAAAACCAATAGAATACTATTCTAGATTAGAGCATTCAAAAAATGTAGCTTACTCAGTATCATCTATGTATAGAGATTCAAGAGATGAAATTTTTAATGTGGTCTTGGCTGGTTTATTTCATGATGTTGGAACCAAGTGTTTTGCCCATGCTAATTCTTATAAAACAGGAGATATATTGTTACAAGAAAATGATGAATTAGATGTAAAGAGTATCTTATTAGAAGATGAGGAATTGCTTACTTATCTTAATGAGGATGGAATCAATTTAGACGATGTTTCTGATTATTCTAAATATCCAATACTTGATAAACCGATTCCAGCACTTTGTATGGATAGATTAGATGGTGGAATACTAGGAACTTGTCTTTTTTGGGCTCATACTCATTCTATTCAAGAAATAAAAAGTCTTTGGGCTATGGCAGGATATTTAGAAAATACAAATGGTATGTGTGTTGATTTATCAAGTGAAAGATGTAGAAATTTTACTGGGGAAATGGTTTTACGTGAAGGAAAACATACTGCATATTTTGAAGATTTTTTTAAAGCAAGTAATATTTATAGTAGTTTATTACTTTCTAAAGAAAGCAGATATATGATAGAAGTTTTAGGACTTGCACTAAATTATTATGAAGATAAGGGTGTTATAGATGAAAAATCATTATTTTATTTAAGTGAACAAGAAATTATTGATAATATTTTAAGTAGTAAATATAAAGATATCTGGTTAGATATTACTTCCTTTGATAAAGTAGAGTATGTTAAAAGTTTAAATGATGGTTTGGCCTTTATTTCACAACCCAAGATAAGACAATGCAACCCACTTATTCTATCTTCACATTTAAATTTATGTGAAATAGATAGTATTGCTGGTGATTTTTATGAAGAATTAAATCCATTATATGAGCCTATTGCACTTACATATAAACCAATAAGTGGTAATTTAAGCAACTATACTGTAAAAACGTTATCTAAATACAAGAAAAGATGATTATTCTTTTTAAAAAACATGGGAAAGTATTCTTTAATTTTTTAAAAATTAATAGATAAATATCAATATTGCATAATATTAATTATTACTCAAACTTTTTAAAATTATAAGGTTTGAGTTTTAATGTTCTTAAATTTATGATAAAATGTCAATATAGTATTTTAATATAGATGTATATATAAAATTTTAATGAAAGATAAATAATAAAATTGTAAGTGATATCAATACCAATAAAATAGATATTATATATTTTAAGATATGCAATTTATAATGAAACTAAAGTAACAATACAAATACGAATAAGAAACAAAGATGGTATTAAAACTAAAAACTTTGTTAAAAAATAATTTTATAAATTTTACTAGAATTTTATATATATATTAATATTTGAAGTAAGGAGTGATTAACATTGGTAAAGATGATAGTTTTTGATTTAGATGGTAGTTTACTTAATGGTGAAAGAAAAATCTCTTTAAATAGTAAAAACTATTTAAAAAAATTAAAAGATATGGGATATATTATCACGATTGCAACAGGAAGAATGTATGAATCAGCTAAATATGCGATGGATGAATTCAATTATGTAAATTATATAATAACCGATAATGGTGTAGCTTGTTATGATGCTAAAAATGGCGATATTATATTTGATAATCCAATCCAGTTAGAAAAAGCTTTAAAAATCAAAAAATATCATAATGATGATTGTCGATTTATTGAATTTTCTGATAAGGATACTATATATTCATATACTGATATGAATAAAGATGAATATTTCATAAAAACAACGAAAGATTGGGATTATATTTTTGATAATTGTAAAGGAATATCTCATATTACGTTGTCGATGAAAACAAATGAGCAATTAATGGAAGTATATGACAAACTAAAAAAAGAATTTTATGAAGATGAAGTCAACATCATGCAGGATTCCTTTTCAGATAGAAAATGGATTGAAATATTAAATGGTGGATGTTTTAAATGTAGTGCAATAAAAAAGTTATCGGATAAATTAAATATTAACAATGATGATATTATTGTCTTTGGTGATGGTCTCAACGATATTGACATGTTAAAAAATTGTGGAATAGGTGTAGCTTTAAATAATGCACTACAAGTAGTTAAAGAAAATGCAGATTATGTAACTAAACTAGATAATAAAGATGATGGTGTAATTGATTTTTTAAGGAGTTATCTAGGTGTTAAGTAGAAACTATAAGATTCTATTTTTATTAAGATTATTAAAAAGTATCCTAACTAATTTTGTAGATGTGTTTCTAGTTTTATATTTCATTAATGTTTCTAATAATAATATACTGCCACTTGGAATATATAAACTAGTTGCAATGATTACTGTATGGATTGTAATGATTTTAACAAGAAATTATTGTAAATCCAAAAATAGAATATGGTTAATGAGAGTAGGAATTATAATATATTTTCTTTACTTTTTAGCTATTATACTATTAGGTGAACAGGTCGTAAACTATATCTATTTAATAGGACTATTATATGGTCTAGAGGAAGGATTTTACTACTCTGTTTATAATATAATAGAATCTGATGGTATAGAAAATAAAAATAGAGAAAAATATCTTGGAAACTATAACGCATTTAAAAATATACTATCTATAATATTCCCATTACTATTTGGAAGTGCGATTCAAAATTCAGGAGTTGTTAATACAATTATATTTGTATTATTTGTCATTTTTATAGAAATAGTACTATCGATGTTAATAACTGACAATAATATTCCAAATAAAAATAAGATAGAAATGAAAAAATTTACTAAGATTGTTAGAGAATATCCAAATTTAAAAAGTATTATCAATGCTAGTATTTGTTCGGGTTTGACTTATTCAGAAGGAGCATTATCGTATGTTATAAATATCTATATAATTAAGATATTTTCAGAAAGCGTAAGTTTAGGTATTTTTACATCGATATTTAGTGCTATTTCCATAATAATAGGATTTTTATTTGCAAAGGTTATTAAGCCTAAATACTATGTAATATTACTATGTACTACACTTCCAATTACAATAATATTATTATGTATTATGTTAATCGATTGTAATTTTATAACATTAGTTTTATATAATTTATTCCACACTATTTCAAAAAATTTATCTGATTTAATTAAAGGAAGAAATTTATTTAATTTTTCAAATACTGAATTAATTAAAAGAGAATATAAAGTTGAATATTTTTTAACAATCGAAACGTCTTTATTTGTTGGTAGAGTTATAAGTAATACCTTATTTATTCTTATGGCATTCTTATCAGCTAGGTTTATAATGATAATATTTGTAATATTCGTAATACTTCAAGCCATAAGTGTAATAAAATTACAATTTGACATGAATAAGTATGTTGTATATAACTAAATTTTATGTAAATCGATAAAATATATAGCTACATAAATGGTATATTTAACAAACTATAATTCATAATCTATTAATAGACAATTGATATAAAATTTAAAATAAATATAAATTGATGAAAATATTTATATGATTATGATATATTGTAAAAAAATAAAAAAATTTAAGTTTTATTCTTGACAATAATTGTCTAAAATTGTAATCTATAGAAGAGAGGAGTGAAAAAATGTTTTGTGGTGAATGCGGTGCAAAAAATAAAAAAACAGATTCTTTTTGTTGTGAATGTGGATCTCCATTAGCAAATGAAAATGAAGAAAAACAAGAAGAAATAAGTACTAAAAAAACTTCTGAACCTAAAAAACCAATGACTAAGAAAAATAAAATTATCGTTGGCTTAATAGTTTTAGCAGTTATAGTTTTAGGTATAGGCTATAAAATAGGAAGTGATCTTACAGGCCCTAAAAAAATCGCTGAAGGATACATAAAAGCATATGTTGAAAACGATGGAGGCAAGTTATATAAGTATCTAGATTTAAGTGATGATAAAACTTTTGTTACTAAAAAAATATTTACAGATTTGGTAAAAGAAAGTGCTAAGGATTCAAAAGAAATAATGAACTATAAGATTACTGGCATAGAATATGGTAGCAATAAGTTAACAGCTAAAGTAAAATTTAATTATACTGTAAAAGGTTCATCAAGTGAAAGTACAAATTATGTAAATCTAGTTAAAGAAAAGGGTAAGAAACTATTATTATTTGATAACTGGAAAATAACCAATATGTCAGAATCTAGTATAACAGTAAAAAATTATACAATAAAAGCCCCAAAAGGTTCAAAAATAACTTATGTTGGTGTTAAATTAACTGATAAATACTTAGATAAAAAACAATCATCAGAAACACAAGATGTATATGTTTTACCAAAGGTGTTTAATATAGCTAAAGCCGATATCAAAACTACTTTACCTAATGGTTTGGAGTTAGAAGAAAAAGTAAAACCTTATTCATATAGTGGGGTGCATACAGTAAATTTTGATAAAAATAGCATGTCTACTAAAATGAAGGACGATATAGTTTCAAAAGCTAAAGATAGTATGACAACAATCTATAATGGTGTAATTCAAAATAAAACTTTTGCGGATATTAAAGCACCATTTGAAAAAGAAGGAATCGATCTTACAACTTTAAATAATACCTATGACAATCTTAAAAATAATTTAAGTAGTTCTACAAATAAGTTAACAAGTATAACATTTACAGATGGTTCAATATATGATGTTACTTTAAAAAATGATGGAAATATAAAAGTTAGAGTTAAATTAAATTATAAATATAGCATTGAATATGAATGGTATAATGAAAAGAAAAAATATGACGGAACTAACTATAGAATAGTAACAGTTAATTTAAAATATGATAATGGACAGTACTATTTAGTAGATTGTGATGATTTAATTACATATTTTTATAGATATTAAAAGGAGGAATTTAAAAAATGGCAAAGTTTTGTACAAAATGTGGAAAAGAATTAATAGAAGGAAAAACTTGTGATTGTGAAAAAGCAATATCAACCGAAAAAACAAGTACACAATCAGGATTTGATTTCAATGAGTGTTTAAATAGTTATATCGATATAATAAAAGGGATTTTTAAATGCCCTATCGATACAATAAAAAAATATGCAACAAGTTCTAATTTCTTGTTAGGAATTATAGCATTAGCTTTAAATTCTATTGTAAGTGGTATATTTTTATATTGTTTATGTAAAGAAGCACTTGGTTCATTAGGTTCTATTATGGGAACATTGTCTGGTGGATATGGATCATTGATGGCAGGAAATATAGATATACCTTTTATGAGAATATTCTTATTAGGTATAGGATTTATGATAGCTGGTTTTATAGTTACAGCCCTTATGATTTACCTTATTGCAGGAGTTATATTAAAAGAAAATATAGATATTAAAAAAAGCATCGCTTTAGTAGGTACTTGCTCAGTATTTACAACTATTACAACAGCTGTAGCAATAATTTTAACTTATATGTCAATTAAGTTTATGATGATTGTATTATTGTTAGCTGGTATATTCTATTTAACTTATTTAGCCCAAGGTATCAGCAACACAACTAAAATAGATAAAAATAAATTAGCATATGTTTTTGTACCTTCAATAGCAGTTGCAACATTTGTAGTTGTTTATATACTACCAAAGATATTATTTTAGTATAAATACAAGTTCGTTTATTAGCGAACTTTTTGTATAACTATTATTAAATAGAGCATAAATTATAATTTATTACAAATGAAATTTAATGTCATACAATCAATTAAAAAGTATATAATAAATAGAGCCAGAATAAAAAAAACTACAAAATTATTGACATACAGATAAAAAACTGCTATATTATAACTGTGTTTAAAAAATTTGCTTTTTTACATAAGCAAATTTTAATTAGACAATGTATGAAACACCTGGATGTGTGTAATGAGAGGAGGATAAAATGACAACTATTAATCAATTAGTAAGAAAGGGAAGATCTGATAAAACTAGAAAAAGTAAAGCACCAGCATTAGAAATTGGTTATAACAGCAGAGAAAAAAAGCAAACAGATCAAAATTCACCACAAAAAAGAGGCGTTTGTACTCGTGTTGGAACAATGACACCAAAGAAACCAAACTCAGCTTTACGTAAATATGCCCGTGTACGTTTAAGTAACGCAATGGAAGTAACAGCATATATCGGTGGAGAAGGACATAACTTACAAGAACATAGTGTTGTATTAGTACGTGGAGGACGTGTAAAAGACTTAATCGGTGTTAGATATCACATTATTCGCGGTACAATGGATACAGCAGGAGTAGAAAATCGTCGTCAAGGACGTAGTAAATATGGTACAAAAAAACCAAAAAGTAAATAGTAAG
>CAYTKH010000077.1:0-6755 GCA_964438315.1 uncultured Muribaculaceae bacterium | reverse complement strand
TATTTTTAGTTAATTCTAATTTAATATTAGGATTACTTTTATATGCTTTTTTATCTCGTTTATTATCCCAACGTTGGGATAATTTTAGACACAGTAAAGCAATGCATTTATTGTAAACTGGAGTTAATCTAATCTATATTAGAGATATTTTAGGACATAAATTATTACTACAACTGAAGTCTACGCGAAAACTAATCCCAAAATTAAACAAAAAGCTATTGAAGATAATAGTCAAAGTATTAAAGTTAATGATAAATATGGTACAAAAAACAGGAATAATTTATTAAACTGCTTAAAAAATTATGTGGAGTAAAACTAAAAAGAACCTCGATAAAATAAAGGCTCTTTTAATCAATTCCAGATAATATTAAACTCCACATAATGTTACTAACTTATCTTAAAGATAGTTATTAAAAAAATTTATTAATGATAATATTATGAGCAATAAAAACTCTTTCTTTTATAAATCAGAATAATGTCTTTTTGTTCATTATCCATTTTCCTAATTTTTTATCTACTTCTGCCACCCATTGAGGTAGTATCCATGTTCTCATAATCTATTTTTGAAGTATTAAAATCATCAAAAATTATACTTTCCAATGCTTGATTATATTTATTGATGATGCTACCTAATGTATCAATGTTACTTCCTAACAAAACTTCAGAATTATTTTTAAATTCATAATTTTGAATCATAATACCAGCATAGGCATCTTTTTCTATTCTATCACTTAAATATAGTCCATCTTCTCTTAAAATTAAAACTTTATTCTTGCTAATATGTAATTGTTGTTTTAAATGCTTAATAGTATTAAAATTTTGCAAAGTTTGCAATTGACCAACTGTTATATCGTTAAAATTATGATTTTTCTCTAATAAACTAGTATTTTGATAAGCATCAACATTTGTATTTCCTATTATACTTTTTAATTCAGTTAAACCAGTACCACTTTTTTTAATCGATTCTATATAAAAGTCTGGATCATTAAAATGTTTTTTTAATTCTTCAATAGAAAGTAGACTATATGAATTAGTACCAACTTTTACTATACCATTACTTACAATAAAATTTACAAGATTTTCTGAATCTAAATTTAGTTCCTCATTTATTTTTTTAACAACATCTTCATTTACTTGCGAAGAAATAATTCCATTATAATATAGCATTGCAATATCTTCATTAGTAAAATAATAATTATCATTAGAATATGATAAATCCATATTTTTAATTAATTTAATTGCTTTAGCTCTTTTTTCTAATACTTCTTCCTGTGCAAATTGTTCTGACATAAAATGAGTCTTATCTTCAGCATAATTTTTCACTACTGGAATACCTTTAGAAGTTAATAGATTTTCAACACAAATATTAGCATTTCCAGAATATTTAACTATATTATACATTTCCTTTTGTTCATCATTTAATGAATTATAAACATCTTCTCTTACCATTAATATAGTATTATCAGATAATTTTACTGAATTATTAGTAAAATTATCACCACTATGAATTTTTCCACTAATAATTTCATCTTTATGAATACTATACGGTTCAATCACAATAAATTTAGGATTATCCCAAATTCCTTCACCTTTACTTGTATTTTCAACTTTACCATTTATTGTAAAATGAACTGTTTGTCTAGGACTTACAAATTCCTTAACAACAAAAATATCATCATCTACTTCATATTGAAATGGAATTCTTTTTCTACCATCTGCATTTGATAAAATGGTTTTGTTAGTTGGAAAAAAATCAGTGCTATGAACTAAATATATTTCATTTTCTTGTGGAATATCAACGACATTATGTGAAATAATTTCATCATTTATTTCTACAACATTGTTTTCAAATTTAATAGTATCTTGTTTCTTATAATTAGTAGAATAGAATCTATATTCACCATCAATATATTCACATCTCCAATTAGCATATTTTGGATTACTATGAATTATTGCAACTTCATCAATATCTTTAGTAGCTAAAAAGTCTTCACTAGACATACTTAATACCTCCAATTATCTTTATAATATATTGTATCATACAGCAGACTATGCCCGCAACCTAACTTTTTGATTTTTAACATTTTCCATAATAAAAGATACTCATTTGGGCACCTTAAACCATTGTATTTACTTATCTTTATAGCCATTCTTTTATTTTTGGATTTTAGAGATTCCCCCATGCCCAGCATCTATATATATTATTTTTCCTATTAAAAGTGGTTCCTTATTTGTTGCATATACAAAATTAAAACTATATATAAATAATATTGACAAAAATAAAATACACATTTTATATTTAAGCATTATATCACCCAATATAATTATATGTATTTATACTATACTATTTTACCTAATAAATATATCCTTTAGATAATGTTTTTATACTTTCCTCATATGTAATATTATACTTTTGTAAAACCTCTTCTAAGGTATGATATCCCTCAAATATTGCTTGAATATCTTTTATTATTTCATTTTGTATCATCACATTAGAAATATAGTATAATTGAAACATATTTAAAGCTTTTAAAATAGAATTTAAATACTTAAAAACATCCATCACTTCTTTTTGGTTTAAATTCTCTATTCTTAAGAAGTAATTATTTAATGTACTAATTAAATTACATAATTCCTTTTTTCTACATAATAGTTCATTATATAACAATTCTGGTTTTGCACTTATTTTTAAACAACATAATAATTGATTAAATATACTTAGTACTTCCCTATTTGAATAAAATTTTATACTATCTTTTTTTGTTTGTAAAACAGCATGAGTTACTTCATGCACAATTATGCCTGGTGTAAACTCTGTTATTTTATTTGAAATTTGTATACTATCATAAATTGTAGTATAAACTACTTCCCTTACATTCATATCCATTATCAATTCTTGTTCATATGAAAATATTAAATCATCAAAAGCTGAAAAATCTTCGTATTCATATCTAATACTTTCTTTATTGATTATTATATTAGCTAATGCACCAAATCTATCTATTTCATTTCTTTGTACTATTGGAAGTTCATAAGGTTCTATCATTTCTGATAATCTACTACTTGCTTCTAGTAATTTTAATATCGAATATTTTCCATACTTATTTTCTTTTATTAGTTCTTCGGCCTTCAAATGTCTTATCTTATCTAGTTTGAAGTATGTTTTTATGAAACTTTTAGCTGCATATATTGAGTATTTTAAATTTTTTGGAGTAACAGTAATTTTATAATTATCTACTCCTTTCTGTAGCTGTTTTTTTAGTAATAGTAATTCATAAGAAGGTTTTATTATACTACATCCTTCTTCATATTTATTATGTGATAATCTTCTAACTAAATTATATTTTTCCATATCAATATTTTCCTCAACTGTTAGTGTATTATATATATAATCGCTTTTTATGTCAAGAAAAAAATGCAATTTTATAATCATTATTTGTAATAATTTCATTGTAGTATTTTTTAAATGATAATAATATTAAAATTACTTTCTTGTTTTTTGAAATATCCTTTAATTCTTACTAAATATACTCTTTACTCAAAATTTTGATGCCTTCTTCATATGTTATTCCATATTTTTCTAACATTTCTTCTAATGAATATCTACCATCAAATATTTTTTGGATATCTTTTATTATTTCTTTTTGAATCTTAAAATTTGAAAAATAGTATAAATTAAACATATGTAATCCCTTTATAGTTGAATTTAAATATTTAAAATTTTTCAATGTTTCATCTTTCGATAGACTTCCTATATGATAAAAATAGTCATTTAGCCAATCAATTAAAATACGTATATCATCTTTTCTATATGCTATTTCTTTTTTTAATAATACCTCACTTACATCTAATTTTAAACAACATAATAATTGATTAAATATACTTAATATTTCACCATTTTCATACAATTTTACACTATCATCTTTAGACACTAATTCAGTATGAGTTATCTCATGTGTAATTATACCTGGTGTAAATTCTGTTATTTTGTTTGAAATTTGTATACTATCAAAAAACAAAAGTCTTCCGTATCCTTGTTCACAATTTTCTGTACATATTTCTGTAACGCATACTTCTCCTCCTCGCACTTCCAAATCTTCTAGAAATATTGGAATTTGATAAGGATTTGTTAACTTTGATAATTTAATATAAATTTCTATTACATTTTGCACTGTAAATTCGTCATACTTGCTTAATTCTTTTTCTATTGCCATAATTGAAGCGATTCTTATTTTATCTAATCTGAAGTACGTCTCCATAAAATTTTTAGAGGCATATATTGAATCTTTTAGTAATTTAGGTTTAAATGTAATCTTTGATATATCTATTTCTTTTTCAAAAATTTCTTTTAAATCCATCAACTCACATGATGGTTTTATTATAATGTTTTCTCCTACATTCTTATTTATTAGTTGATTGTTATTTATACTATATTCCTTCATACTATATTCTCCTTTTGTTAGTATATTATACTTATAATTTATTCTAAGTCAAGAGAAAATGTTTTTCCAATCAAATATTTAAATTTACTACCACATATATAAGAATCTTATATATTAAATAAGTATCAATTTCGATTAAAGTATTTGTAATACATAGTTTATTAGTATAATATTTAGATAATTTATAACCCTCTTTTATTTTAATATCTTCATTTAAATACCAATCTAAAGCTTTTAGATGAAACATAATTATTCCTATACCTAAAATAGTTAATACCATAAATAAAGTATAATTAATCTTTTCAAATAAATTAGCATTTAGTATATAGTATTAGATAAAAATTAGCTGATTGTTAAATATACAAGATGCATTCGCTTTTTTAATTGTCAATTTTTATGAGATTAATATTAACATTGTTCTTCCTTGCATAAACTGACAATCATTTTATTTTTAATTCTACGTAAAGACATTGATTACTGTAATAGATAGTAAAATCATTACTATCTATTTTCATAAGTTTAAAAAATACTTTTAAATTTAGGCACATCAATATTATAAAATACAAGAATTTAGTAATTACTTATTTAACTCTCTTTCTAAATCTTTTATATATCTCCTTTGCTCTCTTTTTAAATACGACTTAGCAAGTAATTTTATTATAATGTTGTTAGTTTCTATTTCTTCTGTAAAATTTAATAATACATTTCCATTATCTAGTTTTTTAAATATACCTATCCATTTACCTTTAATATTAGTATTTTCAATATCAAATTTATATTCTTTTAAATGGAGTTTTGAAGTGATAGTAAAATAAGTCGGATAATTATTTTTAGTATATTCTATAAAGTGTTCATCATCAATTATTTCTATTTTGGATAAATCACTTCTCCAAGAAAATTTAGTATTATCAGTTATTATTCTCCATAATTTTTCTATATCACAACTAAACTCTTTTTTTATATTTGACCTTATCATATTTTTGCTCCTAAACTCTTTTTCACTCATCAAAATTGGTTTTCATAACAAAATCATAAGCATCTTTACATTCTTCTTTAGAAAGACCAGTTTCTTTTATTAAATAATCGATTGCTGTACCCCTACTTTCAAATTTAGATACTACCTTCTAAAATTCTTTAATTCTTTGTACAGAAGTTCTAAACTCATCGATAGGTATTTTTTATTTTGATCCATATACATTTCTTTCAACGTATATCATCATTCTATTATTTTCTATAATACCACCAATAAAGCCTATAATCATAAATAAATACTGTAATCCATTATCTTTTATAAAACCATATATTATAAAAAACACTATTTTCTAATGCACTTAACAGGTTACTATCTGCTACTCCTTTAAATGTCTCACCTGTTAATTTTTCACCTGAAAAAAATTCATTAAGTGTTATATCAAATATTTTACATATCTCCTTATAAAGTGAAACATCTGGTAAACAAATACCTGTTTTGTTGTACAAATGACACAGGTAACAAACTCATAAATATTTTGGATTGATTTGTTGCGTTAATTGTAATTTGATTCACTTTTTTAATTCGATTAAGTTTTGCTTTTTCATTAAACAAATAAAGTATAATGATATTATAATTGCAGGCAACATACTAATAATCATTGGAAATATAGATGTATAATACCAACTATTTTCGTATACTAAAATTATCGGAAATAAATTTAATAATATATGCAATAAGCAAATAGGAAATAAAGATTTGCTCTTTTTAAAAAGATAAACCATCACAAAAGATAAAAGTATATTTGAGACTGTTAATTCAATCAAGCTATGGATTGGAAAATCTCTAACTATTATAATTACAAAATGATAAAAACCTCTTATTATACCAAGTATAATACAAGCTAAAATAGTGCCATTGTTTTTTTCCAATTTAGGATACAAATAACCAATCCAACCAATTTCTTCTCCCATCATTTCAATAGATGATATTGTCCCTATAATTGGCGTTAAAAATAACATCATAAGTGTTTCTTGCGTAAAATCTACTGATACTTTTCCATTAAATATTAATAACATTAACGGAGTTGCAACATAAGATAATAATACTGAAATTATAAATGACAACAAATATATTTTCCAGGATTTTTTCCAATTAAGCCTAAATCCTAATTCTTTATAATTACCTCTAAAAATTTTAATAAAAATAAGTGCTAAAATCATAGGTATAAAACTACCAAGCATCATAGCTATAACGCCTGTTATGTCTTTCATATAATTATAAGCAAAGTACCAAAAAACATTAGCTAATAGTAAACAAATTATAACATATAATATAATCTC
>CAYTKH010000076.1:0-6849 GCA_964438315.1 uncultured Muribaculaceae bacterium | reverse complement strand
AAAAGATTAAAAATCTATTTTTCACATCAATCAGGTACAAAACCTCCTAAATTTGATATAGAAGTAAATAGTAAGGGATTAATCCATTTTTCTTATGAAAGGTATATAGAAAATAAAATTAGAGAAAATTTTGATTTTGAAGGTGTACCAATTATCTTAAACTTTAAAAATAAAGGCGAAAAAGACTTATAAAATTAAAAATATATTAAAAAAGAGGTAATTATGTTAGATAGATTAGAACTTTTAGTAAATGATAAATTAGATGATATAACTAATCTAACTATTGTAGTAGTTGGTTTAGGAGGAGTTGGTGGTTATACTGTAGAAAGTTTAGTAAGGTGTGGTATAAAAAGAATAATTATAGTTGATTATGACACTATAGATATAACTAATTTAAATAGACAAATAATAAGTAAAAAGACTAATATTGGATTAAAAAAAGTGGATGAATGGGAACTTAGAATCAAAGAAATAAGTGATACAGAAGTTGTAAAATTAGATTTGTTTTTAGATAAGAATAATATTGATACAATATTTAAATATAATCCAGATTTTGTAATTGATGCCTGTGATACAGTTAATACCAAATTAGAGATAATTAATAGTTGTCTAAATAAAAAAATTAAATTTATAAGTTCTATGGGTGTAGGTAATAGAATGGATCCGCAGAAGTTAAAAATAGAAGATATCAAAAAAACATCTTATGATCCACTATCTAAAAAATTAAGAAAATTATTAAAAGAAAACCATATAGAAGGTAAAATACCGGTGGTTTATTCAAAAGAGGAACCGATTAAAAATAAAATGATAGGATCTAATTCATTTGTTCCAGCTTTCGCAGGGTTACTCCTTACTAGTTATGTTATAAATGAGGTGATAACTTGTTAGAAAATAAATTGATTGAATTTGTAAAAAAATTAGATGGTAAATTGGTAGTGTTCGGTGTTAATGATAGTAAGATAATAGATTGTATAGATAATAATAATAATATTGTTTTTTGTGATTTATTAAATTGTAATTGTAATGGTAAAAGTAAAAAAGGTCATAAGAAATATATAAAAAGTATTAAAAAAAAGTATAAGAAAAAAAGAATCGATAATATGATAATTGATTTAGATAGCAGTTTTATATTTATGAGAAAAGTTTTAAAAGATAGTATATATATAACTAAAAATAATATATATTTATATGGTGATATGGATAGTATCTTACTTATTATCGACAAATACAAAAGATATAATGTCAAAATCAACAAATTAGATTATAAAAATAAAAGTTTACTAATAATAGACGTAAAAAATGCTAAAAATAACTTGATTAAGGACCAACTTTATTATATAATGGATACGTTGTCGTTTATTGTCGATAAGATAGGCGATTTGATGAGCAGTAATTAATAGTGAAATTATAAAGGGGGAAAATAATATGAGTAATATTAATTTATATAAAAGAGAATTTGCATCTTTTTCTGGAAAATGTCCATTTGCGTGCTTACATTGTTATACATATACTAAGAAATATGAATCTAAGGGTAAAGACTCTATTTGTGATATAGTAAAAAGTTTAGAAGATAAAAAACCAGATATTGTATATATTTCAGGTCATAGAGAAAATTTTGTCGTTCCTGATGTAGGAATTGAGTTAGGAGAAAAATTGTTCGATACATATAACTGTGATATTTTAATGACTACTAGAAACATATTTGATAAGAAAGAGATAGAACGTTTAAAAGAACTTAATTTAAAAATGCGAAGTAAAGGTAAAGATTTGTTTTTTTGCATCTCAATTCCAGCTTTAAATTCTTATAAGAAATTAGAAACCAGTCCTTTCATTCCTTTACCAGAAGAGAGAATTGATTTTTTAAAGGATGTTTATACAAGTGGAGTTTATACTTTTTTAACTGTAAGACCGTTATGTCCAAATGATTTTATTCCTATAAGTGAGGTTTTACAAATCATAGAACGTTGTAAGGATTATGTGGCGGCAGTGTTATCAAGTGGTATTATTGTAGATGAATATATCCTAAAAAGATTGGAAGACTTCCCAGAAATCTTTAAATCACAAGATGGTAAACTAACAGAATGTTTAAAAAATAATATTCCAGTAAAATATGTGGATGTGTTAAAGGAGTTAAAAGAAATTAAAGCATTATGTGAGAGTTTGAAATTACCATTTTATGAACATAGTATGGAAGCAATCCAGTATGTAAAAAGTAATAGAAAATAAAATATGGCTAAATAATATGCCATTTTTTGATGTAGAAGCATAAAACAAATCATCAATTGTATAAATGTAAAAGAATGTTAGTATGAAAAATAATAATTTTAAATAAAATTTTATATTTAACGTATATTTTCTTCTAAAATACATCATAAATATAATCATAATATAAAATTTTATTAAAAAATAGAATATAATTATATATAATCGAATAAAAAATTATTGTTAATATTGAAAAAAATTTTTTTTAATGTTAAAATATAATTGTATTCATAGAGTAGGTGATAATATGGACATGACCAAAATATATACTGTTGATGATTTTAATGATGCATATGTAAAGGATACTATAAAAGAGGTTATTAAAATACTAGAACTTAAGGGATATAATCCAATTAATCAAATCGTCGGTTATATCATGAGTGGCGATCCTGGATACATAACCAGTTTTAATAATGCTAGAGGGAAAATGCTATCATTAGAAAGAAGTAAAATCATCGAAATTCTTGTCAAGGAATTAATGAAGTAATGCGTTATTTAGGACTTGATTTAGGTACAAGGACACTTGGAATTTCTTTGAGTGATAAAACAGCCACAATCGCTACTGCATATAAAACCATAAGATTTGAAGATAGTAATTATGAAGTCTTATATAAAGAGCTAGAAGAAATTGTAAGAAAAGAACAAGTAGATAAAATCGTATTAGGTTTACCAAAAAATATGAATAACACTATTGGTGAAAGAGCTTTAACGACGATTAAATTCGGTGAAAAATTAAGCGAATATTTAAATATTGAAGTAATAATGCAAGATGAAAGAAGGAGCACAGTGGAGGCTAATAACTATCTTATTGAAGCTAATATGAATAGAAAGAAACGAAAAAATAAAGTAGATAGTGTGGCGGCAAATATAATATTACAAACGTATTTAGATAAAAGAAAGGATAAATAATTATGATGAGTGAAGAAAGAATGACATTTAAAATAATGAGTGAAGGAAAAGAAGTAAATTGTGAGGTTTTATTTACATTTGAATCAGATGAAACTAAAAAAAATTATATAGTTTATACAGATAATACTACAGATAAAGATGGTAATATAAGAGTATATGCTTCTATATATGATCCTAATAAAACAGAAATGACATTAGAACCTATAGAAACAGATGCTGAATGGAGTATGGTAGAGCAAATAATGAATAAACTTCAAGAATCAGCTAAGGAAGCCAATATAAGTAGTGATAGTGGTGAGGAAAGTGAACAAGCATAAGGCTTGTTTTGATGATGTATGAAAAAAAGAGTAGTAAGTATTAAAAAAATAATAATTTTTATAATATTATTATTGGTAGTAATAATATCGTCCATATTAGTCTGGTATAAAATAAATATAGGTAAAGTTAGTAGCAATGATAAAAGTGTCGCTTTTGAAGTAAGTAAAAATGATACATATATTAGTATATCAAATAAATTAAAAAAGCAAAATTTAATCAAAAATGTTTTAGCATATAAAATATATTTAAAACTAAATAAACCAGTGGGATTACAAGTTGGTACATACTCATTAAAAGAAAATATGACTGTAAAGGATATTATAAGTGAACTTTCTAAAGGATCAAATATAAATAATACAGATATAAAACTAACATTTAAAGAAGGCATAAATGTTCGTAAATTTGCAGAAGTAATTTCAACAAATACAGAGCATAAAAAAGAAGATGTACTTAGTTTATTAAAAGATAGTAATTTTTTAGATAAACTAATTAGTAAGTATTGGTTTTTAAATAGTGAAATCAAAAATAAAAATATCTATTACTCATTAGAAGGATATTTGTATCCAGATACTTATATGATTAAAAAAGATGCCACATTAGAAGATATAATAATAACTGTATTAAATAATACAGATATAAAATTAACACCTTATAAAGATAGTATAAATAAAACAAAGTATACAGTTCATGAAATACTTACTTTAGCGTCCATTGTAGAATTAGAAGCTAGTACTAATATAGATCGTAAACAAGTAGCAGGAGTATTTTATAATCGACTTAAAAGGGGTATGGGACTAGAAAGTGATGTAACGACATATTATGCCCTTAAAAAGGAATTAACAGAGTCAATAGTAGGACATGTATATGATGATAATCCATATAATACGAGAAATAGCAAATTAAACGGTAAACTACCAGTAGGGCCTATCAGTAATCCTAGTATAAGTTCTATAGATGCAGTTATCAATTATGAAAAAGTAGATTACCTATACTTTGTAGCTGACAAAAACAAAAAAGTGTATTTCACTAAAACATATACAGAACACTTAAATATGATTAAAAATTTGAAAGATAGAAATTTATGGAACGGTTAGAAAAATATGCAATGGAACATAACATTCCAATAATGCAAAAAGATGGTATAGACTTTCTATGTGATTATATAAAAAAAAATAATATCAAAAACATATTAGAGATAGGGTCTGCTATAGGATACTCTGCTATAAAAATGGCTTCTATAAATAAAGATATAAAAGTCATAACAATTGAAAGAGATATAGATAGATATAATTTAGCATGTAAAAATATAAAAGAATACAATTTTAATAACCAAATTGAAGTTATATTAGGCGACGCTTTAGATGTTGAGATTACTGGTAAATTCGATTTGATTTTTATCGATGCTGCTAAAGCACAATATATTAAGTTTTTTCTAAAATACGAAAAAAATTTAAATGTTGGTGGTGTTATTGTAAGTGATAATCTAAATTTTCATGGATTAATTGATAAAGATCCTAAGGATATGAGTCGCAACTTAAGAGGACTTATTAAAAAGTTAAATAATTATATATTATTTTTAAAAGATAATAAACAATTTAAAACAGAATTTTATAATATAGGTGATGGAATAAGTTTAAGTTTTAAAATATATTAGCTTAAACTTTTTTAAATTATTATTAAAAAATTTTATTTACTTAAATATCATTAAGTGATATAATAACAGACAATTTAAGGGGGATTATGAATACAAATAAATTAAATGAAAAAAATGTTGATGAAATATATAAAATTTTATTACCATATATAAATAAAATATTTTCTTCATACACTAATCTAACATCAAAAGAAAAAATGATACTTTCATTTAAGGCTATAATAAATAGCAGACAAAAATTGGACTTACCACTATATATTTTTTTTATGTTCTATGAAAAAGAATTAAAAATACTAATTAATAATCGAATTAAAGAAAAACAAAAAGATATAGATCCATCTATTTTATACGAAGAAAAAGTAAGGAGTATTAAAAAACTTACAAATAAAGAAGAACAACATTTAATAGAAGAAATGTTAAAAGGAAATAAATATGCAAAAGAAAAACTTATAATATCAAATCTTTATTTAGTTTTTAATATATCTAGTCAGTATCAAGTTTTTGATATTCCAATAGATGATATTATTCAAGCCGGTAGCGAGGGTTTAATGGAAGCTTTAGATAACTTTGATAAAAATAAAGCCGGTGATTTCCCAATTTATCTATCATGGAAAATAGTAGGAAGTATTCAAAAGTTATTTCGCGATTATTCAAAAAGTAGGAATATTCAAGCAAGAGAATTTTCTTCAATCATTAAATATCAAAAAAAATATAATAAATTAGAAGATAAATTAAAAAGAAAACCTACTGAAGCAGAGGTATTAGATAAAATTAAGGTACCACAATCTTATATAAAAAGTTTAAAACAAAAATATTATAATCTTATTAGTCTAGATGAAATGATTGAAAAGCAGGATGTAATCGTTGATGTTGATGAATCCTTAGAAGAAGTCTACGAGAAAATTATTATGGCTTCCACTTTAGAAAAAACAATTTATGATTTATTCAAAAAATGTCATCTTACAGAAAATGAAATAAAGGTTTTAATATGCAAATATGGATTAGATGATGGTTATCAAAAAGAAAATAGTGTTGTAGCTGATATTATTAATATATCAAGAACATCCGTAATTGAAATGGAAAATTCGGCGTTAAAAAAGATAAGAGAATCTGATTATGTAAAAAAATATGCAATATATACAAGTTTTCCTAATCATTCATTAGATAATTTAGATAAATTCATGATAGAATATAAAAACAAGTTAAAGAAGAAACGTTATAAATAAAGTGGCTTTTTATATAATATTGTTACTTAAAATTAGTTAAAATGTTTAAATTTAAAAAGAGAAAGGCTCAATTGATAATGTAATAGAAGAAAACATATTGATATATTATTATCTAAAAATAAATGTATAATAGAAATTAACTTTAACAGCTATGAATAATATAACTAAAAATGAAAACAATAGCTAATAGATAATAAAACAATATAAATAAATTTTACATTTTAATAAAAAAGGACTATAAAAATATTTAATATTCTGATATTCTTTGTATAAACACCATAAAATAAGTTGCAAATAAAAAGATAATTTGGTATAATAATATTAAATAAAAATAGTAAGAGGTAAAAAGTATGAGCATAAAAAATAGCACTTTAAAAGTATTAAAATCTAATAAAAAAGGATTTACACTAATAGAACTATTGGCAGTAATAGTAATACTAGCTATAGTAGCATTAATAGCAGTACCAATAGTATTAAAAT
>CAYTKH010000075.1:0-6870 GCA_964438315.1 uncultured Muribaculaceae bacterium | reverse complement strand
GTAATACAGAATTATATCTAGAGGGTATGGAAGCTGGGAAAATCGAGGGAATTAAGACTGGAATTAAAACTGGAATTAAAAGCCAAACATTAAAGATAGCCCGTAATTTAAAAAAATCAGGATTATCTTTAGAATTAATATCAGCTAATACTGGTTTATCATTAAAAGAATTACAAACACTATAATTAAAAATAATATCTAAAAACGAAGGAATATCAACGATAGTATTCTTTTTCTTAATATTAATTAATATAAAAACAAAAAAACTTTATTCTTTACTTAAAACACATATTTTGATAAAATTAAATAGGTGATAATTGTGTTATATACGTCAGTTAATAATGAAAAAATAAAAGAAATAAAAAAGTTAAAAGAAAAAAAATACAGAGATAAATACAATTTATTTTTAATAGAAGGAAGACATCTTGTTTTAGAAGCATACAAAAAGAATGCTATAAAAGAATTAATTTTAGAACAAAACGAGATATTTCCATTAGATGTACCAACATTATATGTTACAAACGATATAATAAATAATCTTACTAGTTTAGAAGATTCCTGTAATGTTTTAGCAGTATGTCATAAACTAGTAAGTAATGAAAATGTAAATGAGAGAATTTTAATATTAGATGGAGTACAAGATCCAGGTAATTTAGGTACTATAATAAGAAGTGCTGTAGCATTTCATATTGATACAATAATACTTAGTGATGATACAGTTGATATATATAATGATAAAGTTATAAGAGCGTCACAAGGTATGATATTTCATATAAACATTTTAAGAAAAAATTTACTACAATATATACCTCTTTTAAAACAACAAGGCTACCCAATAATTGGTACAAAAGTAACTTACGGAAATAGTTTAAAAACACTTGAAAAATTATCCAAATTTGCTATAATAGTTGGAAACGAAGGAAATGGTGTTAGAGAGGACACACTTGCTTTGTGTGATAAATTTATCTATATTGATATGGCTAGTGTATGTGAAAGTCTAAATGTTGGTGTTGCAACTAGTATAATTTTATATGAACTAGATAGGTTGTGATAAAATGAACTATATATATATTGGAAAATATGTTAATACTCATGGTATTAAAGGTGAGATAAGAATATTATCAGATGAAGATAATAAAGAGTTGATATTCAAAAAAGGATTAAATATATATGTAGGCTCAAATAAGATAAATTATGTTATAAAAACGTATAGAAAACATAAAAATTACGATATGTTAACATTAGAAGGTGTAGATAACATCAATGATATTATCGATTTAAGAGGAAGTAGCATATATATTAACCGTCTAGATATAGATAAAAATGTTTTATTTAAAGAAGAATATATAGGAATGGAAGTATACAGTAATTCATTAGTAGGAAAAGTTATTGATATATTAAAATCTGTTAAATATGATATCTTAGTAGTAAAGGGAAATAAAAAAGTAATGATACCTAAAATAGATCAATTTATAAAAAAAATCGATATAGAAAATAGAATAATTTATATAAATTCTATAAAAGGATTAGTAGATGAAGATTGATGTATTAACCTTATTTCCCGATATGTTTTTAGAATTTAAAAAAGAATCAATTATAGGACGAGCTATTAAAGATAGTAAAGTTATTATAAATATTCATAACATTCGTGATTATACTTTAGATAAACATAATCGTGTCGATGATTATCCCTATGGTGGTGGACAGGGCATGGTACTTATGGTTGAACCTATAAAAAGGGCAATAGATAGTGTTAGAACAAGTGAATCATTGATAATTATGCTTACACCACAAGGAAAACAATATAATCAAAAAAAAGCTTATGAATTAACTAAATATAAACATATTATCCTGTTATGTGGACATTATGAGGGATTCGATGAAAGAATTAGAACATTTGTCGATTTAGAATTAAGTATTGGTGATTATGTTTTAACAGGTGGAGAATTAGCAAGTATGGTTATAATAGATAGTGTAGTTAGATTATTAGATGGTGTAATAAAAGAAGATTCACATCTAAATGATTCATTTAGTGATAATTTATTAGACTATCCTGTATATACTCACCCTGCTATATATGAAAATATGAAAGTTCCTGATGTATTACTATCTGGCAATCATGCCTTAATTGATAAATGGCGTAGGGAACAAAGTATAAAAAATACAAAGAATAAAAGGCCTGATTTATTAGAAGAAAGAGATGTTTAATATGAAGCATAAATTAGTTAGAAAAAATAGTTATGATGGCAGTTCATTTAAAATCGATATCAAAAAAATCGAAGGATTTAAAGTATCTCCTAAAATAAATACTCAAGATGGTGAAGCATCTATAAAATCACTAGTATTGATTAACCGTACTTTTATAGAGAAAGTATTAAAAACAAAGATTAAACATAAGCTTGATACCTATATTAATTATATCATATCATTATTAAATGATGATGGTAGTGATGATGGTACAAAATTAAATATAGCACTAGGTGATATTGAAAGATATAAAGCTATTATAGAATATAAGTATAGCAAGTATCTAGATGATAAGTATGTAGGTTTACTACTTAAAAAAATAGATATATTAGAACATGAGTTAAAAAGGAAAATAATCTATTATAATGATCTATTTGATTATCAAGAAGAAAAAGAACAAAATATGGGTAAATCTAGGTAATATTAAAAGAAGAGAAGGTAAAATGTGAAATATAAAATATTAAAATATAATCATATATTAATCCTATTATGTGTAACACTACTAGTAGGATTTCCTTTATTAAGAAGTGAATTATTAAATGGTCATGATGCAGTATTTCATTTTTTTCGTACATCTTCAATTAAAATAGCTATAAATGATGGACAATTAATACCTCTTTTAAATCCTAATATGTTAGGTTCATTTGGATATGCTACTAACATGTTTTATGGGGTACTTACGTCTTATATAGTTACATTTCTATCAATATTTATTAAACCAATAGGATTATGTATCAATTTATTAATACTAATTACCATATTTTTATCAGGATTTTTTATGTACAAATTTATAAATGAATTAACTAGTAATAAAAAAGTATCTATAATAGGTGGTATTTTATATATGACATCACCATATCTATTATTTGATATATATGTTAGAATGTCTTTAGGTGAGATAGCTTGTTTTATATTTATGCCACTTTTATTTAGGGGATTATATAACATTATAGAGAAAAATAAGGAAAAATGGTATCTACTTACTTTAGGAGCTACAGGTCTTATTTTATCACACAATATAAGTACTTTTATGGCTATAATATTTTCATTTATTTATTTGTTATTTAATTTAAAAAAAGTATTAAAAAAAGAATGTATGAAAAAATTGATTTTAGGGTTATTTATCGCTTTACTTTTATCACTTCCAACTATTTTACCCCTTATAGAAGCTAAAATGTCTAGTAATTATATGGTATTTGATACTAGTTATATGAAAACAACTGGTGATAAAATGATAAGTAAGTCTATTGATTTATTTAAATCTTCTTTAATTACAAAAGTTACAAGATATTATTTTATTATTTATATAATGTGTCTATTATGTATGATTTTTAAAAATAATTTATATAAATTAACTAAGCAAGTTTTAATTATTACTGGTATATCACTTTTATTATCTTTATCATTTATACCATGGAATCATCTTCCAACTATTTTATCTTCTATTCAATTTCCATGGCGATTTTTACAGATTTCAAGTTTTTTTCTTGCCCTTTTAATTGCATTATTACTTGCTAAAGAAAAAGGTTATAAAAAATTAAAATATTTAATTATCATTCCTATTTTAATTATTACTTGTATACCACTAATCAATCTAGGTATAAAAAATAAAGGTGTCAATAATGATTTAATTAATCATAATAGATTAAAAAAACGTGGTGAAATAGTTCGTTCAACTGGAACAGCAAGTGCTGAATACTTACCTAGAAATGCTATATATAAATATGATTATTTAAAAAAACATAGTATGAAACCGACATTATTAGAAGGGGATATAGATATTAAGGGTATCAAGAAAAATGGAACTCATTTATCATTTGATGTAAATTCTAAAGTAGATAGTACTATCGAACTACCTTATATTTATTATCCTGGTTATATAGCAAAGGTAGGAAAAAAGAAAGTAGCCACATTTGAGGATGATAATGGTTTACTGGCTTTAAGAATACCAAAGGGTAATTATAAAATAAAGGTACATTATAGAGGTACAATGATTATGATATTTTCATATGTCACCTTTGTTATAACTATGGTGGTATTTCTATATCTTATAAAAAGGATAAAATAAAGTAATAATATATTAAATTGTATCATATATAAGTTATATATTACATTAAAAAATTAATAATAATTCTTTACAATTATAAATATTTATGTTAATATTATATAGGTAATCCGCTTTTTATATAAAATAATTATGATTACTAGTTAGAAAGAGGAGAGTGACATATGAGGTTAGTTGAAAAAATAACTAATAGTCAAATAAGAACAGATATACCTGAGTTTCGTGTAGGTGATACTGTTAGAGTTGACGTAAAAATTGTAGAAGGAAATCGTACAAGAATTCAAGCATTTGAAGGTGTTGTAATCGCTATTAAAAATAGAGGAATAGGTAAAAACTTCATTGTTAGAAAATTATCTAGTGGTATTGGGGTTGAGAGAACTTTTCCCGTTAATTCACCAATTATTGATAAGATTACAGTTGTAAGAAAGGGTAAGGTTAGACAAGCTAAATTAAATTATTTAAGAACCCTTAAAACACAACCAAAAATTAAAGAAAGAAGAGACAAAATAGAAGGAGAAAGTAAGGCAGCATAGTAGCCTTATTTTTGAAATTATGAAAGATAAACTAAGGGAATTTTTGCCATATATATTCGTTGTTTTAGCTGTTTTAATTGTGAGGAGATTTATTGTAACTCCAATTAGAGTAGTTGGTGGTTCAATGAATAGTACATTAAATGATGGTGATATACTAATTTTGAATAAGCTAGATAAAAGTTACAAAAGGTTTGATGTTGTTGTTATAAAATATGGAAATGAACGTATAATAAAAAGAGTAATAGGTTTACCTGGTGAACATATTAAATATGAAGATAATATACTATATGTAAATAATAAGAAAGTTGAAGAAAGATTTAATCATGCTTTGACATATGATTTTAAATTAGAGGAGTTAGATGGTATTTCAAAAATACCTGATGGTTATTATTTTGTAGTAGGTGATAACCGTAATAGTTCTATGGATAGCAGAATGATTGGATTGATACCTAAAAATGATATAGATGGGGTAGCTACTATGAGGTTATATCCATTTAATAAAATTGGAAAATTTTGATAAAAAGTATTGTATAATTAATTTTAATTTGCTATAATTAATTTGCTTACTTTTATGGCGAGATAGCTCAATTGGCTAGAGCATTCGGTTCATACCCGAAAGGTTGAGGGTTCGATTCCCCCTCTCGCTACCATTAAGGTTAATACTCGCACACCTAAAATTGGTTTGCGAGTTTTTTTCTTTTTACAGCTCATAGTATTTGATATTATGGGCTTTTTTCGTGTTGAAGGTGAATTTATTGAAAACGACCATAGAAACTTTAAAATTTCCTTGCGATATTAAAAACAAACTAAAAATGAAAGTTGAAACTAGTAATTTAGATATTAAATATATTGATGACCATATTATTAAAATTTTACAAATTGGGGCATAATATTTGCTCCTTTTTTAGTTTTATGAGGGGGATAATGAATTATTTTTTTAAATTTTTGGTTCCACAACTACTAGAATATTTTCAAAATGATAAGGAAATTCTACTAGAATTTATTCCAAAAGTTATAGAAGAAAATTATAGAAATGAGTTAGAAATTGAAATTAATAAAAATAACCAAAATAAAGCATAGTATTACCAATGTAATAGCAAGTATAACTATGTGTTTAAAGGTATTTATAGTAAGTAGTAATACTTAAAATAAATAAATCCATATTTGCATAGTGTTGCTAATTATGATAAAGATAATCCACTGAATCCAATTAATAGAAAATGTGATTTGTTAAAAAAATTCTTATATTCTCACAGTGGATTTAATAGGAAGATTTACAAAATTATCTTAATCTATTTTGTTTTATAGTTAATAAGCCTTTTAATAAATTGAAAAAAGTAGATGTCCTATTAAATTTAGCACTTAAAACGAAAGTTACTCTAAAATATAGAGATTTATTTGAAAAAAGTGAAACTAATACTGATTAGCAACACTATGCAAATATGGATTTTAAATAAATAAATGTAATACTTTTTGCAAGTGCAAAAAGGTTCGTGGTGCACCAAAAATCATATTAAAGTCTTTGTTTATAAGGAAAAGATAATTTGGTGGTGCATTCCCATATCCTGTTGTTATTAAAAAAGTTTCTGAATTTAGAAATGGAGGTGAAAAAGATATATGAAAAAAGAAAAAATATGTAGTATAAAATTTGATGAAATAGATTTAAAACATTTAGATATATTAATGAAAAAATTTAAATTAAAAAATAGATCTGAAGTAATAAGAAAATGTATAGATTTAGCTATGTATCAAGAATCAAGTTTAGATTTAATAAATGATTTAGATTTAAAGTTAAATAGATTACTTTATAGAGAAACACTTACAAAAAAACTACTAGCACAATTATTTGTTAATATGGAATTTCCTAAAAATTTTCCATTAGATAATGATAAAAGTTATCAAGAATTTTTAATCGAAAATGATAAATATAGAGATAATTTTATAAATTAAATAGATTAAGCATTTAAATTATGATAAAATGTAATTACTACGAGGGGGAATTAACTTGAATAAAATTAAAACTTT
>CAYTKH010000074.1:0-6885 GCA_964438315.1 uncultured Muribaculaceae bacterium | reverse complement strand
CGTACAGTGGTGTGAGATGGGCAAAATAATTTTAATTATTTTCCTCTACTCGATTTTTTAATAAAAATCATTCCATTTTTTACAAAATCATTGAAAAACCACTTGCATTTTAAAAAAAATGTGGTACTATAACGCCGTTTTAAAAGAAAAGGGGAAGTTTATTATGGAATTTTTAGTTTTTTGGTTAGGAACGATTGCCATAAGTTTTGGTATGGAAATAGCAAATGAATTGAGAATGTTTAAAGATGTTGCAGATGCCGGATATAAAGTTGATGTAAAAAGACTATCAAAGTTAGAAAAAGAGTTAAATCCAAATGTAATTAAAGCTACGCTTCTATCAATGTTAATACCAATATTTAATTTGATTCAAGTAAAGCGAGAAGAACAACGATACAATAATGTTAGATTAATGATTCTAGAACAATTAAGGGTAATCGATGCTTTAGAAGAAATGTCAGAAATCGAAAAAACAGAATATTTAAAAAATCCAACAGGGTTAAATGCTTTAATTGTACCATTAAAAATAGAAAAGGCGTCAAACGCAACATCAGTTAAAATAAATGGTAGTGAATTTTATTTCGAATTGGGTGAATCATTAGATGATATTACTATTTTAAAAGCTGAAGGTGAAGCATCTAGATTAACTATTGAAGAACAAAAAAGATTAGTAAAAGAAGGTATACTTAGTGTTGCTAAAGACGAATATGAGAAATCATGTGATAAAAAATCAGCAGTGCATGCATCGATGAAACGTATTATGAATGGTGAAAAAATTCAACTATATAAACTATATGATGGAAGTTTTTCTCAAAAATCAATTGAAAGTACAGAGCAAGAATTAAGGGATTTAAAGTGTGAATTACTAGATGGACAAAGACAAGAATTGGAAGATAAAAAAGAGTGGCTATTACAATTTTTTGAAATAGAAGAAACTACACCTCCAACAATAAAAAAGAAGTATCAATCATTTTAATTACTATGATTGATACTTTTTTCATGCTTTAAAATTTATCTATAGCAGTTAATATTAATCTTTTTTAAAAAACGTAAACAAAAAATAATAGCGTTAGTACACCAAAAAATTTTAAAATTCAATAAAGTAGCCTTTGACACGATATAATTATCTTGATATACTTATAGAGTAATCGATAAATAAAAAGTCAATGAATACAACTACAAAATATAGGAGAATAAGATATATGGCGAATTTAATCTTTAGAAAATATGATGAAAATTCAATTAGTGACCAAGAATTTATAAAGGAAGTGTATAAAGATGAAGAACACAAAAAATATTTTGGAAAAGAAGTAATTGAATTAATACATACAAGTAATAGCAAAGTATATAATAATTTGTATATATTTACAAATAATAACAATGAAAATATAGGATATGTTGAAATTTCAGATTGTATCAGTAGGGGTGATATTAATACAGTAACATTATACTATTCGGTTCTACCTAAATTTAGGGGTAATAAATATGGAACTATGATGTTAGAGATAATAACAAAATACATATTTGAAACAACAGAGGTAAATAATATAGTTATGAATGTAGACCCAAGTAATACATTTAGCATAAACGCTGTTTCTATGGTGGGATATAGTGATTTTATTGATTACGATGATAAAATTCAATTTTTTAGAAGAAAATAAAAGTAGAAATATTAGTAATTTTTATCTTTTTTTGATATAATTAATAAGGAAAATAAATAGAGGTGACAACATGGCAAAATATGATGAAAGTTCGATAAAGATATTAGAAGGATTAGAAGCAGTAAGAAAAAGACCAGGTATGTATATTGGATCAACCGATAAAAGGGGGTTACATCATCTTGTATGGGAAATAGTAGACAATGCTATTGACGAAGCTATAAATGGATTTGGAAACTGTATTAAAATAACACTTAATCAAGATGGTAGTATTACTGTTTCAGATGAAGGACGTGGTGTACCAACTGGTATGCATGAAAGTGGAATGAGTACTCCAGAAGTTATATATACTGTTTTACATGCAGGTGGTAAATTTGAAACTTCTGGTTATAAAGTATCAGGTGGATTACACGGAGTAGGTGGATCAGTCGTTAATGCTTTAAGTAAATGGATGGAAGTAACTATAAAAAGAGATGGACATGAGTATTATATCCGTTTTGAAGATGGTGGTAAAACTAAAATACCATTAAAAGAAATTGGTAAAACAAATAAAACGGGGACGAAAGTAACATTTATGCCAGATAACCAAATATTTTCAACGACCAAATTTTCCTATACCGATATATGTGAGAGAATGCAAGAATCAGCTTTTCTATTAAAAGGATTAACCGTTGAAGTAGAAGATATAGAAGATGGTAAAAAAGATGTATTTAAATATGAAAATGGTCTAAAGGCTTTTGTTGAATATCTAGATGATGATAAAACAAAATTACATGATGTTGTGTGTTTTGATAGTCTAAAAGAAGGCATTAATGTCGAAGTGGCAATTCAATATTGTGATACATATTCAGAAAATATAACATCATTTGTAAATAACGTTAAAACAGTAGATGGTGGTAGTCATGAGGTAGGATTTAAATCAGCATTAACTAGGGTATTTAATGACTATGCACGTAACAACGGATATTTAAAAGCTAAAGATAAAAATTTTGAAGGAAACGATACAAGAGAAGGATTAACAGCAGTTATAAGTTTACAAATACCTGAAGCACTATTACAATTTGAAGGTCAAACCAAGGGAAAACTTGGAACCCCTTTAGCACGTAATATAACAGAGAGTGTCGTTATTGAAAAAATGCAATTTTTTCTAGAAGAAAATAAAGCTATCGCTACTAAAATATTAGAAAAAATGATAAAAAGTAAATCAGTAAGAGAAGCTGCCAGAAAAGCACGTGATGCCGCAAGACAAGGAAAAGATAAAGGTAAAATAGAAAAATTGACAAATGGTAAATTATCGCCTGCACAAACTAAGGATCCTAAAAGAAATGAACTATTTCTAGTAGAAGGGGATTCGGCAGGTGGATCAGCTAAATTAGGAAGAGATAGTAAATTTCAAGCTATATTACCTTTAAGATGTAAGGTCTTAAATACAGAAAAAGTTAGACTAGAAGATGTTCTTAAAAATGAAGAAATAAATACGATGATTCATACAATCGGTGGTGGAATCGGTAGTGATTTCAATATTGATGAATGTAACTATGACAAAATAATTATTATGACTGATGCTGATATAGATGGTGCCCATATTCAGGTATTACTATTGACATTTTTCTTCAGGTATATGAAGCCACTTATAGAACATGGTAAACTTTTTATAGCTAAACCCCCATTGTATAAAATAGAAAGTGGTAAAGAATTCTATTATGCATGGACAGAAGATGATAGAAAACAAATTTTAGAAAAATTCAAAAATAGGCAATCAAAAACCCAAAGGTATAAGGGTTTGGGTGAAATGGATGCTGAACAATTATGGGAAACAACAATGGATCCAGAAAGAAGAAGTATGATAAAAGTAAACATTATAGATGCTTCACTGGCTGAAAAAAGGGTAAGCGTTTTGATGGGTGAAAAAGTAGATCCTAGAAAAGAATGGATAGAAGAAAATGTTGTTTTCTCATTAGAAGATAACTATGTAGTTTAAAATTACATAGTTTTTTTCATTGACTTTTAAGTTTTTATGAGTATAATATAGATTGCTTAAAAAGGAGAGTTTTATATGTATGAATGTGATCAATTAGTAAGTGTCTTGAAAGGTGAATATAATATACCATATGAAAAATTTGAAAGAGCAATAGTTGAGTATATTCAAAAATGTATGTTTTTTATATATGCAAATTACTGTGAAGTGGATGAACTAGAAAATATTAGTGGTACTTACTTTCCTAGTTGCAAAATTATAAAATCTTTAGATAGTGATGGAGAGGCTCAATATATCGATACTATACTATTAAAAAGAGATACTATTATAAATTTATTTAGAGGTGATAAAATAAATTTATTAATTATTTTTCATGAATTATCACATATAGAATATAATATACAGATATTAAGGGGCTATTCAACTTTAAATATAATCAACCAGATTAAAGATTTTTTATTAAATTCATATCAGAAAGAGCAAAATAGTAAATATTATTATGATGACCCGTTTGATTATTATAAGTATAATTATAGAGTTGTAAGTCAAGAAGTTGATGCAAATTTAAATGCTATTGCTTTAACTACTAATTTTATGAAAATAAATAATATTAACGATAGTGATATTTTTCATGAATTATCTAAAAAATATGAAGAGTTTAGTAGAAGAAAAAAAATTATGAATCGATTTGTTGGTGGAAATGTTCTATTTAACAATATATATCTATCATTAGATGAAGCATTTTCTTCGGCTATTAAGGATAACCCATTTTGGTTAGAGGTTTTCCCACAACTTAAAGTTGAATATGAAATAGTTGACGGTGTTATAGTTAAAAAGAAAAATATAATATATCAAGAATACAATGATGTTAATAGTTTATATTATAGAGTAAAACAATACATAAAAGAATGAAATTGCTAAAAATACTTTTTATATGAAGTTAAAAACTTAAACGATAGTAATTGACAAACGAACAGATGTATGTAATAATATATTTGCAAAGTTGGTGAGATATGACAAGTTTAGAAGAAATAAAAGGTATAGGCCCTAAAAGTATAAAACTATTAAATAAACTAGGTATTACTAAAAAAGAGGAATTAATCCAATTCTATCCTTTTAGATACGATGAAATAAAAAGAAGTAATATAGATGAATTAGAAGATGGTGATAAAATCATTATCGATGGTATTATCGAAACAAATCCATCTATTTATTATTTTAATCGAAAATTAGATAAGACAAGTTTTAAATTAAATACAGGAAACCGAATATTTAATATTACTATTTTTAATCGTGCTTTTTTAAAAAATCAATTAAAAATAGGTACATCTATCACAGTTATAGGAAAATTAGAACGTAAAAAAAGTTCAATAACCGTTAATGATATAACATTTGGAATGATTGAAAAAGAAAAAATAGAACCTATTTATCATACTACATACGGCTTAACTAATAATAATATAATCAAACTTATTAATAATGCATTAAAAGAGGACTATGATGTCTTTGACTATACACCTACTTTTTTGCATAAAAAATACAATTTTATTGATAAAAAAGATTGTATAAAAGAAATCCATCATCCAACTAATATAAAGTATTTAACTAAAGTTAGAAATCAACTTAAATACGAAGAGTTATTTTTATTCATGGCTAAAATGAATTATTTAAAACAAAATAAAACTAATAAGATTGGTTTGAAAAGGGATGTTAATTACGATGAAGTCAAGGATCTTATAGGTAGTTTACCATTTGCTCTCACCGAAGATCAATTAAAAAGTGTCGATAGAATCTATGAGGATTTAACTAGTTCTAAAAGAATGAATAGACTTTTACAAGGCGATGTTGGTAGTGGAAAGACTGTAGTAGCAATTATATCAATGTATATAAACTATTTATCTGGATATCAAAGTGCGTTGATGGCACCAACAGAAATACTAGCTAATCAACATTATGATAATATTAAAAGTATCTTAAAAAAATATGATATTGATATAGCACTTCTTACTGGCAAGATGAAATCTAAAGAAAAAAAGGAGATATATAGTAAATTAGAGGATGGAAAAATAAAAATTATTATAGGTACACATGCTCTATTTACAGATGACGTAAAATATAATAATCTAGGGCTAGTTATTACCGATGAACAACATCGCTTTGGTGTAAATCAAAGAAGTAGTTTAAAAAATAAAGGTATTACACCAGATATTCTATATATGAGTGCAACACCAATTCCTAGAACATATGCTTTAACATTATATGGAGATATGGATATATCGAGTATTAGAACAATTCCCAATGGTCGTAAAGAAATTATAACTACCTTAAAGAAGGAAGGAGAAATCAAAGATGTATTAACAAGTATGTTAGAAGAGCTTAAATTAGGGCATCAAGTTTATGTTATTGCTCCCTTAATTGAAGAGAGTGATAAAATAGATTTAAAAAATGTCGATGAGTTAGAGATTAAAATGAAAAAGGCTTTTGGTAAAATGTTTAATATCGGAACATTACATGGCAAAATGAATAATGAGGAAAAAGAAATAGTGATGAATAAATTTAAAAATAATGATATTCAAATACTTATCAGTACAACGGTTATTGAGGTCGGAGTAGATGTTCCTAATGCAACAATGATGGTTATTTTTGACAGTTTCCGTTTTGGATTGTCAGCATTACATCAATTAAGAGGTAGGGTTGGAAGAAGCAACTTGCAATCATATTGTATTTTAATTAGCAATTTTGAAACAGATAGACTTAAAATATTAACTGAAACTAATGATGGTTTTAAGATAAGTGAAGAAGATTTTCTACTTCGAGGTGGTGGCGATATATTTGGTATAAAACAAAGTGGTGATATGATTATGAATATAGCCGATTTAAAAAGAGATTATGGCATATTACTTAGAGCCAAAGAGGATAGTGAAGAATTTTTAAATGGTACTTTTGATAATTTCCATGATGAAAAAATAATGAATTATGTCGAAAATTTTACAAATTTAGATTAGAAGTTATTGACAAAACATAATAACCACTATATAATTATACTAGCGTGATAATATCACGCAGGCACTCTTATCGTTATATCATTATGAGAGTGCAAAACCAAAACCCCCTGAAATCCCAGTCGAAAGGCTGGGATACTTTGTTTATAAGGGCTCCAAGCTCTTTTATATATGTATTAGGTATCCAAATAGGTCCCCATTTTAATTTAAATTGTCGATAATGTTTATTATTTCATTCATTTGATTTTTA
>CAYTKH010000073.1:0-6889 GCA_964438315.1 uncultured Muribaculaceae bacterium | reverse complement strand
ACTCATTTTATTTGTTTATAAGAGTTTGTTTTGTAAATCTCCCCACTTTGGAAACGCTATCTTTTGTTTACAGATTTTTGACAAAATAAGGTTTTTGTGTTATTATAAGTACTATCGAAAAGCAATTGTTTGCTATTTGGAGGGTTTATATGGAAAGTAAATTTTGGAGAAAAAATCCTATTAAGGAATTTAATACAGAACAAACGATGTATTCGTTAGTTACAGATGAAGCAAAAAATGATTTAGACTTAGAGGCAACAGGATTTATGGGTAATTCTATGACATATAAAGAATTATTTGAGTCTGCCGAAGATTTAGCTAAATCTTTAAATGCTATGGGTGTAAAAGAAGGGGATAAAGTTGCAATTTTAACTATAAGTATGCCTTTAGTTCAACAATGTTTATTATCATTAAGTAAAATTGGTGCAACAATGTCTTGGATTGATTTAAGAGTAAAAGAAAAAGACTTAATTAATTATATTAATAATGGTAATTGTAAAGCTGTTGTTGTATTTGAAGATTTATTGCCCTTAGTTGAAAAAATATCTGGTGATATTAATGCTGAAAGAGTTATTGTATGTTCTCCAAAAGAATATCTTAATCCAGCAATAAAAGTTCTTGCTAGTTTAAAAGATAAAAAAGAAGGTAAAAAAATAGTTATACCTTCAGATGATAGATTTGTTAAGTTTTCTGATTTTATTAAAGAGGGAAAACATACTGGTAGTGTAAGTACTGCTGATTTCAAAATAGATAGACCATCACTTATTGTTCAATCAAGTGGTAGTACAGGAAAATCAAAACAAATAGTTCATACAGAAAGAAACTTTAATTCTGAAATTCAAAAAATGGCTTATGTTGATCTACCTTTCTATAAAGGAGATACAATGCATGTTTCAGTACCACCATTTATAATATATGGACTTGCTAATTCAATTTATGCTAGTATGGCATTTACGATGAAGGCAGAAATGACTCCATTTGTAGATGAAAATACTGTTTATAATGATTTAGGTAAATTTGATATGTCATTAGCAGCACCACTACATTATAGATATATATTTGAACAACTAAAGAAATTAAGAAAAGATATTGATGAATTACAAAAGAATAGTGATTTAAAATCTAAAAATGAATTAAGAAAAAAATTAAAAGAATTAAATAGAGCATTAAATGGGATTAGTAGAGCAAAAGTATTTGTTTCTGGTGGAGATAAAATAAGTGCAGAAGAATTAATAGAAATGCAACAAGCATTTGATAGAACTATAGTTAATGGTTATGGAAATAATGAATGTTTAGGGGCTACTATTGTTTCTCCAAGATTTGCTAATAAACCTGGCAGTATTGGTGTTCCAATGCGTGGGGTTGATATTAAGTTTGTTAATCCTGAAACTGGTGAAGAAGCAAAAGAAGGAGAAATGGGAGAATTATATATATCATCAGATAATTTGTTTGTAGAATATTTAAATAATCCAGAAGAAACAGCTAAAATAAAAGTAACAGACGAAAACAGAAAACAATGGGTTAAAACTGGAGATTTATGTGTAGTTGATTCAGAAGGATACATTGTTCCAAAAGGAAGAAATAGAAGATTAATAAAAAAAGATGCCTTTAAAATAGCACCAGATACTATAGAAGAAGTTATCATATCTTTATCTTATGTTAGAGAATGTGTAGTTGTAGGTGTTGATGATGAAAAATTTATAAGTGTTCCTATGGCATTTATTGAATTAGAAAAAGATATTAATATAAATGATGTTTATGCTGATATAGAAAAGAAATGTGCTGAAGAATTACCAGATTATGAAGTGCCAGCATATTTTGAAGAAATAGATGAAATGCCTTATACTTCAAATGGGAAACACGATTTTAGAACACTTGAAGAATTAGGAAATAATCTTGTTAAAGAAAGAAAAGGAACATCTAAAATTTTAAAAAAATAATAAATTGGAGACTATAATGCAAAATTATAGTTTTTTTATGGTATAATGTATTATGATAGGGTGTGATTGTATGAAAGGAACAATATTTTTAACAGTATCTGCTTTGATTTATACAATAGTAACAACAATAATATTTTTAAGAAAAGATAAGATAAATAAAGTTGAAAATAGAATCTTTAAAAGATTATTAGGAGCTAGCATTTTATCAATGATAGTTGAATTACTAATTATAGTAACGGTTGATTTAGGTGCAATAGGAACTCTTGTCCAAAAGCTATTCTTAACTTGTTTAATATTATGGTTAGCAATATTTATGACTTATACATTTGTTATTACAACATTTAAAGATGATATATCAGAAAAAGGAAATATAAAAAAATATAATATTGTTCATTATATATTCATTTTTATAAATGTATTAGTTTGTTTATTAATTTTAGTATTACCAATTGAATTTAAATCAATAGGAGATGCTAAATATACCACTGGTGCATCAGTAAATGTTGTTTATATAGCTTTAGGTATTTATGTTGCAATAATGAGTATATTAATTTTTGCTCATTTAAAAAATATTCATAAAAAAGGATATATTCCTATAATTGCTCTTATAATTTTAATGACAGCTTCTGGACTGATACAAAAAGCACATCCTGAAATGCTTTTAACAAATGCTATATTTGGATTTATTATATATTTAATGTATCATACAATCGAAAATCCTGATTTAAAGATGTTAAACGAGGTAACACTAGCTAAAAATCAAGCCGAAAAAGCTAATAGAGCTAAATCCGATTTCCTATCAAGTATGTCACATGAAATAAGGACACCATTAAATGCTATCGTAGGGTTATCAGAAGATATAGCATCATATAAAGATAGAGTACCAACAGAAGTAGTAGAAGATACAGAAGATATAATAAATGCATCACAAACATTACTAGAAATAGTAGGTAATATATTAGATATAAATAAAATAGAAGCCGATAAGATGGATATAGTAGAAACTAATTATAACTTCAAAGAAGAAATAACAAATATGTGTAGAGTAACAGAAACAAGAATAGGTACAAAAAATATCATATTTAATCTAAAAATAGCAGATGACATGCCATATGAACTAATAGGGGATAAATCAAAAGTAAAACAGATAATAAATAATCTACTAACAAATGCAATAAAATATACAGAAGAAGGAAGTATAAATTTAAACATAAAATGTATCAACAATATAAATAAAAATATCACAAATTTGATAATAACATGTCAAGATACAGGAAAAGGAATAAAAGCAGATCATATAAATAGATTATTTACTAAATTTGATAGATTAGATGTCGAAAAGAATACAACAACAGAAGGAACAGGACTAGGACTAGCTATAACAAAATCATTTGTAGAGATGATGGGTGGAAAAATAAATGTTCAATCACAATATAAAAAAGGCTCAATCTTCATGGTGCAAATACCACAAAAAATAAGTAAATTAAATAAACCTTTAACAGAAAAAGAACTAGAAGATACAGCAAAAATATATATGGAAAAGGTAGCCTGGGGGGGGGGTATTAAGATATTAATAGTAGATGATAATAAACTAAATATCAAAGTAGCGAAAAAGGCTTTAAAAGATTTCAATTTTGAAATAGAAGAATGTTATGATGGAATAGAATGTCTAGAAAAAATAAAAGAAAAAGAATATGATTTAATATTAATGGATATAATGATGCCAAATATGAATGGAGAAGTATGTATACAAGAGTTAAAAAAATTACCATCATTTAAAACCCCAGTAATAGCCTTAACAGCAGATGCTATAAGTGGTGCGAAAGAAAAGTATATAAAAGAAGGATTTATAGATTATATAGCAAAACCATTCAGTAAAGACCAAATCAAAGAAAAATTAGATATTATATTTAAAAACAAATAAAATAAATGATTTGTAATATTGTAAATAATAAAAAATATATTGACTTTTGTATATCAGCGTAGTATTATAAAACCAATGTAACTTGTAGTGAGTTATATTAGAATTTTGTAACTTTAATAAGAAGGAGGAATTTAGATGAAAAAAAGTTATATTTATTTGATTATAGCAACATTTTTAATAGTAGCAGTAACAGGATGTGGAAAAACTACACGTTATTATCAATATTATAGTGAAGGTCCTGATGGAAACTATAAAAGCCGTGAAATAGAATTTAAAAGTGATGGTAGTGTAAAATATGCTAGTGGTGGACCAGGTGTTGCTGGAGTAGCTTATAAAGGAACTTACACTGAAGATGATAGTAAAATCGTTATGGATTTAGAACAAGTAACAGAAGATGGTAAATGCAATGATGATATTTATTTAAATGCTTGTAAGATAACTTTAACATTTAATAAATTAGAAGGTAATAAATTAGTAGAAAAATATCCTGATTCTGGTACTGAAATTACTTATTCTAAAGTTAATAAAAGTTCATTTAAAATTATGGAAGAGTTTGGTATGTAAAAATTTGTAAAGCACTTGAATATCAAGTGTTTTCTTAAACACATTTGTTTATAATATTCAATTCAAAAAGATGATAAAATATGTAAAACACGTTAATTATGAATAAGAAATAATGACTTTTTATAAGAAATTTGGTACAATGTGTGGAAAATAGGTGATTCCATGGAAAAATATCAAATTAAAAAATAGGGGTTTTAAACTATTATTTTTCTGACAAACTTTTATCACCACATACTGATATAGTGCCTATCTAAACAAGGATAAAAAAGAACGAAAAAATATTATACAATTTCAAACATAAAAACCACTTTAGATAAATTGGATGTTGGTTTATTTAAAGGTTTTGTTAAAATAATGATTTTTGATGCATATATAAAAAGAAGTAGGATAATAATATACAAAGAAGATAATGCAAGTCGATATAAGCATTTTGAATTAATAAAATATTTGTTTGATAAATTTCCTCAGTATGTTACCCCCGAAATTAACAATTTAAAAAAACTAACTGACGAAATAATAACAGAACTAGTAAATAAAATACCAGATGGATTATTAAATGATAAGCATAAAAAATATATAATAATGTACTTAATAAAACGCAGAGACATATTATTAGGTATAAAGTGAAAAGAGGAGATAATAATGAAAGATGAATTGTGGTTGATTTGGAAAGAACCCATTTCACGTAGAAGATATAAAATAGGAATTTTAATTAAAGATTCTAGTAAATATAAATTTACCTATGTTAATCCAGAATTAGATTCAGCTAGATTAGTGGGTTTTAAATATTTTCCTGGCTTTGAAGATTTATTAAAAACATATGAAAGTGATAGTCTATTTGCAAACATTAAAACAAGATTACCGAACGATACTAGACCAGATTATCTAGAAATTTTAAACTGCTACAACTTAGAAAAGGATTCAGACGATTTTGAAATTTTGAAGGCTACACGTGGAAGGACACTAACTGATAATTATGAATTTGTTCCAGCTTTTGATTCAAGTAAAATTGAATTTGATATAGCAGGAACAAGCCATTGTAGTGATATAGAAGAATGTAAAAATTATCTTAAAGTAAATAATATATTATATTTACAATACGAACCAGAAAATCCAAAGGATGAAAATGCTATTAAAATTGTTTTTAAAGAAAATGGCAAATCTTATCACATAGGTTATGTACCAAGATATTATAGTAAAGAATTATTAACCGAGTTAAGAAAAGGAACAAAATATTCTGCAATGATTAAAAGTTTGAATTTGGAATCACAATTGAATGACGAAAATATCACTGCCAATGTAAAACTTATATTTAATATTTAAATATTTCTCTTTAAACCACTTGAATACTAAGTATTTTCTTAAACAAAATAGTATTATATTTTCATAAAAATATTGATAAAAATATAATAAACATATAAATTATAATTGACAAGCCAATATAGTTTATGCTATCATTTACTTAATAATTTAAAACGATGATGTGGAAAAGTAATATTAAATAAGCTATCAAGAGAGTCCTAGATGCTGGAAATGGATATAGATATTAATATGAAAGAACACCATGGAGTCTTTTTCTGAAACTAAGTAGGAAAAAGCGCGATTTTGATGCGTTATTCATAAGTGATTGTAGAAATACAATAAATTGGGTGGTACCACGGATTGACAGTTATTCGTCCCTTTAGGGATATAACTGTTTTTTTATGAAAGGATGATTGTATGAAGAAAAATATTTATAGAACCAACACTTGTGGTGAACTTACAATTAATGATTTAAATAAAGAAGTAATCTTATCAGGATATGTTTTAACTATAAGAGATCATGGTGGTGTTATGTTTATTGACTTAAGAGATAGCTATGGAGTTACCCAAGTAGTTATCCACGATGATAGTATGTTAAAAGGTGTAACAAAAGAAAGTGTCATAAAAATTAAAGGTAAAGTGGTAAGAAGAGATGAAGATACAATCAATCTTAAAATTTTAACAGGTGAAGTAGAAGTAATATGTGATTACTTAGAAATTCTATCACGTGCAACTAACAAATTACCATTTGAAATAGATAGTTTAAATTCAGTAAATGAAGATGTAAGATTAAAATACCGTTACTTAGATATGAGAGGTAACAAAATAAAAAATAATATTTTACTTAGAAATGATATTCTACACTATTTAAGAAATAAAATGTACGATTTAGGATTTATAGAAGTACAAACACCGATTTTAACTGCCTCATCACCAGAAGGGGCTAGAGATTTTGTCGTCCCTTCTAGAAAATTTAAAGGAAAATTTTATGCCTTACCACAGGCTCCTCAAATATATAAAGAACTACTTATGGTGGGTGGATTTGATAAATATTTCCAAATTGCTCCATGCTTTAGAGATGAAGATACAAGACGTGACCGTACATTAGAATTTTATCAATTGGATTTAGAAATGAGTTATGTAACAGAAGATGATGTTT
>CAYTKH010000072.1:0-6987 GCA_964438315.1 uncultured Muribaculaceae bacterium | reverse complement strand
CCAAAAACCTACAATTTTTTTTACCAAAAACCTACAAAAGTATTTGACATTTACAATATCTACTATATACTAACTCTCTTAAGTATTTCAAATATTCTCTATCCGTTTGTAAGTATTTCCTCCTCAATTTTGTTTGTTTATAATCATATGTATCTACATATAAGGTTCTCATTGAAATATTCCCTCTAATATTCATAGGTAGTCTTCTAATAAACATATGGTAATATGAAAATATTTCATAACCATCTATATTATTTGGAATACTAGTATTTAAAAGTAAATCTTGAATTTTTATTATAAGATTAGAAGCCTCTTTTAAATCTTGAATTATTATATTACTCCTTGAAAATAAATCTTCATTTTCTCTTAATATTTTTTCATGTGGGTAACCACTATTATTGATATATCCTAAACTAATATCGAATTCTCTATTAGCTTCATAAAATTTCATTATTTCATCTAGAGTATTCTTAAAACAAGGATTTGTATAAACTTCTTGTAATTTAATACCTGAATATCTACTTGGAAGGACTAAAAATCCTCTTGTTGGACTAAGTGATTTGGCATTACCTAAATCGATTGAACTATTAATATAGTCAGTAGCATCTACTATTATTATTTCATCATCACTTAAATCTATCTCACCCCAAGTATGGTATTCTCCATTTCTACGCATCTTTTTTACTTTAATTCCAAAATGTGAAAGAATATAGCTATATAATTGATAATATTGTGAACAAACAACATAAGAAAATATTTTTGAGTTTTTTTCATCAATAGGTGTATTTACGATTTCGTTTTTTATTCGTTCATCATTTATTTTTATGCATGATATATCGTAATATAAGTATTTTGATAACTCAATATATGCACATCTTGCTATTAATTTAGGATTTGTTAAATGTTTAGCTTTTATTAAACTTATAACATAATCTGATATGTTACTATCTTCATTAAAAACATTTACAATATTGCTATAGTATATTGATATTTGTTTAATTATTATATTCAATTTATCAATTAATGCTATGTTAATAGCTTTTTTACTATTATCAATATTTTTCAATATTTTTATATAATCTTTAGCTTTCCTTATATTTTCTAAATCATATATTGATGATGATAAATCTCTATCACATTTACTTACAAAATTGATTATCTCCCTAGTTTTTAAATCCATAAATACCCCTCACTTATATATAAATTAATGTGTAGTCTATCACAAATTTTATAAAAAAGCAAGTTTTAATCACCTATAAAGGCATCAAAATTACAATTTTTTATTTTTTTAATACTTTTTTATGTATATCTAATTCATCTAAGAAAGTTGTGTTTAATTCTTCATTTGTAGGTAATAATTCATCATCATATTTATTTAACAGGGAATATAATCTATTTTTTAATTCAATTTGCTTTTGTTTTATATTTTTTAAGGTTATTTCTTCTCTTTGTAATTTTTCATTAATATTATCACTAAACCATTTGATTTTTATATCTTCTAGCGACTTTATTTGTTCTAGAGTAAAATTACCTTTTATTTTACCATTATACATGTTTTTTTGTCTTACAATCCATGTTCCAAGAATTACCTTTCCATTTATATCTTCTATATAGCCATTATTGGTTTTGAAGCTCTCTTTTACTTCTAAATTCCCATGATGTTCATAGTATGCTTTTGCATATGTATACATTTCTTTCCAAGATAGTGTTGATTTTATCCTTTCAAATCGCATACCTATTTCTGATAGTAACTTACCTCGCTTGCTTGATGGTTCAACCCTCTGTCTTTGAGTTGCTATCCACATACCTAGATTTATCTTTCCATTTATATCTTCTATATAGCCATTGTTTGTTTTGAAGCTCACTTTTACTTCTAAATTACCATGATGTTCATAGTATGCTTTTGCATATGTATATATTTCTTCCCAGGATAGTGTTGATTTTTTATCTTTAAATCGCATGCCTATTTTTGATAGTAACTTACCTCTTTCACTCAATTTATCTACTACTTTTCTTTGAGTCGCTATCCAAATACCTAGATATATTTTTCCATTTACATCTTCTATATAGCCATTATTAGTTTTAAAACTTTGTTTTATTTCTAAATTTCCATGATGTTCATAATATATCTTTGCATATGTATACATTTCTTCCCATGTTAGTGTTGATTTTATTTTTTCAAAACGCATACCTATTTCTGATAGTAACTTACCTCTTTCACTCAATTCATCTACTACTTTTCTTTGATGTGTTATCCAAACACCTAGATTTATTTTTCCATTTTTATCTTCTATATAGCCATTATTGGTTTTAAAACCTTGTTTTACCTCCAAATTACCATGATGTTCATAGTATATCTTTGCATATGTATACATTTCTTCCCAAGATAGTGTTGAAATTTTATTTTCAAATCGCATACCTATTTCTGATAGTAATTTACCCCTCTCACTTAATTTATCTACTGTTCTTCTTTGATGTGCTATCCAAATACCTAGATTTATTTTTCCATTTACATCTTCTATATAACCATTATTAGTTTTAAAACTTTGTTTTACCTCTAAATTTCCATGATGTTCATAGTATGCTTTTGCTAGTTCATAGTAATCATACCAACTTTTATTTACTTTATCCATTACATATTTTAGCGTTTCAAATATGTCTTGATTTTCTATTTCTATATCAAATGATGCATCTTTTATTTTTATATCCCTTTTTCTTGCTGAAACTTTTTTTATTCCTTTTATTTCCTTAATTCTTTCTTTTAAATTATTTTCTAACTCTTTTATAAAACAATAATTATTGGTTAAATCTATTACTACTGGGGCTATTAGTTTTTCAATCAGTTCTTCTTTTGTTATTTCATCTTTAATTGGTATATCTTTATCATTACACATCTTTATTAAGTATTCCTTTGGATATTTTTCTAATTCTTCATATTTTTCTTTGGTATTTCCCCTTACTGATAATGCTCTACCTAATTGTTCAAAATAAACTATATCTGATGTCGTTCCTCTTCCCATTATTACTCCATCTATATTTGGTGCATGTATTCCTTCATTATATTGATTTATTGCAAACATTATTCGTAGTTTATTTTCTACTTTTTCGCCTTCTAATGTTACATCATCATAAAATGCTTTTCTATTTTGTCTTCCAAGATATCCCATTTCACTTGTCGATGTATATATAACTATATCTTCTTCTTTTATAAAATTCTTAAGCATTTCTACTACTTGTTTTTTTACCGTTTCTATATCGTTAGTTCCTTCTTCTTTCATTGGTGGACAAAAGTATATATATTTTCCATTTGTTTTGATTGTTTTTTTTAAAATATTTAATATACTTGGTGCTTCATGTATTTTCTTTTTTACATTAGAAAGTACTTTCATATATTCTTGATATTCTTCTGTTTCTTTAGGTAATTTATTTACTTTTTCTTCTATTATTTTTTCTTTTTCTATTAGATTTACATAGGCTGTTTTATATATTGGTTTTGGAAGTACTCCATCTATCATAGCATCACATAAATCATACCTACTTACTATTTTATTTGAAAATATTTCTTCTTTATTTGGATTTGCCATATCTCTTTCATATGATGTTTTTCTATCTCTTATTGTATAGGCTGTCATTCCAAATATTTTCATTTTTGGGTGTGTTTCTATAATCGTATTTATTCTCTCTCCCCATATTGGTGCTCCTATATGGTGAAATTCATCTAATATTAATAAATCACACTTTATATCTTTTATTTCATCTTTTGATAGTGATATAAAACTTTGATATGTCCTAAATTCTACATTTTTAAAATCTCTTTTTATATCTAAGTTTGGATTATCGTTTATTATTTTATATATATGTTCTATTATCCCATTTGATGGAACTACGTATACTACCATTTTGTCTTGATTATCATATATAAGTTGTAATGCATTATATGTTTTTCCTGTCCCTGTTGCATGGACTATTCCTACTACATCTTGTCCTAAATTATAAGCTGATTCAATTTCTTTATAACTTTCAATATTATGTTCGTATAATCCTACTATACTATAATCTTTATTTCTCATTTCAACTACCCCCTATATAGTTTTATATCAATATATACTTTATCTAAAACAATATATTTTCTTATTTCTACTAGATCATTTTTCATTATTTTAACATTTTCTAAATTTTGTTCTACCTCTATTTCTTCTAATTTTTTTTCTGTCACTACTTTAAATGTTATTTTACTTCTATCCATTACATCCAATAATTTACCATTTTTATATTGATTTGGAATATAAATATCTATAACTCTACCTATAGTTTGGTCCATAAATTCACACTTTCTAAAACAATACACTCAACTTTTAATACGCTATATTCTATCACAAAATAATATAAAACTCCACCTTTTAAATGAAGTTTTATTACTTTTTTATCTATTTTAATATAAATAACTAGGGGATAATTATATTAGCCTAATATACAACAAATTTAAAACTTTAACTCATAAATTATGTATATTGCATTTTTTCCTCTTAATCTTTTATTAACGAATATACTGATATTCTCTTTATTTTTCTTGCAAGTATATTTCCAATAATTATCGTACTTAATATAATTAACATTGTAATTAAAATAAATACAACAATTGGATAATCAAAACTTACTTTATATGCTCCAACAGTTCTAAATACCATAGAGTATATATCTTTTATGCACAGTTTGCTAATTATTAGTCCTATTCCACTTGAAATAATAACACTTGGTATAAATCCACCAACTAATTGTCTAACTAACTGTTTGTTTTCATATCCTATTGCTTTGAATATTCCAAGTTCTTGTTTTTTTCTAGTGATAATGCCATTTAAAAGCATATATAAAATTAGATATATAAGTAACAAGGTTATCTCTATAATTATAATACATATAATGCTTATAAGTGGGACAAACAAATCTATAGCTGAATTCATAGACTCTACGTAGTTCATGGTTGATATAATATCTTTCTTATATTTATATTTTATGTGTGTAATAAAATCTTCAGCTTTATCCTCATTATTTAAATAGACATATATTGATTTTGGTGAATAATCTTCATCTAAATATTTATATCCATCTAAAGTTATTTCTATTATTTCACCAAAATTATTAACGGATTGAATAAATCCTACAACTTTATATTCTTTATTTATGTCATTTTTATTTAAAGTAACATAATCTCCTATATTTATATTAAAATCTTCTTTAAGTTTACTTCCTATTGCTATTTCATCTTGATTTTTAGGATTAACCCCCTCATAACATAGATTATTAGCTAGCATATTATAATTTTCTGCCACAAAAGTTTTATAAGAATTTCCTTTATAATTTAAACTAGCATTTTCATCATAATATATAACATTTTTTACATTTTTCTCCCTGCTTAATTCATCTCTTAGATCTCGATTTGAAGAAACAATAACAGATGGATGTTCTTCTACTAAAGTATTTATAAAATTAGTAGGATTCATGTTAACATTATAAAATAATACTCCTAAAAATGAAGAGACAATGGTTATAAATAATAACACGATTCCTAGTAATATATTTTGTTTCTTAGTATTTATAAAGTTTTTAAGCATTAAGATAAAATGAATATTACCTTTTGTTTCTTCGATTTCAAAATAATTTTTACTTGTTCTTATTTCAGTTAATCCTCTAATTGCACTTATAGGATTTAGTTTCCTAATTTTCAAAGAAGCAGTTAAAGTAAATAATGTTATAAGTATTAGATTTATAATAAATACAAATATATTAGCACAATAATCTATTTTAGATTTCCAAATAAAACCTGATTGCATTTCAATAATTTGACTTAGTATTGGTAGTAAAAAATATGATAAAGTTATTCCTATTACACTGCTTATTACACCCAATATTATATAAGTAATTATACTTGAGAAAATGATTTCTTTACTCGTATATCCTAAAGCCTTTAATACACCCATATTAGCGATTTCCTCTTCTAGAGTTTCCCCTATTTTGAATTTGCTTACAAATAAACTTATAATAAGCATAATAATTGCAAATGTCATAAGAATTAGAACTATTATATTAGTAGTCACAAGTCTACCATTTTTGATATTTTCCTGTTCATTTTTATTTAAAATATTTATATTTTTACTAGACAGGTATTTAGATACATCGTTATAAGTGTTTTTTATATTATCTGATTTTATAGAAATTGTTACAACTTCTTTATCTTTACTATTTTCGAGTAATTCATTATAAGAATCATTTTTTAAATACTGTCCTATAACTGATGAAGAATAATTACCATATTGCATTTCAGTTATTATACCAGTAATTTTAAATGAAAATGGAATATTATTTGTTTCAAACTCATATTTATCATTAAGTTTTAACCTAGAATTTATAAATGTATAGTTTGAAAGATAAATTCCCCTATTATTATTTTTGTTTTCTTTTATTATTTTTCTTTTATTTAATTTATGTATTTCATCTATATTATAAAAAACTTGAGTTTGCTCTTGAATAGAAACACCCATTTGGACCGGTATTGAAAGCATTATTCCATTTTGCTTATCAATTTCTTTAATCCCTTTAATATTTTTTATATCTTCCATTAGTTCATCTGAATACTGAGTATTAGGTATTGTGAAAAACGCATCTGCTGTATTTAATTCATTAAACACCACATTATAATCTTTACTGACATTTTTATTTATTATAAAAGCACTAGAAAATAATATCGTTGCAATAAGAAGAATAATTGAAAATGATATAATATCCTTCAAATTCTTTTTAAAAAAATATTTTGAAATGGCACTTATTTTTTGCAATATTACCACCCCATTTCTTTTAAGAATTTATCTAATAATTCGCATCTTTCAGTATCTTCCTTATCATACTTTCCTAAGGAAAGTTCACCAAATATTTTTCCATCTTTTAAATATATAATTCTATTTCCTCTTAAAGCACTTTTTTTATCATGTG
>CAYTKH010000071.1:0-7003 GCA_964438315.1 uncultured Muribaculaceae bacterium | reverse complement strand
CAAAATCAGGCAAATATAAACTGGTATATCGGGAAATATGTAAAACCACTAGCAAACCTTTATAAATAAAGAGATTGATTAAAATAAGTTTTTACACATTTGGATAAAAAAAGAAAAAGAGGTGAAAAAATAATGTCAAAAGATTTAATTATAAGAAGTAGTAGTGCAGAATTCTTAATATTTGAAAGGCAAAAGGGGCAAAAAGGAGTAACTGTACGATTTGAAGATGGTGATCTATGGCTATCCCAAAGTGCTATGACTGAACTTTATGATACAAGTAAACAAGATGTCAGTTATCATTTAAAAAATATTTTTGAAACATTTGAATTAGAAGAAAATTCAACTGTCAAAGAATATTTGACAGTTCAAAAAGAAGGAAATAGAGAAGTAAAAAGAAATGTTAAATATTATAATCTCGATGTAGCAATTTCTTTAGGATTTAGAATTAATTCTGATAGAGCAATACAATTTAGAAGATGGGCGATATATGTTTTAAAAGAATTTTCTAAAAAAGGATATCTATTAGATAAAAAAAGAATGGAAAATGGAATTTTTTTTGATGAAGATTATTTTGAAACAGTTCTTGCTGAAATAAGAGAAATAAGATTGTCTGAAAGAAGATTTTATCAAAAAATTACTGATATATATACAACCAGCATTGACTATGATAGAAAATCGCCAACTACAATTAAATTTTTCAAAAAAGTCCAGAACAAAATGCACTATGCAGTATCTCATCAAACAGCAGCAGAAATTATATATAATAGAGCAGATTCTGAAAAAGAATATATGGGTCTTACAACATGGAAGAGCTCTCCGACTGGTAAAATACTTGAAACAGATGTTATTATAGCAAAGAATTATTTAAGTAAGGATGAATTGGAACAGTTGGAACGAATTGTGTCTGCATTTTTAGATTTGGCGGAGGCTAGAGCTAAAAGAAATATTCCAATGACAATGGAAGATTGGGCAACAAGAATAGATAAATTTTTACTTAGTGATGATAGAGATATATTAAAAGATGCAGGTAAAATATCACATGAGATTGCCTGTGATAAAGCACTTACTGAATTTGAAAAATATCGAATTAAACAAGACAAATTATATAAATCAGATTTTGATTTATTATTAGAAGAAAGTAAAGAAAGTGATAGCAATGGATCTTTGTAAAATAATAGAAAAAGAAAATATTTTGAACTATAATCAATGTAGAAATGTAGTTAAATGCTTGAATAATTATTTTAAAGATAAAAGTGAACTGGCGAATATAGACTATCCATCAAATATACAATATAAAACAAATGAATATTATTTATATATGTTTTATTCTTGCTTATTGGATTATGGTATGCGTTCGAAAATATATCATAAAAATTTGACCAATACTTATAAAATGTATCCAAACATATTTATACCTAAACAAGTCTTGAAAATGAATGCAAATAATTTAAGAGATGTTATAGTAAATTGTATTCATCCGAGGTATCCCAATGTTGCTGTAAAAAAGTGGATAGAATTATCCAAAGAATTGGAACGTTATGATAATATTTTAGAATATTTAAAAAATATAAATAGTTTTGACCAACTTGAACTTTTTATCAGACATATTAAAGGATATGGTCAAAAAACAGGTGGATTGCTAGTAAGAATAATATGCGATTCTGAGATATGTAATTTTAAACAAAATACCCTAAGTATTCCTATTGACAGACACGATATTGAAATTAGTTATTTGACAGGAATTATAGATAAAGAGAAAATTAGTGAGAAAAATATTAAAGTATTATCAGATACTTATGTTAAAATAGGAAAAGAACTGAATATTAATCCAAGTGATATAGATAAGTATTTATGGGAAATAGGTAATTCTTTTTGTAATAAAAAAGAGTGTCAAAATTGCCCATTAAGATATTATTGTAGCAAAGGAAGTGATTTATAAATGAAGGAAGAAAAAAGTTTTACATCTTCTCCGATAAACTGGTACCCAGGTCACATGGCAAAGACCAAAAGACTAATAAAAGAAAATCTAAATTACATAGATGTCGTATACGAGATAATAGATTCACGTATACCATATTCATCAAAAATACCAGGAATAACCAATATAACAAGTAATAAAACACGAATTCTTATTTTTACAAAGTACGATTTATGTGATAAAATAGAGACCGATAAATGGATAAAATATTATCAAAAACAGGGATATCATGTACTACCTTGTGATTTAACAAAAGATAATATGAAAAGTCTTATAAATCTAACTTTAAAAATAACCGATATTAATCAAAAAAGAGAAGAAAAAGGTATGAAAAAAAGAAGACTAAGAGCACTTATAATAGGAATACCTAACGTAGGTAAGTCAACACTAATAAATAAATTAGTATCAAAAAAAGTAACGCAGACAGGTAATATGCCAGGAGTTACTAAGAATCTAAATTGGATTAAAGTATCAAGTGACATTGAATTATTAGATACACCAGGAATTTTATGGCCAAAGATAGAAGAAGAAAAAGTAGGACTCAATTTAGCTAGTCTAACAGCTATCAAAGAAGAAATATTACCATTAGATGAAGTAGTATATTACATATTAACTACCTTATACAAATATTATCCTAATATATTAAAAGAAAGGTACGATATAGAAAGTATTGATGACTATGTATTAACATTAAATCAAATCGGTCAAAAAAGAGGCTGTTTAATTAAAGGTGGAAAAGTAGATTACGATAAAGTTTATAGTTTAATATTAAAAGATATAAAGGATGGTATTATAAAAAATATAACTTTAGATAAAGTGAGTGATTATGAATAAAGAATTAAACGTATTAACACTTGCATATATAGGAGATAGCATCTACGAAGTCTATATAAGAGAATACTTAATAAAACAAAATATAGTTAAAGTTAAACAATTAAGTGAAACAGCTAAAAAATATGTAAGTGCTAAAGGACAAGCATCATATCTAAAACAGTTAATAGATGCTAACTTTTTAACAAAAGAAGAACTAGATATAGCATATAGAGCACGCAATCATAAGAGTCATGCAAGTAAATCAACCGACATCATAACATATAAACATTCAACATCATTAGAAGCTATAATAGGGTATTTGTATTTAGAGAATAAATATGATAGAATTAAAGAAATCATGGATAGGATAGTGAAGATATGAAAAAATTACTTTTATTACTAGCAGGTTTTGTCCTACTTACAGGTTGTAACAATAATTATATTGAAATAACTCCAAAACAAGCATACGATATGATAAAAGAAGATAATAAAATATTAATAGTAGATGTCAGAGATAAAAGCGAATATAATGTAGGACATCTAAAAAATGCCATCTCAATACCTCTAAATAACATAGAAAACATCAAAAAAGAAATATCAGATAAGAATAAGAAGATAATACTATATTGTTATAGTGGTAAAAGAGCTAAAGAAGCAGCTATAAAATTAATAGATATGGGGTATAAAAATGTATATACCTTTGGTGGTATCAAAGATTGGAAATATGAAGTGGTGATATAATGTACGTATATGGTAAGAATGTAGCGAAAGATATAAAATTAAGTGATGTGTTAGAAGTTTTTTTAATGGATGGCTTAAAAGATAAAGAAATAATAGATAAATTCAAAAATTATAATATTAAAAAACTTCCTAAATACAAGATGGATAGTATGGTAGATGGACTCCATCAAGGTATCATATTAAAAGTAAAGGACTATAAATATGCTTCTATTGCGGATTTGATTAATAGTGATGGCTTAATCATTATCTTAGATCACTTAGAAGATCCTCATAATTTTGGTGCAATCATAAGAACTTGTGAAGCAGCTAACGTAAATGGCATCATCATTCCTAAAGATAGAAGTGTCAAAGTAAATAGCACTGTAGCTAAAGTAAGTGTAGGTACAGTAGATAAAGTTAAAATTGTAGAAGTTACTAATTTAGTGAATACAATAGAAACACTAAAACAAAATGGTTTTTGGATAGTAGGTACCGATATGATAGGAGAAGATTATACTAGTATAGATTATACTGGTAAAACAGCTATCGTAATAGGAAACGAAGGTAAAGGTATGTCAAGATTAGTAAAAGAAAAATGTGATTTTATTGCAAGTATAAAAATGTATGGAACCGTTAATAGCCTAAATGCATCGGTTGCAACAGGAATCATTATTTTTCATGCAATTAAGGAGATGAAACATTGAATTATAAAGATTATAACGACTATGAATTAGTAGATTATGCTTTAGAAAATAATGAAATGGCTAATGAACTATTATATAAAAAATACGAACCAATCATAAAAAATATAGCAGTTAAAATCTATCCTTTTTGCAAAAATAAAGGTGTAGAATTAAGTGATTTAATCCAAGAAGGCATGATTGGTTTAGTAAAAGCTACCCAAAATTTTAATGATAGAAAAGAAGCATCATTTTATACATATGCAGTAAGGTGTATTGAAACAAGTATGATAGATTTAAAAAATACTAGTAATCGTTTAAAGCATAAGGTACTAAATGATTCACTACCTATTGAAATAGAAGTTGAAGAAGGGGAATTAAATATCGAAAATATTTTAAAAACAAACGATGATAGTCCAGAAAATTTATTAGTTAATAAGGAAAGAGAAAAGTATTTAAAAAAAGAAATGGAAAAAATGCTCACATCATTTGAAAAAGAAGTATTTAAATTAAAATATGATAATTATGATTATAAGGAAATATCTAAAAAATTGAATAAAACACCAAAACAAATTTATAATGCCTTACAAAGAATAAAAGAAAAATTAAATAATATTATGGAAAAAGAAATATAAAGAGGTGAATTTATGTTAAAAGTGAATAATGTAAGTCTAAAATTTAATACGAGAACCCTTTTTAAAGATGTTAATTTAGAATTTAAAGAAGATAACTGTTATGGAATAATAGGTGCTAATGGAGCTGGAAAATCAACATTTTTAAAATTGTTAAGTGGTGAAATTGAAACATCTTCTGGCGATGTAACTGTAGGTAAGGATGAGAGAATATCTATATTAAGACAAAATCACAACGAATACGATGAATATACTGTTATCGATACCGTATTACAGGGTGATGATGAATTATATAGTATTATGAAAGAAAAAGAAGCTTTATATATGAAAGAAAATTTTACAGCTGAAGATGGAATGAAAGTAGGAGAGTTAGAAGCTAGATTTGAAGAAAAAAACGGATGGCAAGCATATAGTGATGCTAGTATTTTGTTAGCAGGATTAGGATTAGATAATACTTATGAAAATAAGATGATGGTAGAACTTACTGATAAGGAAAAGGTTAAAGTCTTACTAGCTAGAGCTTTATTTGGTAATCCTGATATCCTTCTTTTAGATGAACCAACCAATGGTCTAGATTTAAAAAGTAAAATGTGGTTAGAGGAGTTTTTAATCAATTTTAAAAATACTGTCTTAGTTGTATCACATGATAGGCATTTTTTAAATAAGGTATGTACTTATATGTTGGATATTGATTATGAAAAAATATCTTTATTTGTAGGCAATTATGATTTTTGGTTTAAATCTAGTGAATTAATACAAAAACAAATGCGTGATTCTAATAAAAGAAAAGAAGAAAAAATGAAAGAACTAGAAGATTTTATCAGAAGGTTTTCAGCTAATGCATCAAAGTCTAAGCAAGCTACATCTAGAAAAAAATTGTTGGATAAAATAGTGTTAGATGAAATTAAACCATCTTCTAGAAAATATCCTTATATTAATTTTGAATTAGAAAAACCATTAGGAAAAGAGGTTATTTCTTTAAGTAATGTCAGCTATAGTTTAGATGGTAGGAAAGTATTAGATAATATTAATCTTACAATTAGACCAGATGATAAGATAGCATTAATTGGTTCTAATGAGATAGAAAAAACTATTTTGATTAAGATTATAGCTGGTGAACTTACTCCTGATAGTGGGGAAGTTAAATATGGTTCAACTGTTAAAATTGGTTATTTTGCCAAAAATCATGATAATTATTTTGATAAAGATATTAATTTAGTTGATTTTTTAAAACAGTATTCTACTAATAAGGAGGATAGTTTTATAAGGGGTTTTCTAGGTAGAATGTTATTTAGTGGTGAAGAGGTACTAAAGAGTGTTAAGGTGTTATCTGGTGGTGAAAAGGTTAGGGTAATGATGTCAAAAATAATGCTTGAACAAGGTAATGTTTTAGTTTTAGATGAACCTACTAATCATCTAGATATTGAATCTATTAATTCACTAAATTTGGGATTAGAAAAATATAAAGGTGCTTTAGTATTTTCAAGTTTTGATCAAGAAATGATAGAAAGTGTCAGTAATCGTTTGATTGAAATTAAAAATGATGGTAAAATTAGAGATAAGGAAATATCTTATCAAGAATATATTGATAAATTTGGTATAACCGAATAGTAGTAGATTACTTTCTACTAATTATGCCACAATAGTATAATGGTATTACGAGGCCATGGTAAGGCTTTAACGTAGGTTCAATTCCTACTTGTGGCACCATATGGTTATAAAACAAACTTTAAGTTTGATTAAAAATAATTTTTTGGAGATTTAAAATGTGTATGGAATTTTCATTTAAGAAAGCTTCTGCAAGCATAAAGGAGGAATTAAATCATGCTTATGAATCAAGAAAAAATACGAGCAATTCAAAATAGTGTAAGCCCAAAATATTTAGAAATTATGGAAAATATGAATCCACCCCATTTGCAAATTATTATAGGTTTATTAAGCAAGCAAATTAGTTTTGATGTAATTAATAAAGTAACTGGCTACAGTTTTGATATTATTGAACAAGTTCAAAGAAGATACTTACCAGAGCAATTTTTAGCAACTATTCAAAGTCAAGAGAGTATTGGTGAAGTTTTACAATCAATTAATAAAGGAAAGAGCAGATAAGTTTAAATTAGTTTAATATATTAATATGTTTATATTGTTTTAAACATTATAAAAAACAAATTATTATAAGTTTT
>CAYTKH010000070.1:0-7317 GCA_964438315.1 uncultured Muribaculaceae bacterium | reverse complement strand
TTGGACAGAAGAAGATAGTGACTTGGTTGTTTTTATAGATAATATCGAAAAAAAACAAATTATTAAATTACAATTTGTTGAAATGGAGAAATGATTATGGAACTGAATATAAATTCACCAGTTTATTTTAAAGACCATTATGGAATTGATGATGAAGTATATAAATTTTGTCAGAGAGCATATTTGTTTTTTAAAGACAAAAAATATAGTAACACCTTGCAAATTATTGGAATAGTTCCTATTGTAGCACCACAAGAAATTGTTGGAGAAAATTATAAAGAAAAAGTAAAATTTCTTTGTAACAAAAGTGTTGCATCAATAGAGATTAAAATGGATTTCGATGATTACTACAATGCTGATAGTATAAAAAGAATTAAATTAACTAAAGAAATGATATTGACAGCAGTAAAACACATAATTACTAAAGTTGATTTTGATTATGATAAATTTAAAGATGACTTGATGAGTTTAGAATAACAAATTACAATTTGTAGAGCAGAAAAAAACAAGTTTTTAGCTTGTTTCTTTTTATTACTTTATTCTTCCACACAACCAATCTAAGGAAATATTATATTTTTCTACAATTTCTAGTGCAAAGGCAGTAAGAATTATAGTTTTACCATTTTCATAAGCACTAATTGTAGATTGTGATGTGTTAAGCATTTCTGCTAGATCAGTTTGTGTTAAATTAAATTTTTTCCTAATTGTTTGTAAACGAGAACCGATTACCTTTAAATTGATTTCATGCTTTCCGTTCCCATTTTCTTCTCTTGTTTTTCCAATGGCATAATCCATACTCACATTGAAATAATTACAAAGTAGGGTTAGTTTTCTTAGCGGGATCAATTCAGTTCCGTTTTCCCATCTAGAATAATTAGATTGTGTGGTCTTTAAAATTTCTGCCATTTCTTCTTGATTTAAATCGGCATCTATTCTGATGTCTATTAGTCTTTCATTTAGCATACTTATCACCATACTAATTTTCCCATTAAAAAAATAAATATTCTTTTTTTATGCAAACATACGATATTCATGCTATAATGATAAGGTGTTATAAAATAAGGAGCTGGGTTTATGGATAGAGAGTTAGTAAATAAAGTAATTGATTTATGTTTAATTCATGGTATTAAGGAGTCTGAGTTATATTTAAAATTTCTTGATAATCAAATTAAAATATATCAAAATCATATAAATTATTTAGAAACTACTAAGCCATGGTTTTTTCAAAAAGAAAAATTAAAACAGCACAATAAAGAAATAGAGCAATATGAGAATAAGATTTACGAAACATATAGAAAGATGAATGATGAAGTGGATCATATTATAGAGTTAAGAAGTTCTATAGGAGAAGGATGATTTATGGATGATAATATTTATATAGAATATGAATTAAATGAGGGGGTATTTGTTATTCACAATAGCTTAAAATCTTTATATGAAAAATACCGATATATTCTTCCAGAAAAAATATTAAAGAAGTTAGAAGATTTGTTAGATGAAACAGAAGATTTAATTGGAGATAATGGTTCAATAGCAGATATATACGATATTGTAAGAGATGAATTAGTTTTAAAAGTTAGATATAAGAAGTTTGTTGCAAAGTCAACAGAGGATGATAAAGAATCAAAATAGTCTTGGTTCTTTTTTTATTGTTTTAAAAAATAAGGAGATGATATTATGAGAAAACAATATGATGATTTTACACAATTAAAATTAAAAGATATGAGTAAAAGTATAAGTGATATGACTTATAAATACATTAACCCAGAAACACAAGCACCAACAAAAGTGACAGCTGTTCATTATGAGAAAATTTTGGATCAAGTAACAGAGAAATATATGAGTGATATTACGAGCAGACAATTTTTGACAATAATGTTTAATCAATTAAGTAGTTTAAAAAAAGAAGATGAGAAATATTTTAATCAGGCATTACTCTGTATGGATATGGGATTAAATCCTAAAGACTTGCGTATTGATGAACAAATTGCTATTGAATATACTAATGAATTTATAGAAAATAAAAAGAATTATGAAAAAAAGAATTTTCACTTTTTAGATACTGATATTATTGATGCTTATAAGGAAGCAAAGAGTGATCCTTCTTTACAAGCACAAGTGGTTAGAGAATCAAATAGATATGAGGAACATGAAAACAATATGTTTAGACAGAAAGATCATGATGAAAGGTAATTTTAAATATGTATAATGAATTAGAAATGAAAAGTATCCTAAGTAAACAAATTGTTGATAATCCTAAGATTTATGAATTTGTTAAAAATCATAATAGAGAGCAAGAACTTGATTTTGATACTCAATTGTTAAGTGGGTGTGGTGCTGTTTTTGGTAGAGAAGATTATGCATTTATATTGCAGTTAGGAGTACCAATTGGAATTGTCGAATATATAGATTCAAAAGGGAATCTTTTAATTGATGAAGATGATGAACCTATTGGAGATGTAAGACATTTTTATAAACCTGTTAATAATCTAAAAGAATATATTAAATATATGGAAATCAATCCTTTTCCTGATGTCATGGTAAATCCAGAATACATGACTAAAAAGGAGGTCCGTAATATGTTATATTGTCTTGAACAAGCAAATAATGATATGATTTTTGATTTTGATACAAAAAATAAGTTACAACTTGAAATAATAAATGCAGTTCCTCTTAAGTATAATGATGCAATGAAGATATTTAACAAATATTTTAATGAATCTATACAGAAGAAATTTATTTATGAATATAAAGTTGAAAGAGATAGGTTTTACTATTTGTCTGGATTAAAAGAGATTGTTTCTCCAGAAAAAAAGAAATCTAATCACGAAAGGGATGATAGATAATGGAAGTAAAAATCAATAAGGAAATTCGAGATTATACTGAAAGTGTATATTTTGGATTGTCATTAAGGCAATTCATTTTTTCAATACTTGCCTGTTTAGTAGCTGTTTTACTTTATTTTTTGTTTCGACCATATTTTGGAATTGAAACATTGTCTTGGCTATGTATATTAGGTGCTACTCCTTTTGCAGCAATAGGTTTTATAAAATACAATGGCATGAGTGCAGAAGAATTTCTTAAAGCATATATACAAAGTGAGTTTTTAACTAAAAAAGAACTCACTTTTATACCTAATAATTACTATTATGAATTATTAAAAGATAAGATAGAAGGAGATGAAAAAATTGAAAACAATAAAAAATCTATTTAAACAAGATAAAGAAAGATTTGTACCACCTAAAAGTGTACAAGATATTATTCCTATTCAAACCATTTACAAGGATGGCATATTTCAAGTTGCTAAAAATAAATATACAAAATGTTTTAGATTCACGGATATAAATTATGCTGTAGCTTCTAGAAATGATAAAGAAGCTATGTTTTTGCAATATTCAGAACTACTAAATTCATTAGATCCAGGAGCTACTTCAAAAATTACTGTTTTAAATCGTAGACTAAATCGTATTGATTTTGAAAAGAATATGGTTTTACCTCTTAATAATGATTCTTTAGATGAGTATAGAAAAGAATATAATAGTATTCTTATGGATAAAGCTCTTGGTTCTAATTCTATTGTTCAAGAAAAGTTTTTAACTATTTCTGTAACTAAAAAGAGTATTGAGGAAGCAAGAACATATTTTTCTAGAATTTCTGCAGATTTAACAAACTATTTTCATGCTCTTGGATCTAAATGTATATCACTAGATGCTACAGATAGACTTAGATTAGCCCATGATTTTTATAGAATAGGAGAAGAAAACATTTTCACATGGGATATGTTAGATAATATGAAAAAAGGACATTCCTTTAAAGACTATATTTCTCCAGATACTTTTAGATTTGAAAAAGACTATTTTGAAATGGGTTCTAAGTTTGGTAGAGTATTCTTTTTAAAAGACTATGCTAGTTATATTAAAGATGATATGGTGGCAGAACTAACTGATCTTAATAGAAACTTAATGCTAAGTATTGATATTGTGCCTATTCCTATGGATGAAGCAATTAGAGAAGTTGAGAATCGAAGATTAGGGGTGGAAACGAATATCACCAATTGGCAAAGAAAACAAAATAGTAATAATAATTTCTCTGCTGTTATTCCTTATGATATGGAACAACAACGCAAAGAGTCAAAAGAATTTTTAGATGATTTAACTACACGAGATCAAAGGATGTTTGTTTGTGTATTAACTATGGTGTTAATTGCTGATTCTTTAGAGGAATTAGAACAAGATACTGAAAGTCTACTTGCTACAGGTAGAAAGCACTTATGCCAGTTAGCAATTTTAAAATATCAACAAAAAGATGGACTTAATACAGTTATGCCTTATGGAGTTAGGAAGATAAATGCTTTAAGAACTTTAACAACAGAATCACTTGCTGTATTTATGCCTTTTCGAGTTCAAGAAATCAACCATGCAAATGGTGTATATTATGGTGAAAATGTAATCAGTAAAAACATGATAATTGCTAATAGAAAAGAGTTATTAAATGGTAATTCTTTTATTTTGGGTGTTAGTGGTTCTGGAAAATCATTTACTGCAAAAAACGAGATTGTATCTATTGCACTTCGTGATCCTAATGCAGATATTATAATCATTGATCCAGAACGAGAATATGGCAGATTGGTAGAAGCTCTAGGAGGGCAGAATATTCATATATCAGCAACAAGTGAAAATCATATAAATGCGATGGATATGAACTCTGAATATGGAGATGGTGCTAATCCAGTTATCTTGAAATCTGAATTTATATTGTCACTATGTGAGCATCTTATGGGCGGATCTAATCTTGGACCAAAAGAAAAATCTATCATTGATAGATGTACTGCTAAAGTTTATCGAGTTTATCAACAAGGTAATTATCAAGGTGTACCACCAACTTTACAAGATTTTAGAGAAGAACTTTTAAAACAAGAAGAACCAGAAGCAAAACAAATTGCCTTAGCAATAGAGTTGTTTACAGATGGATCATTAAACACTTTTGCTAAAAATACCAATGTGGATACGAATAGTAGGATTATTTGTTATGACATTTTGGATTTAGGAAAGCAGTTACTTCCTGTAGGAATGTTAGTAGTTCTTGATTCTATTTTAAATAGAATAACTATGAATAGGCAAAAAGGTAGAAACACTTATATATTTATTGATGAAATATATTTGTTGTTTCAACATGAGTATTCTGCTAACTTTTTATTTACTTTATGGAAGCGTGTTAGAAAATATGGAGCTTATTGTACTGGTATTACCCAAAATGTTGATGACTTATTACAATCTCATACAGCAAGAACAATGCTTGCTAATTCGGAATTTATTGTTATGCTAAATCAAGCATCTACCGATCGATTGGAACTGGCAAAATTATTATCTATTTCTGATACGCAGATGGGATATATAACCAATGTTGGAGCAGGGAGAGGATTATTAAAAGTTGGAAGCACTTTAGTACCATTTATCAATGAATTTCCTTTAGATACGCAATTATATAGACTAATGAGTACCAAACCTGGAGAAGGAAAATAATGGCCAATATTAAAACTAAAGATTCTAAACCAAAATCAGTTAAAACTTTAGATAAAGTAGTAGCTTGGACTGAAAGAGTGAAAGATTCTATAGTGTATGCTAATGGGAAATCAAAAGATGCTGTAGATAATGATTCTAATATAAATGATTATGGAAATGATAAAATAAAATATGTTTCTAATCGTACAAAGGATGAGGTATTATACACAAGTAAAAAAATAAATCACCAAGCTGTAGAATATGCAAAGAAAAAATATCATAAACAGAAATTGATAAAATCAAAAGATATAACTAATGCTTTTAATAGTTCTAAAAAGATTATTAAAACTTCTAAAAATACAATAAAAAATACTGAAAAAGTAACTAAGGAAACAGTAAAATTAAGTAAAAAAATGGCAGAACAAGGAAGAAAACTTGCTATTGAAGGATCTGAAAAGGCAGTTCAAGGTACAAAAGTGGCAATTAAGGCAACTATATCAGCTATAAAAGGTATTATTGCAGGAGTGAAATCACTTGTAGGTATGTTAGCTGCAGGTGGAACTCTTGCTGTAATTGCAATAGTTATTATTTGTCTTATTGGTTTATTGGTAGGTTCTATATTTGGAATCTTTTTTTCTTCTGAGGATACTGGAAAAAATAATATAAAAATGAGTGATTGTATTGTAGAGCTTAATACTGAAATGGATAATAGAATAGAGCAAATTCAGAATATGAATCCTCATGATGAAGTTATTATTACTTCTGATAAGGCAGAATGGAAAGATATGCTTTCTATTTATGCTGTAAGGGTATCAAATGGAGATAATAAACAGGAAGTAATGAGTATTGATGCTGATAAAAAGAAAATTTTAAATGAAGTATTTTGGGATATGAATACTATTACTTATGAAGTAAAAACAGAAAAATATGATTCTGGAACTATTGGTTCACTAAATATTCAAAACCTTCAATTTAATAGTAATTATCAAAGACCTGTCATTTCTGATAATACAGAAAACGAAGAAAAAATGGTTTTGCATATTTATATCAATCATCAGAATATAGATTCTATGAAATATAAATATAATTTTAATGAAGCCCAGAACAAACAATATGATGAAATATCTAGTGAAAAATATTTGTCTTTATGGAGTTCTGTAATATATGGTGTATATGGTTCGAGTGGTGAAATAACTGAATGGAAACAAAAAGGTAAAGAATGGTCTAGTATTAAAATAGGAAATACAAATTCTACCATTGGAGATATTGGGTGTTTAGTTACTTCTATTTCTATTTTAATTAAAAAAGCTGATATTCCTACAAATAATGTTTATCCGTTTAATCCTGGTACATTTGTAACAGCTCTCAATAATAATTATGGTTTTGATTCACGAGGTAATTTACAGTATGCAGCTATTTCAAAAGTTGTTCCTAAGTTTCAATATCAAGGTCATGTTAATTTAAGAGAAAAGAATAAGTCAGAAAAATTAGAGGAAATAAAGAAATATTATGAGTTAGGATATTATCTTGCTGCAGAAGTAAAGGGTGCCACTCGAAATTCACAACATTGGGTTGCTATAGATAATGTAACTAATAATACAGTTGTGATGCTTGATCCAGGAAGTAATGCCACAGATATGTGGAGTGAGTATGATTGGAATAACACTACTCAATTTGTCTATTTTAAAGCAGAAAAATAGTTAGTCCTTTTGGGCTAACTTCTTTTTTTTATGGAATAAAAATGATATAATGAACTCACAGATAAATAGTAATTTGAAATTGAGGTGTAATTATGAACTTGTTTAGAAAATTTCCA
>CAYTKH010000069.1:0-7468 GCA_964438315.1 uncultured Muribaculaceae bacterium | reverse complement strand
CACGTAATATGAAAAAATTAGGAATATCAATGGATAAGATAATAAAAAGTACAGGATTATCATTAAAAGAATTACAAATGTTATAATTTAAAAACTAAAAACTATAAATAGTGGGATATCAAAATGATATTCTTTTATATTGAGTATAATTAGATTATATTAATTAATAATAATACTGGTGATTAAATGAACAAATCTATATGGAATGGTTATGATGAAAAGGTTAAAACCAAAAAATTTATTAAAAATATTAAGACGGATATACTTATAATAGGTGGTGGTTTAGCAGGTATAAATACGGCATTTAATTTAAAAGATAGCAATTATAAAATCACATTGATAGAAAAGGATAAATTATTAAGTGGTACTACTAGATATACAACCGCTAAAGTGACGTACTTGCAAGAAAATATGTACGATAATATAAGAAAATGTCATAATGAGTATACAAGTAATTTGTATTTAAAATCGCAGTTAGATGCTATTAATTTAATAAAAAATAACATTAGAAAGTATAATATTGAATGTGATTTTAGTGATGAGGATTCATATGTTTTTACAATGGAAGAAAAAGGCATTAAAAAGATAAATAATCTCATAAAAGTATTGGAAAATAATCAAATAAAATACGATATTATTAAAGTATTACCTAACAACTTTAAATGTTTATACGGTATAAAAGTGTCCAATACAGGTACCTTTAATCCGATAAAATATGCTTATGGATTAATTAAGCAAGTTCATAATATTGATATTTATGAACATGTAAGAGCCTTAAAAATAAAAAAAGAAAATAACAGATACATGGTAAAAACAAATAGAGGTCTAATTAAGGCAAAATATATTGTAACAGCTACTCAATATCCATTTTTTATAATGCCAGGATTATTACCGTTTAAGATGCATTTGAAAAAATCCCATGTTTTAGCTAGTAAGGTTAAAAAAACATATGGTTTTAATGCTATATCAATGGATGAAGATGTTATATCAATGAGATATTATAAAGATTATTTTATCTTTGGAGGAAGTTCTTATAAGATGTCAGATTGTATTGATTATAATAAAAAAAATGAACAGTTACATATTAAGTTTAAAGATTTTTACAATTCAGATATCAATTATAGTTGGTCTACTTATGATTTAGTGTCTAATGACTATTTACCAATAATAGGCAAAATTGATAATAATCATTATGTGGCATGTGCATTTAATGCGTGGGGTATGACAAATACAACCTTAGCCGGCAAATTAATAAGTGATTTGATTAACAACAATAAAAATGAATACGAAAAATTATTTAGTCCTAAAAGAGAAATAACATTAAAAAGAACAATTAATTTTCTTAACGATGGTGTTAGTTTAGTTAAAATATTTTTAAAAACAAAAATAAATAAAAACAAAAAATTTTATAATGATGATGTTAAATTTATTAATATTAAGGGAAAAAGCTATGGCATATACATAGATAGTAATAAAAAAGAACATATTGTAAGAAACCTATGTCCACATGCTAAATGTAGTTTAATTTTTAATTATCAAGATAAAACATGGGATTGTCCATGTCATGGTTCTAAATACGATATAGATGGTAATATAATAAAAGGACCTAGTGTTTTTGATATAAAAAATAGAGACTAGGCTCTATTGTAAAATTCAACGATTAATGATTCATTGATATCAGCATTTAATTCGCTTCTTTCAGGCATTCTAACAAAAGTACCTTCGCTTTTAGCTTCATCATAAGTAACGAATTCCACACGTTTTTTAACTTGTTCTAAAGATGATTTTACAATCGTTAATTCTTTAGCATTTTCTTTTAGACCGATAATATCACCAACCTTACAAGTGTAAGATGGAATATCTACTTTTTTACCGTTAACAGTAACATGACCATGATTAACTAGTTGTCTAGCACCTTTTCTTGTTGTTGAAAAACCGATGCGATATACTAAATTATCTAAACGACTTTCAAGTAATTTTAAGAATTCAACACCATGTACACCATGTTTTTTTCCAGCTTTTTCAAATGTATGCTTGAATTGTTTTTCATTTAGGCCATACATAAATCTAAATTTTTGTTTTTTACGGAATTGGTTATAGTTTTGTCTATAATATGCCTTTAGTTTTTCTTCTAATTGAATTCCATATTTAGATAGTTTTTTTCTCCTTGTTTGTCCACCTTGACCTGGTGCATAAGGTTTTTTAACTAGTTCTTTACCAGTTTCTAAAGTGGAAAAATTAAGTCTTCTTGATTTTCTGTAAGTAGAACCTGTGTATCTTGACATATATACCCTCCTTTATAGATTTACTAACACCTAAAGGTTCTTCGCCAAATTATAGGGTGTCTATTTTAATATCTTCGCTATGCAGCTAAAGTTACACAATAACCCGTTAGGTAATAGACACGTTATAAGATTCAAAGAATGCTGCTAGATGAATAGCAGTTATAATTATAGTATGTTTTTAGTTGTAAGTCAATACCAAAACCATCTAAAAAATTTTAATTATTAATTTTTTATTTGAAATTACCTAATTTATAAAAATATCTATTCACTAAATTATTATAAAGTCAATAAAAATTTAAAAAAATGTAATCAAAATAGTAAAAATTTTACACATTTTGTCGAAATATGTGGTATTATAATAATAGGTGATAATATGAGTCAACAAATTATATTGTTATTTGTATCATTAGCAGTGATAGCAATAATATCAGTTATTGTGATTTTAAATTTAATTCAAAGTAGGAAAAACAAAAAATATCGTGACCAGTTATCTAAATTAGAAATCGAAAAAAATATTTTAGATAGTTCCCCTGTAATACCAGAATTATCTAAAGTTGAATCGATTACTAAAAACGAAAAATTGGAAGCTATGTACGATAATTGGAGTCATAGATTAAGTGTCATAAGAACAGAACAAATACCTAAAATAACAGATATGTTATTAGAAGCTGACCATTCACTTTCAAAAATGGATTACAAAAGTACTATATATCAGATAGCTAAACTAGAAATGGAAATATATAAAGTAAGAACTAATTCAGAGTTTTTATTAAATGAAATAAAAGAAATAACCAATAGTGAGGAACGTAATAGGGGATTAATTATCGGCTTAAAAACTAAGTATAGAGAGTTGTATGAAAAATTTAATGAAACGAGATTAGAGTATGGTGAAGTTACTGGTATTATCGAGTTACAATTTGAAAATATTGCACATCGTTTCGAGGATTTCGAACGAGTAATGGACCAAAATGAGTATACAGAAGTAGCACACATCGTAAAAAATATTGATGAGATGCTTAAACACATGAATAATGTTATTGAGGAAATACCTAGTATACTTTTAATAGCAAATAGTGTTTTGCCTAAAAAGATAGAGGAGGTAGAAAGTGAATATAATAAAATGCTTGAAGAAAGATATCCGCTTGACTACCTGAATGTCGAATATAATGTAGGGGAAGCTAAAAAGAAAATAGCAGATGTTTTAGAAAAGAGTAAAGTTCTAAACTTACAAGATAGTCTGTTAGAACTTAAAGTATTAGTCGATTATTTTGAAGAATTACTTACTGATTTTGATAAAGAAAAAGTAAATCGTCATAGGTATTTAGAAGCTGATAAAATATTCAAACAAAAACATGATAAAATAAGAGGGTTACTAGATGAAATATTTTCTCAATTAGATGAAATTCGTAATTTATATAATCTATCAGATGATGATATTAAAGAATTAGAAGATATTAATGAATCATTAAAACAAGTATTTGATGATTACAAAGTATTAGTCGATCATACAGGTAATAATGCCTTTGCATTTTCTAAGTTGACTAAAGAATTAGAACAAGTTACAATCCGTCTTTCTAAATTAGATGAACGGGTTGATGTTATTTTAGATTCAATAGGTAGTATGAAAGAAGATGAAATAAGGGCTCGTCAACAACTAGATGAAGTTAAATTGATTTTAAAACAGAGTAAAAGTAAGATTAAGGAATATAATCTACCTTATATACCACAAAATTATTTTGTTGAACTTAATGATGCTCAATTAGCAATAAAAGAGATAATTAAAGAATTAGATAAAAAACCAATTACCATTGAAGTTTTAAACACAAGAGTTGATACAGCACGTGATTTAGTTTTAAAATTATATACAACAACAAAAGAGATGATGAAAACTGCTATGTTTGCCGAAATGGCTATTGTATATGGTAATAGATATCGTTCTTCTATTGAAGATTTAGATAAATATCTAGATTATGCTGAAAAATTATTCTATAAAGGAGAATATCAAAAGTCATTAGAAGTATCTATTAACTCCTTGAACAAAGTGGAAAATGGTATATATAATAAGCTACTTAAACTTTATTCGAATAATGAATAAAGTTTTTATAAAATTAAAAGATATTTAAAATATAATAACCTAAAATAAGTTGCAAACAAAAAAATAATTTGATAGAATTAATATAGTTTAAAAATAGAAAAAGAGGTAATAATATGAATAAGAAAAATAGTGCCGGGAGGGGGGTATTAAAATCTAACAAAAAAGGATTCACACTAATAGAACTACTAGCGGTAATAGTAATACTTGCTATAGTAGCATTAATAGCAGTGCCAATAGTATTAAAATTAATTGAAAGATCAAAAGTAGGATCGGCTAAGGCAAGTGCGGAAAGTTATATAAAAGCAGTATCAACATATGTAGTAACAAGTAATATAGATAAAAGTAAACTAAAGTTAGTTCAAAATCATAAATATGATATAAATAAAGAACTTGTAATTGATGATAATATTTATAAAATAACTAACTTAATGGATTTAAAAGGAAGTAAACCGACAGGAATAGATGACTATATAATACTAGATGAAAAAAATAAAATAAAAGAAGGCTTACTAACCATAAATGGATATGAAATAATAATAGAAAATGACAAGATATTAAGTGTTGAAAAAAGTAATACACAAGATTCCAAAGTAACAGGAATAATAAGTAAAGTATCATCAATACCATATAGAGAAGTAAATGGATATTATAAAGAAGAAACATTAAGAGTAGACTTTAGTAAAATTAATATAACAAATGGAAGTTATTATATAAAATCAACAAGAAGTGGAAATATAGAAAGTACAAATTTACAAGTATGCGGAAATGAAACAACTCCAAGTGAATGTGGAAAAACAAGTAGTATAACAGCAATACAACCAAATACATGGTATAAATTAATAGATACAAAGAAAATAAATGTAACATATAATGAACAAACAAATGAGAGTGGCACATTATATGCAGTTATATATGATGGAAATGAGTATGTGACAAGCGGAACGTATAAAGTATCGAAGATAGATAGAATAGCACCAACGGATGTAATAATAAATGTGGAATCAAAAACAGATGGAAAAGTAGATATAACAGTATCTGCAAAAGATGGACAAAGTGGAATATCAAAATATGTGATATATTATGGAACAAATGTAGATACATTAACAAGTACCAAAGAAATAACAAAGGAAGAAATATCATTAGCTTTAAAAAAAGGGGAAACATATTATTTTAAAGTAAGAGCCTATGATAAAGTAGGAAATTATGTAGATAGTAATATAACAAATGAGATTAAAACTTGTACATGGTATACATCATATTATTCATCATACACATATGGTGTAACGACTTCTTCATACTATACAACGGAAGTTTTATATAGAACAGATACTTTATATTCAACTAGTTATTTGACAACCAATAATGGTAGTAGCGTTACTACCCAAGTGATGAGTTTTCCTCAAACTCATAAATGTTTTTATCTTGAGTCGAGAGCCTTTACTACTCAGTGGAAATGTACCTATGCTTTTTGTGGTTGGAGCTCTACGGTTGCAGCACCTTTAGGACCTGCATGGTATTGTGGAGTATCGTTATCTACTAGTATAAGTAGGGGGAGTCAAAAAATTGATTCAACTTTTACTTCATCGTGGTATGATATATATTTAAAGGCTGCTAGCTCAGTCACAATATACAAACTAACTTATAATGGCACATCTAATTTGTCTCCATATTTGAAATCAGTTACAGGCTCCTATATTGTGGGTAGCGGTAGGTTTAGTACCCGTACGTACTATGCGTTTGCTGATTCAATAAGTATAGGTACCGACTTGTACAATCCTCTATTCAATCCGTGGATAACAGGAAAAGTCCTTACCTTTAGTAGTGCCCATTACTCATTTTATAGCATTTTGACTACTGGAACAACAACATATTCTACTGGAACAAATATGGTCTCAACAGGAGAAACTAATAAATTAACATCAACAAATATAACAACATCATATTTAACAACATATTCATCAGATTCAACTTGTAGATAAATATTTTTTCTGATAAAAAATTTAAAATAGAATGAAAAAGTATTGACATTTTAATAGCATTATTATAAAACACTATTGAAATTTAGAACTGACAAATACTTCGGTGCGTCAGTCTTTTTTTATGTATATATAGAATAAATCACAAATATATGTTAAATTTATTTTATAGTGGGTGATATAGTTAAGAATAAAGAATATCTAAGTATAGAAGAAATTATAAAACATATAAAAATTAAAAATGAAAAAAACTAAAACAAATTTTAGAATTTTATAATAATTATTATATTACTGGATATAAAGAGCCATTTAAAATTGATGAAAATAACTATAAGGATAATGTGTATTTTGAAGATATTTTTGAACTATATCGGTTAGATAAAAAGTTAAAACTGTGTTTACCAATAATTTTTGTAAAGTATATGGTCATAAGGATGTAGATTTAATAAATCTAAACAATTATAATCTTAATAGTAGATTTTTAACAAAAACAATTGCTAGATTAAATGAGCAAATATCTTGGTATGTCAAAGAAAATAAAGCAGTTATTTACTATAAAAGTAAATATTCATTTAACCAGTATGGGTATTAATTAAGGTTTTAAGTTTTGGAATGATTAGAGATTTAATTATGAATAGTACATCTGCTACTAAAGGTATAATAGTAAGTAAGATTACCACCCAAAAATTATCAGTTAGTGAAACTCAAAAGATGCTTGGAATGTTAATTAATATTAGAAATATTTGTTGTCATGATGATAAGTTATTTGGATTTATTCAAAATAAAGTTAATATAATGAACACACCAATACACCAGTATTTTGATTTAAAGAATATATAATTGTGTAGCCTATTCAAAAAAGAATTTCTTGTTTCTAATTATTATAAAATTTTCTTAAATAATATTTCATCTTTCTTTATTAATTTTATGAACTAGTACTTTATATCTTCTAGAATAGTCATATATAGGAATGTTAATAACAAGTTTTTCTAATAATGAATTTATTTTTATCAATTCTATTATAGGATTTCTCCCGAGTTTAATCATCATTTTTTGTATTTCTAATAAATTATATACAATTCCAATAATATAAGTGTGCTGTATAAAATAAT
>CAYTKH010000068.1:1863-7555 GCA_964438315.1 uncultured Muribaculaceae bacterium | reverse complement strand
CCAAGTTATGGATACTATTATATCTAGATGTCAAGTTATTAATTTTAGTAAAAATAATAATGTAAATAATATGTCATATATAGAAAAACTAAAAAATACTATTAAAATTCCAAACTATGATGAAGAAAATATAGATGAAATAATTCAACAAAAAATAGATGAAATGATAAAATTTATTAATTATATAGAAACAAAAAAATTAGATAGTATCATATATACAGATAAATATTTTCATAGTATTTTTAAAGAAAAAGATGAAATAATACTAGCATTTGACTTGATAATATTGTATTATAAAGATGTAATAAATGAAAAATTAGAAAGAAAAAAGGATTTTTTTGAAAATTATGATACAACTTTAATAAAAGATAATAATACATTACAAGATTTAAATAATAAACTTATGATAACAATTAGTACAAAGGAAAAAATTAATTATAATGTTAATAATAGTTTATTACTTGATAAATATATAATAGATATAGTACGAGGTGTTGAAAATGCAAAAAATAGTAGGAGTAACATTTGAAAAAGGATGTCGTATAATATACTTTTTTATAGATAAACAAATAGAAGAAAAAATAAAACTAGGCTACAATGTCATAGTTGATTATGAAAAAGGATTAAGATTAGGTAAAATAGCAACTAAGGTACATCCTATTGATGAAACAAAATTAGAAACAAAACTAAATAAAATTATCAGAGTAGCTACCAAAAAAGATTTAACACAACATATTGAAAACATTAAATCAGCCAAACATGCATATAAAAAATGCAAAGATTTGATTATAAAATATGATTTAGATATGAAATTATTAGATGTCTCATATACACTTAATCGCGATCAGTTAATATTTCGATTTTATGCAGACAAAAGAATCGATTTTAGAGAATTAGCAAAAGATTTAGCAAGTATATATCATACAAGAATAGAACTAAGACAAATCGGTGTAAGAGATAAAGCTAAAGAAGTAGGTGGACTAGGAGTATGTGGTCAAAAATTATGTTGTTCTAGATTTTTAAAAGAATTTGATTCTGTATCAATAACTATGGCTAAAAATCAAAATCTTGCACTTACACCAAGTAAAATAAATGGTATATGTGGAAGATTGTTATGTTGTTTAAAATACGAAGATGAATACTATACTAGTTCAAAACAAGAGGAAGAGTAAATGGAAACTTTAAATTATCTATTAGGATATGAAAATATAAAAATATATCAAAATAATGATATGTTTAAATTTTCATTAGACTCTATTTTACTTCCAAATTTTGTTACTATTAATAAAAATATAAAAAGAATACTCGATATAGGAACAGGCAATGCCATTATTCCTATTGTTTTGGCATTAAAAACAAGTGCTAAAATAGAAGGGGTCGAAATACAAAAGGAAGTATCAGTTTTAGCTAATAAATCCGTAAAATATAATAAATTAGAAAATCAAATTGAAATTATTAATGATGATATCAAAAACTATGTTAAAAATACACAAAGTGAAACTTTTGATATAATTACTTGTAATCCCCCATTTTTTAAAGTAAATGAAAATTCTCACTTAAATGAAAGTAAGTATAAAGTTATAGCAAGACATGAAGTAATGATTAATTTAGAAGATATATTAGAAATAAGTAAAAAACTTCTTAAAAATGATGGAATATTAGGATTGGTACATCGTCCTGAAAGATTGGTAGATATACTAACAACTATGCGAAAATATAATATTGAACCAAAAAAAATTCAATTTGTATATCCAAGTAAAGAGAAACAATCAAATATACTATTAATAGAAGGTGTCAAAAATGGTAAACCAGGTTTAAAAATCTTAGAACCTATTTATAGTCATAATATAGATGGTAGTTACACAGAACAAATAATAAAATATTTTAGTTAAGAAGGTGAAAATATGTCGCAAAAAAGTTATGATAATAGTCCAACAGTGTACTTAATTCCAACACCAATAGGTAATATGGAAGATATTACACTGCGGGCAATTAAAATACTGAAACAAGTTGAAATTATTTTTTCAGAAGATACAAGAGTTACAGGATTATTATTAAGTTACTTAAATATTAAAAAAAAATTGATATCAAGTCATAATTATAATGAAAAACAAAATAATAATAAATTATTGTCCTATTTAAAAAAAGGATTTGATGTAGGAATAGTTACTGATAGAGGAACACCAATTATAAGTGATCCAGGTTATGAACTAGTGAAAACAGCAATTTCAAATAATTATAATGTTGTAGGATTACCAGGTGCCACAGCATTAATACCAGCTTTAATAAGTTCTGGTATAAATCCACAGCCATTTTTATTTTATGGATTTTTAAATAACAAACATTCAAAAAGACAAAAAGAAATAGAAATGTTAAAAAAAGAACCATACACGATGATTTTTTATGAGTCTCCGCATAGAATTACTGAAACACTAAAAGATATGTTGGAAATATTAGGAGATAGAAAAATGTCGATTTCCCGGGAAATATCAAAAAAATATGAAGAAATATATCGAGGTAAGATTTCAGAAATAATAAAACAGGTTGTCGATACTAAAGGTGAAATTGTCATTATAATAGAGGGTCAACTGCAGGATGAAAATTATGATAATATTTCTATAGTAGAACATATTCAAAAGTTTATTACAGATGGATATAGTTCTAAAGAAGCTATCAAAGAAGTAGCAAAGTTAAGAAATGTTAAAAAAAGTGAAATATATAAATTATATCATAGGGGTGAAGAATGAAGTTAATAATAGGCTTAGGAAATATTGGAAAAGAATATGAAGATACAAGACATAATATTGGTTTTAAGGCTATTGATAAAATTGCAGAATTCTATAATGTGTCAATTGATAAAGAAAAATTTGGTGGAAAATATGTAAAGTTTCACTTAGAAAGTGAAGATATTATTTTGTTAAAACCTCAAAAGTACATCAATTTATCAGGTGAGGTATTAATAGAATATGTCAATTATTTTAAAATTTCAATTGCAGATATTTTTGTATTATGTGATGATTTAGATTTAGAAGTTGGAAAATATAAATTAAAAGCTAAAGGTAGTAGTGGCGGACATAATGGTCTAAAAAATATTGAACTACATTTAAAAACAAATGAATATAAAAGACTTAAAATTGGTATATCAAATAATAAAAATATGGATACCAAAGATTATGTATTAGGTAAAATTTCTAATATAGATAAAGAAAAATTAGATAGTATAATTAAAATGGTTCCTAATATATTCAATGATTATTTAAACCTTACATTTGAAAAATTAATGAATAAATATAATCATAAGTAACATAATATCATTACATTATATGATGCAATAAATTGAGGGAGGGATTAAATGCCATTTACTGATAACATATTTAATGATTTTGACAGTCAAAATATAGTGGGACTTACGCCAGAACTAAAAGGTATATACGTATATAATTATTACAAAAAAAATAATGTTGGTATTATCTATTTAGCAAACTCAATATATGAAGCTAATAAAATTTTTCAAGTAATAAACAACTATACAACAAATGTACTTTTTTTTCCAATGGATGATTTTTTAACTAGTGAATCTATTGCAATCAGTCCTGAATTTAAAATAACAAGACTTGAGACTCTAAATTCATTAATAAAGAACGATAAACAAATTGTCATTGCAAACTTAATGGGATTTTTAAGATACCTACCTACTAAAAATAATTATCAAGATAAATATATTAATTTGGAAAAAAATAAAGACTACGATATGAATAATTTATCAAACCTCTTATATAATATCGGCTACAATAAAGAAACTATTGTCACTAAAACTGGTGATATGGCAGTACGCGGTTATATAATTGATATTTTTCCTATTACTAGTGAAAATCCTGTTAGATTAGAATTTTGGGGCGATACCATCGATTCAATTAGAATATTTGACCCAGAAACACAAAAAACAATAGAAACAATTGATTCAGTCACAATAAAGCCTAATACAGAATTTATAACCGATAAAGAAATAGAATTAAAAAAACAATATATACTAGCAGAATATGAAAAAATTACTAATATAAGTGATTATATAAATAATCCTGTTTTATTTTACGATGATTATCAAGATATACTAAATGGTTACAACATACTACTTGATGAGATACATGACTATAATTTAAATAAAAATGAAAAGATAAAGTATATGTTTTCTTTAGAAGAAGTAGATAAAATCAAAAGTGTATTTTTTACTAAATATGATAATACAATTGGAGAAACTAAAAACTATAGTAATTATAATAGCTACGAAATAGAAACATTTACAAATAATCCAGTTGATACTAGTAAGCGACTTACCCATTACTTATCAACAAATAAGACAGTAATTATATGTTTATCTAATAGATATCAAGTTAATCGCATTTTAGATAACATCGAAAATGATAAATTTATAGTAACAAATGAAAATGAAATATATCAAAATAAGATAAATTTAATTGTTAAAAAAATAAAATACGGATATATGATAGATAACTATGTAGTTATAAGCGAATCAGAAATATTTAATAAAAAAGAATCAATAACAAGATATAAAAGCAATTTTAAATATTCTTCAAAAATAAAAGATTTATCAAAATTGAATATAGGTGATTACATTGTTCATAGTATCTATGGAATAGGAAGATATATAGGACTAAAAACATTAAATAAAAATAAAATTTTAAAAGATTATTTGTCAATAGAATATCAAGGTGGTGACAAGTTATATATTCCAGTTGAAAAAATAGATTTACTAAGTAAGTACTCTTCTAACGACAGTTTAGTACCAAAAGTTAACAAATTAGGGAGTAATGAATGGATTAAGACAAAATTAAAAGTTAAGAAAAAAATTGAAAGTATAGCTAGTGATCTTTTAAAACTTTATGCAACAAGAGAAGCAAGTATAGGTTATTCTTTTAATAAAGATGATGAAAATCAGTATGAATTTGAAAGTAATTTTGGTTATGAGGATACAGTAGATCAACACCGTGTAAGTGAAGAAATAAAACGAGACATGGAATCTAAGCATCCTATGGATAGATTATTATGTGGAGATGTTGGTTATGGTAAAACAGAGGTGGCTTTTAGGGCAATGTATAAAGCTGTATTATCAAAAAAACAAGTAGCATATTTATGTCCTACGACAATACTTTCAAACCAACATTATCAAAATGCTCTTAAAAGATTTGAAAACACCGCTACTAATATAGCATTATTAAATCGTTTTGTATCTAGTAAAAAAGTAAATGAAATTAAAGAAGATTTAAAAAATGGTAAGATAGATATATTGATAGGAACACACCGTATTTTAAGTAAAGATATAGAATTCAAAGATTTAGGACTTTTAGTAATTGATGAGGAACAACGTTTTGGTGTTAAACACAAAGAAAAAATTAAATCATATAAAAATAATATAGATGTTTTAACATTATCAGCAACACCAATACCTAGAACTTTACAAATGTCGATGGCTGGTATACGAAGTTTGTCACTCATTGAAACACCACCTGTAAATCGGTATCCAGTGCAAACTTATGTATTAGAAGAAAACAATAATATTGTTAAGGATGCCATATATAAGGAATTATCACGTAATGGACAAGCCTTTATTCTATTCAATCGTATAGAAAATATCGAAGTAAAGAAAAAAGAAATAGAGAGATTAGTACCTGAT
>CAYTKH010000068.1:0-1853 GCA_964438315.1 uncultured Muribaculaceae bacterium | reverse complement strand
ACACTAATTACAAAATATGATGATTAAAATTATACATAAAGAATATGATGTTTTACTATGTACAACGATAATAGAAACAGGTATCGACATACCTAATGTTAATACATTAATTATTATCGATGCTGATAATTTTGGATTATCACAATTGTACCAAATTAGAGGACGTGTCGGTAGAAGTGATAAAATAGCCTATTGTTATTTAATGTATAAGCCAAATAAATTTTTATCAGAAACAGCTAATAAGAGACTAGAAGCAATTAAGCAATTTACAGAATTAGGCAGTGGTTTTTCTATTGCTATGCGTGATCTTTCAATAAGAGGAGCTGGAGATATACTAGGTAGTGAACAGGCCGGTTTTGTAGATAGTGTGGGTATAGAATTATATTTGAATATGTTAAATGAGGAAGTAAATAAATTAAAAGGTATATCTGTAAGTGAAGAAAAAGAACAACAAGCTTTAATTAACGTAACAACTACTATCGATGATAGTTATGTAGCTGATACTGATTTAAAAATTGAAATTCATAAAAAAATTAATACTATTAATTCTTATGATAAATTAAACCAAGTAAAAGAAGATATAGAAGACCGTTTTGGTAAAATTAGTGAAGATTTACTTATATATATGCACGAAGAGTGGTTTGAAAAATTAGCTAGAAATTTAAAAATAGAAAAGATAAGGCAGACAGATAATTTTATTGAGATTACTTTACCTTTAGATTTAACAAGTAAAATTGATGGTGATAAATTATTTATGGACGTCACCTCTATAAATCGGAAATTTAGATTTAGTATGAAAAATGATAGTTTGATTATTACACTTGATATAGTCAATTTAGAAAAACATTTTATCTATTATTTAATTGAACTATTAGAAACTATAGAAAAAAATATAGTGTAAAAAATACACTACAATTATATAGTATAAATTTCTTAATTTTATTTACAATAAGATTAGGAGGCAAACACATGAATAAAACAGGTGTCGTTAGAAGAATTGATGAGTTAGGAAGAATTGTTATTCCTAAGGAGATAAGAAAAACGATGAGAATTAGAGATGGTGAAAATGTTGAAATAATTACTTACGATGACCAGATAATTTTAAAAAAGTATTCACTAGTTAAAAGAATAGGTGATTTTGCACAAGATTTTACAGATTCTATTTATTCATTTTTAAAACACAATATTATTATTACGGATAATGACAGTGTTATAGCAGTATCAGGTAATCTAAAAAAAGACTATTATGGAAAAAATTTAAGTGATAAGATGATAAATTTAATTGTAAGAAGAGAAAATATATTGGAAAAACATCAGAAAAATTTAGAAATAATCGATGGTGATACTATTGATTGTACTTATGTTATGAAACCTATTATTGTTAGTGGTGATATGATGGGGATGGTCATAATACTATCTATTGATGAGAAAATAACTGAGATAGAAGAGAAAGTAGCAGATATAGTTGCCAATTTCTTTAACAAATATTTAAGTGACTAAACATTTACTTTACACAATATTTTAGTTAATCGACAAAATGTAACAAATTTTTTATAATTTTGTGATATTATATTCTTGTGCTGAAAAAGGAGAATATATATGAAAACAAGTAAAAAAGAAGCACAAATTGTGTCTTTGACGTTTTTGGTATTTATGACACTAATTTTCTTATGTGCAGTAGTTACTAGAAATATGCTTGATGTTTTATATGTAGGACTTATTATATTTTTCTTATCACGTTTAATTTATATTAAGTTACTGGGTGATGAAGAAGAGGAAGAGACATTATTTTAATGGCTTTTTTTGTATAATAGGAAAGTTATACAACAAGTGTAAAAATTGAAACAAGCACA
>CAYTKH010000067.1:0-7585 GCA_964438315.1 uncultured Muribaculaceae bacterium | reverse complement strand
CTTTAAAGGTTCTATCATATTTACATGTATAAAACTTTTCTTTTTCTTCTATCATTTCATCACCTCCTAAATAGAATTATTTTCTACTATAGCAGATGATTATAAAGAATTTTGTCGTATTTTAGTATGCACGAAAAAAACTTCTTTTTTGAAGTTTTTCATTTTATCTACAGTTAGATGTAGATGAATATGTTACTGTACGTGTTGAAGTTGTTAATGTTTTTCTATCAGTTTCTCTTGCAGTTTCTCCTGTTGAAATACTCTTTGTTACAGTCCAATTAGACAGTTTAGTGACTCTAACAATTGAATCCCATGAGCCAGATACAAGAGCTTCCATGCGAGTCCCACTTATTGGACCTAATGTTCCATCTACATTGATTTCACCCCAATAATTACTATAACTAAATTGACCTGTCAATCCATTGAAATCGTCAATTAACGTGTGAAATTATCTATTACTTTTTTTTAATTGACGTACTGATATATTGTCTGTTTGTTGTTTATCAGCATAATAAGGTTTTAAAGATTTCCCATCAACAAATAAACTATCAATACAATGAGCTGATGTTGACATCATCAATCCTCCTAAACGATAACCATCTTTTGTAATATCTCGATAAATTCTAATATAATCTAAAATTGAATTAAATCTTTCTAAATCAACATAGCCACCATTTTCAATTTTTATTAAAACAGCATTTTCCTTATAAAGTTCATCGTCTTTATCAATATATCCAAACGAATCACATCCAATACATTGATCACCGATATACATACTGCTACTAAATGTAGTATGCGTTTCATATTTTGTACATTTTCTAATATTACCTATAAAAATTTGATCTGTTTTCATTTATATTCCTCCTTCGGTGATTTATTATATAGAAAAATGATTAAAATTGCAATATTATTTGGTATTTTGGGTCAAAAAAATATTAATTTATCGAATATTTAAAATTTTTTAAATTTTCTTTCAAAAAACACTTGACAAAATCCTCATTAAAAGTTATTATAGAAAGCACCAATTCGAAATTGAATTGGTGCTAGTATCACACTAGCCAACCCCTTTTTATTCTTTTATGGGACTGTTCTTCAGGGGGACAGTTCCTCTTTTTTTATTCTTTTATGGGCTAGTTATGATTTATACATACCTTATACGATTTTAGTATAACACATGCTTTTTTATTTACTATTATTTTTTTTAATAAATTATCTACATTTTACAAAGTAAATGTAAAGTAAAAAGGATATTTTAATCCTTTTAAACTATTCATTATTTTCACTTAAGCTTTTATAATAATTATATCTTTTAATAGCATCTTCTTTATTAAGTTTTAATAAATTATCTGCCTCACTAGGATTTATCTTTTTTAGCATCTTATACCTAGTTTGTAATAATAAGAAATTATCATAATCATCGAAGTTTACATTCTTACTATCTAAAGTAAACTTAGAAGTATTAGGATTGTATCTAAATATAGGATAATATCCACATGACACTGCTAATTTCTCCATATTAATAGTATTACCCATACCACCCTCAATACCATGCGATATACATGGAGAATATGCTATTATAATTGATGGTCCCTTATGTTCATTAGCCTCTTTAAATGCCTTTAGAACTTGCATCATATTAGCTCCTAAACTTATACTTGCTACATAACAATTTGGATATGATAAAGCTATACGAGCTAAATCCTTTTTATTTGTTTTCTTACCACTACTTGCAAATGATGCAATGGCACCTCTTGGACTAGCTTTAGAAGATTGCCCACCTGTATTAGAATAAACTTGACTATCCAAGACTAAAATATTAACATCGTCATTGCTGGATAATACGTGGTCTATTCCTGAAAAACCAATATCATAAGCCCAGCCATCACCACCAATAGTCCAAACACTTCTTTTTACAATATAATCTTTCAATTCTAATAAAGATTTAGGTATATTAGTATAATCAATATTATTATAAACATCTAAAGTTATATCATAATCATCCATATTTTCTATCCATTTAGTAAATAGTTCATGATTAACATTATCCATATTGTCTTGCATAATACTCTTAATACGATTTCGAATTAGTGCATTTCCCATTAAAATACCATACCCAAATTCAGCATTATCTTCAAATAAAGAGTTGGCCCATGGTACTGTGTAAGGTATAGAAGGTATACTACCACCATAAATAGATGAACAACCTGTCGCATTAGCTATAATCATATTTTCACCAAATAATTGTGTTAATATTTTTATATAGCCTATTTCGCCACAACCAGCACAAGCTGAACAAAATTCAAATTTTGGTTGTTTAAATTGACTACCTACAACTAAACTAGTATTAACCTTCTTTTCTTTTACATTATTTATTAAATAATCAAATATTCTCTGTTCATTTTTAACTTTTTCTAGATTATTAAATATTAAAGCTTTCTCGCTTTTCTTTCCAGGACATATTTTAGTACATATTCCACAACCTGTACAATCACTTACTGATATACCAATTATATAGTAATAACCTTCATATTCCTTATTTAATGGCTTTATACAACGCAATTTAATATCATCATCCAATAAGTCATATTCATCTTGATCTAATAGAAATGGCCTTATTACGGAATGGGGACATACAAACGAACATTGATTACATGCTATACAATTATCACTTAACCAAATTGGTACTATATCGCTTATACATCTTTTTTCTAGTTTAGATGTTCCATATATAAATCGTCCATCAGCTTGATTTAAAAAACTTGAAACAGGTAGAGTATTACCTAATCTTTTTCTTACACTTTCATATATTGTATTTGGTAATTTTTCTTTTTCAACTTCGTTATAGCTGGTTACATTTATTTCTTTTAAATATGATAGTGCTAAGTCTATTGATTCTTTATTAGAATTTATAACATCTTCACCTTTTTTTATAAATTTATTTTCTATATATTTTTTTAAGGTTTCTTTGGCAAATTGATAATCGATTAATTCTAATAATTTAATAGTAACAATTTCCATAATCATACTAATCTTATTACCTAATCCTAATTTACGTGCTAGACTGTAAGCATTAATTATATATAGTTTTACATTTCTATCTTTTATAATCTTCTTATTTATATCGCTTAAATCATTTATGAATTCTTCTTCACTCTTGATTGTATTTATTAATATGGTACCATTTTCTTTTATCTTTGATAATGTATCGAAATCGTTTAAGTAGGTATCTTTCGTAATAACTATCAATTTAGGATTTTCTACGTAATATGTGGACCTTATAATTTCATCAGAAAATCTTAAATGGCTTATTGTTACTCCACCAGATTTTTTGGAATCATATTCAAAGTAACCTTGAACATATTTATTGGTATTATCACCTATTAATTTAATTATTGATTTTGAAGCACTTACCATACCATCACTACCATATCCATATATTAGTAGTTCGGTATGGTTATGTATTTTAAAGTCATCTATTTTTAAACTTAAATTAGTAACATCATCTTTAATACTTACCGTGAAATTATCTATAGGATTATCTAGCATATCATATATAGCTTTTATATCAGCTGGAGTTGTATTTTTACTAGATAATCCATATCTTCCACCTACTACATTTATATTTTGATTTTTTAATATACTTACAACATCTAGATATAGTGGTTCTCCTACACCACTGAACTCCTTAGTTCTATCTAAAACAGCTATATTTTTAACTGTACTGGGTAATACTTTCATAAAATATTTTTTACTAAATGGTCGATATAGATGAACTTCTATTAAACCAATATCTTCATCTAACTTATCAATTACTTCTTTAATTGCTTCACAAACAGATCCCATTGCAACTATGATTTTTGTTGCATTTCCACTTCCATAATAGTTAAATGGTCGATAATTTGTTCCAGCTTTTCCATTTATTTTTTCCATATAGTAATTTACTATATCAGGTACTTTATCATAGTATGTATTTCTAGCTTCCGTCCATTGGAAATAAACGTCATCATTCTGAGTTGTTCCTCTTATAAATTGGTTATTAAGATTTAATGCTTTTTTTCTAAAGTTGTTTAAAGCTTCATAATCTATTAAATCAGATATTTCATCTTGCTCTAGTACTTTTATTTTATTAATTTCATGTGATGTCCTAAATCCATCAAAAAAATGTAAAAATGGTAGACTTGCTTTAATTGCAGATAAATGTGCTATTAATGATAAAAATGCACAATCTTGTGGACTAGATGATGCTAACATGTTAAAGCCAGTCATACGAGTCGCATATATATCTTGATGGTCACCAAAAATTGATAAAGCATGAGTTGCAATTGATCTTGCTGCTACATGAATGACTCCTGGCAACATTTCACCGGCTATTTTGTACATATTAGGTATCATTAAAAGTAAACCTTGACTTGCTGTAAATGTAGTTGTTAAAACACCTGATGATAATGATCCATGTACTAATCCACTAGCTCCTGCTTCACTTTGCATCTCAATTACTTTTACTTTATCATTAAATATATTTAATCTATTTTGATTAGCCCACTCATCTAAGTGTTCTGCCATTGGAGTTGCTGGTGTAATAGGATAAATACCAGCTAATTCTGTAAACATATAGGCTGAATAACTACAGGCTTCATTGCCATCTACGGTCATTACTTTCATTGTTACCTCCCTATTTATATATTATCTTATTAGATTATAGCATAATGTATACTAAATTCGCAACAAAAAAACTCATCAGAGTTTTTTGTTTTTACGTTATTTTTTTACGATTTTTTTATAGAATTCTATCCATATATTTAAAACGTGTTCTTTACTATAAAATTCACTTATTTCTTTTGAAAGTTTAGAATATTTATCATACACCATTTTATTATCTTTTAATTCGGTTATTTTTTCTTTAAAATCATTATTATTTTCACCACTTAAATACTTATCAAATAGTATATCATGATATAAATCAAGATTTCTTAGTAAAAGTGGTTTATGAGTATTTATAGCTTCTAATATAGACATTGGAAATAGTTCGTTATAACTTGGCATAAACAAAACATCACAGGCATTATACATATCGTTCATTTCTTCTCTTTTAATAATACCTGTAAATATAACATTTTCTGGAGGATTTTCGTATATCTTTTTAAGTTCTTCATATCCATCCGTTATTCTACCAAAGGAAAAACCACCACACCAAACGAAGGTTATATCTTTTAACGATTTTGCTACTTCAATAAAATCTTTTACACCTTTCCTTGTTTGTACTTGTCCCACACCTAATACAACAAATTTGTCCTTTGGAATATTATATTTTTGTTTTATTTTATCTATTTCATCTTTGTTTTTTACAAAAAATTTATCTTTTGAAACATAGTTAGGTATATAAAATATTTTATTTCTATCAATACCAAATTTTACCAAATCTTCTATAAAAATAGGATTTACTACTACTAGATAATCTGCTTTCTTATAAAATTTAGTTACATATTTTTTAAAAATATTGAATGCAAATTTTGGCAATTTTATACTTCCATCCAATGTATCTGGTAAAAAATGTACATAACAGACATTTACCCCTTTTGTTCTTTTCATTTTAAAATAATTTCTAGGTTCTACTGTATGATGATGTAATATATCAGCATCCTTTTTATCGTTAATTTTAACATCAAATATATCACTTGCACCTTCATCTAGTAAATTTATTAACTCTAAGTAAGCACTTCCAACACCTTGTCCATCAACTTTATCAGCACTTGAAAGCATGTTTATCCTTATTCTCATTCAATCACCTACGTTAATTATAGCATAGCTACTTTTTATAATCAAGTGAAAAAAAAAGAACACATAACCCGTATTCTCTTTTCTATTAAGCTCCTGTTGTTGTAGATGTTGATGGATTTGACGCAGATGTACCTTTAGTTGCAACTGCCTCACGTTTTTCATTAAGTGTAACATTATATGCACCAATATTAAAATTAACCTCTGTAACTGAACCTTGAGCATTAAAAGTGATTGTACTTCCTTCTTTTGGTAGGTCACCTTTAACATCTATTGTTAAAGTAGCTAAAACTGTACCATCACTATCTTCACAACTAAGTTGAGTTTGAGTAGCTTGTACTTTACAAGTTTTATTAGCTAAATCAAGACTAGTGTTACTCATAAGTTCAACTACTGCTGCAGTTTCTGATGATTTAATATATGCATAAGCACTTGATTCTGCTGCTCCTTTTCTAGCTCTTTCAATTAAGTTTAACACGATAGGTGTTGCTATTAATGCAATAATAGCTAAAATTACGATTACAGCTAACAACTCAATTAGTGTAAAACCTTTAATGTTTTTTTTCATTATTCCTTCCTCCTCTATTTTACGATATAATCATATCATATTATTTTTTACTATGTCAACTCTTTTTTGTCCTTTTATGTAAACATTTGTCGAAATAGTATCCTTTTATAGTATGGAAAAGAAAATTTTTATTATACGTTCTTTATTCTTTTTAATATTATTTTTAAATTATTTTGTTCTTTTATTAAATCTTGTCTTTCTTTTTCAACTATGTTTTTAGGAGCTTTATTTATATAATTTTCGTTTGATAATAGTTTTTCTCTTCTATTTATAGAGTTTTCTAATAATTCTTTTTCTTTTAATAGATTTTCTTTTTCTTTTTGCTTATTATTTGTTCCATCATAATATAATGTAATATTGTCGCTTATTTCTACTTTCTCTAAGTCTTTATTTTCAAATATTATATTATTTGGATTAATTTTTAATATACTGGATAAGATATCTTTATATGGTATATCATTTTTAAGCATTAAATAGAATTCTTTACCTATGTTATAATCTGTTTTGATTTTTCTTATTTTTTTAATTAATTCTATTATTTCATCAAGTTCACTAGATTCTTTAAATACTTCATCTTTATTATAAATAGGATATTTACTTATCATAATTGATTCTTCATTATCTTTTAGCATCTGATATATTTCTTCTGTTACGTATGGCATAAAAGGATGTAACATTTTTAGTATGTCTTTTAATACTTTTATTATAACTGGTTGATTTAGATTATTTTTAGATAATTCTATATACCAATCACAAAAGTCATTCCATACAAAGTTATAGATTTCGGTTCCAACAACATTAAATTCATACTTATCCATATGTTTTCTAACTTTTTTTATAAGTTGATTTAATTTAGTTAAAATCCATTTATCACTTAAATTTAATTTTTTTATATCGATTTTATCTATATTATTTTCGATATTCATCAAAACAAATCGCGATGCATTCCAAAGCTTATTTATAAAATTCCATGTTGATGCTACTTTTTCTTCATCGTATCTTAAATCCATACCAATGGATGAATTAGTTGCAAGAAAGAACCTTAATGAATCACAGCCATATTTTTCTATTACATCCATAGGATCTACTCCATTACCTAGTGATTTACTCATTTTTCTTCCTAGTTTATCACGGATAAGCCCATGGATTAGACATTCTTTAAATGGTCTTACTTTTGTAAATTCTAACCCCTGAAAAGTCATTCTATTAACCCAAAAAGGTATGATATCATATCCTGTTACT
>CAYTKH010000066.1:0-7610 GCA_964438315.1 uncultured Muribaculaceae bacterium | reverse complement strand
AGTTATCAAAAAACTATGTAGGGAAAAATATAGATAAGTATAATACAATGCTAGTGTTGTCACAGTTTAAAGGCCATCCAATGGGTGGATATGGTGGAGCATTGAAACAATTATCAATAGGTATTGCATCTAGTAAGGGTAAAAGATATATACACTGTGTTGGAAAAGAAGATGGTACCTATGAAGATATGTTCCAAGTGAATCAAACATATTTTTTAGAATCAATGGCAGATGCAGCAGGTAGTGTAGTAGATTATTTTAAAGGTAATATAGTTTATATAAATGTTATGTGTAATATGTCAGTTGATTGTGATTGTTGTAAAAAAGCAGAAGATCCATGTATGCAAGATATAGGAATTTTAGCATCAGTAGATCCAGTTGCAATCGATCAAGCTTGTAATGATTTAGTATATAACTCAAATGATCCTGGTAAAAATCATTTAATAGAAAGAATAGAATCTAAAAATGGTATTCATACTATTGAATCAGCTAGTGAATTAGGATATGGATCAAGAGAATATGAATTAATAGAGATTAATAGTTAAGAGGTAATAATGAAGATAAATATAAAAAAAACGATTCCTATAGTATGTATATTATTGATAATTTCTATATGTATTATTTCATTGTATAGGAATGTTGATAAATTAAAAAAGGACATCAATTCTTTAAAAGACAATATAAATGATTTAAGAAAAAAACATATAGATATAGACGTAGATAATATATATAATAGTAATTTAACTGATTTTGAAAAAGGTGCTAATACATTATTTGATATGGATCAATATAAAAAATTATCTGAAAATGACCAAGTATGTATAGTAGGTGAATTACTAAAGAAGTATGAGTCCTCAAATGTAATAAGTGATATATACTACGATGATTCCACAGTAAGGTATACCTTTAAATATAAAGATACCCTAGCTATTATAAAAATTAGAGATTTTGATTCACTTTATAATTGATATTAATAATAAACAATAATTATGTATAATCATATAATATATAAATGACATAAATATTGTTTTTTTAATAAAATGTCTTGATTTATTACAATAAAGTATGATACTTTTATAAAGTAGTGAGATGGTAGTATGAATAAAAAGAAAATAATCATTATTTCAATAATAGTTATAGAATTAATAGGTATCTTTATATATAGTATAATTAATTCAATAAAATCCGATCAAAGACATGCTAAAGAAATTATGCTCAATATACTTAAGAATTATAATATCTATAGCTATCAAATAGAAACGTATAATACAAAAAGAGAGGAATTAAAAGAATTAATTACAAATGAAGATGTATATTATGCTACTTTTTATGAAAATTCGATAAAAATAAATACAACGTTAGAACAGTACAATAAGATTACAAATGAAATAGTAAATAATAATAAATACTTAAATGATAATTGTAAAAAATACTATGCTGATATAGAAATAAATAACATGTGTGATATGTTCAATAGATCATATAAAAGTATATATAAAGTATTTGAAAATGATATAAATTCTTATAATAAAACTATAAAAAAATATAATGAATGGGTTAAAAAGAATAATAAATTTAAAGTTGTAGATGAATATATTATTCAAAAAGGTTAGGAATATGTTTTATGATGGAAAATAAAAAGAAAATAAGTTTGTTTAAAAAGATAATAATAATTTTGATAGTGATTTTTGTACTTATGATGGGAACTATACTTTTCTTATTATATGGCCCATTTTCGGGATTTAGAAATTGGTTAATTACAACTGCAATGACCACTTTGAATCATCAGTATTTAGCTACTTGGTTTTATAGTGAAAAAACAATAGAAAAAGTTTTAGAAAACAATAAAGTAATAGAAGTTAATGAAAATACAGATACATCTAAAATTAGTGTTGGTGAAATTAATTTCGATATACCTGATTATGCAAGTAAATATGAAAAGGAAATATTGACTAAAGACCCTAATAATGATAAATATAAACTCATTAATATAAAAGGCAAAGGCTATAAAGGATACTTAGTTGTTATATATGATCCATCTAAAATTAGAGTTATGACATCTAAATATATAGGTACACGTGGTCAATTTGTAGTAGATATGGCAAAATCTCAAAAAGCATTAGTTGCTATTAATGGTGGAGGATTTGTTGATCCAAACTATAGTAGTAATGGCGGTGTACCACAAGGAGTGGTAATACAAAATGGAAAAATTATATCATCAAGATCTTATTATAAATCGGGTGGAATAATAGGGTTTGATAAAAACAATAAATTAGTATTAGGAAAATTAACAGCTAACCAAGCATTGAAAAAAGGTATAAGAGATGCAGTTACATTTGGGCCTTTCTTGATTGTCAATGGTAAGAGCTCTTTTGTAAAAGGAAATGGAGGTTGGGGCACGGCACCTAGAACTGCTATTGGACAAAGAGCTGATGGAATTGTACTATTTCTTGTAATTGATGGTAGAACATTAAAGTATCCTGGAGCAGATATGGGTGATTTAGTGGAAATCATGGAAAATTATGGAGCTATTAATGCAGCTAACTTAGATGGTGGAACATCTTGTTCCTTAGTAGTAAATAATAAACTGATAAATGATCCTATTGATAGCAGTGGAAACCACGAAACAAGACCAGTTGCAACAGCATGGGGATTATTTTCAGACTAAAATTTCACTTATAAGTGAGATTTTTCTTTGATAATATGGTATAATGTTCTTGAATAAAGAGGTGGATAATGTGGAGGATATATATAACTATATAAATATCTACGATGAGTTAATGAATATAATTAAAACATATCAAGAAAAGAAAAGTGATAACCAAATATTGATAATATCTATAATAAATGAAAATGGTAGTATTATGGTAGATATAGGTATTGAAGATTTAGAAAACAAAAATAGAGATATTAAAACGAAAGTATTTGACATAGGTTTTAACGAATATGTTCTACCTAGATTAGTTATTAGATATAATAGTTGGTATGAAACAAAGGAAGAAAAGACAATAGAAAATGGTACATACATTAATAAATCATTAATGGGAGATACTCTAAAATTAGTTAATTATTCAAACGATGCCATCAATTATATAAGATGTTTAATGGATTAAAATAGCACTTCAATTAGGCTATTTTTTCTAAAAGTATTAAATTTAATTGTAAAAATTAAACAAATATATTATAATATATTTTATTGGTGATGTTATGGAAAAGATAATTGAAGTTATTAATTTAAATTTTAGCAATCTTTTTAAAGGATTATATTTAGATGTTTATAAAAATGAATTTTTAATGATTATCGGTAAAAGTTCATGTGGTAAAACAATATTAGCAAACATATTATCAGGTATTATACCAACATACGATAATATATTAATTGAAAGTGAACTAATATCATACTATGATAAAAAAAATATTCTATTAGTACCATTTATAGATAATAGTCAACATACTAAAGTATTAGAAATATTAAAAGAGTATGATAAAGAGGAAGTTAATAAATTATTAAAACAGATAAAAAAAATAGATTTATTAGATAAAAATATAGATATGTTGAGTAGTGGGGAAATCCAAATTTTAAATATCATACTAGCATTATTAAAAAAAGATAAAATAATTATAATTGATGATGCATTAAATATGGTAGATATAGTAATCAAAGAAAAACTATTAAAAAATCTAAAGAAACTATCGGATGAGAAAATATCAACAATAATATATTTTACAACTGATATCGAAGATTTAATATATTCTTCTAATATAGCACTAATCAATGAGCAAAAAATAGAAGTAATAGGTAGTAAAAATGAATTATTAGATAAAGAACAAAAATTTACCAAAATAAATCGTGATTTACCATTTTTAGCAAATCTATGTTTAAAATTAAAATATTACGGATTAGTTGATAAATTAATATTAAACGAAGTTAAGTTGGTGAATAAATTATGGAAATAATATTAAAAAATGTTACATATAATGATACTATAAAAAATATTAATTTAAATATCGAAAAAGGTATAACTGGAATAATAGGCAAAAATGGTAGTGGTAAATCATTATTACTTAAATTAATCGCTAATATTATAGAACCAACCGAAGGTAGCATAGACATAAATAAAAACTTTGGTTATACTGATTGCAATAATAATTTAATAGTAAATAATACCATATATGAATATTTAAAAGAAACCTTGATGATTAAAAAATATCACTTACAGGAAATAGGTAAGCGAATACAAGATGTATTAATTATGGTAGGACTTGAAAATACTGCTCATAAAAAGGTAATTAATTTAAGTAAAAGTGAGAAAATAAAACTTAATATCGCAAGTATTCTAATTTATAATCCAAAGATATTAATAATTGATGAACCATTTATCACACTTGATAATAATGATATAAAAAAGATAATTAAAATATTTAGATTACTTAAAATCAGATATAATAAAACAGTCATTATTGCAACAAATAAAGTAGATATACTTCATAAAATAGTTGATAATGTATGTATCATAGATAGTGGTAAACTTATAATATGCAAAAATAAATACGATGTATTTAAAGATACTAATTTGCTAAAAAAATACGGCTTGCAGGCTCCTAATGTTGTCAGCTTTTCTAGTACAGTATTAAATAAGAAGAATATTAAAATGGGATATAGGGATGAAATAAACGACCTTATAAAAGATATTTATAGGTATGTTAAATAGGAGGTAAAAATGAGATATTTCATGACATTTTCATACGATGGTACAAATTATTCTGGTTATCAAAAACAACCAAAAACTAAAACTATAGAGCACGAGATAGAGAGTAAATTAACTAAAATAAACAGCAATAAAAAAGTGACCATTAGTGCATCAGGTAGAACGGATGCTCATGTTCATGCTATAAATCAAAAAGCACATTTTGATTTAGATAAACAGATTGACCCAGATAAATTAAAAGATTCACTTAACAGTTTAATAAACGACGATATATATATTAAGAGTATCAAGGTGGTTGATGATGATTTTCATGCTAGATTCAATGTAAAAGCTAAAGAATATATTTATAAAATTAATATTGGGGAATATAATCCTATTGAAAAAAATTACGTTTATCAATATAATAAACGACTTGATATAGCTGAAATCCAAAGAGCATTAAAATATATAGAAGGTACATATGATTTTAAGGCTTTCGCTAAGTTAGAGACTGATAAAGATACTGTAAGGACGATAATACAAGCTAATTTATATAGGAATATAAAAGATGTAAATACTATAACAATTTCACTACTTGGAACAGGTTTTTTAAGATACATGGTAAGGAATATTGTTGGAACATTGATTGAAATAGGCGAAGGTAAAAGAAAAAGTGAGGATATGATAACAATATTGAATGGTAAAGACCGAAAAAAAGCTGGTATAACTGCACCTCCAGAAGGTTTGTATTTAAATGATGTATTTTATTAATTTTGATTAAAAGATTTAAAAAATATTAAAAATGTGATATACTGAACATAGAAAGGTGGTATATATGAAAATAAATATCCGCAGTAGCAAAGTTGAAGTCACAGATGCTATTAGAAGTTACATAACAAACAAAATTGGAAAACTTGATAAATACTTCGAAAATTTTGATGGTTTATCAGCTAATGTACTTATAAAAGTAACTAATGTTGATCAAACTGTAGAAGTAACTATTCCAATTAAAAAGAACATACTTAGAGCTGAAGATACAAATAAAGATTTATATGCGGCTATCGATTTGGTTTATGAAAAACTTGAAAGGCAAATAAGAAAGAATAAAACACGGTTGCTAAAGAAAACATCAAAAGATAATGAAACTGTATTTGTTGATTTTGATTTAGAAAATAATGAGGAAGAAAATGGTTTAATCGTTAAAAGGAAAACTTTCGAAGCTAAACCGATGAATGAAGAAGAAGCTATACTCCAAATGAATTTATTAGGACACACTTTCTTTGTATATAACGATGTTGATACTAACAATATAAGTGTAGTATATAAAAGAAAAGATGGTAATTACGGTATTATTGAAATGAAATAGGATAAACCCCATAAAAGGGGTTTTAAATATATAAGATATTCTATTTTCTTTTACTTTTTAATATATTTTTGGTAAAATATATTACATGAGAGGATTGATAAAATGAAATTATTAAAAAAATTATTTGATGATGAATATAAGGCATTGCAGAAATTTAAAAAAATAGCTGATAAAATAATATTACTAGATGATGAGATGTCTAAACTTAGTGATGAACAGTTAAAAAATAAAACGGAAGAATTTAGAAATAGATTAGCTAATGGAGAAACTTTGGAAGATATAAAGGTTGAGGCTTTTGCTGTAGCTAGGGAAGCGGCTAGTCGTGTTATCAATGAAAAACCATTTTATGTTCAAATATTAGGTGGGCTAGCTATTCATGAAGGTAATATAGCAGAGATGAAGACAGGTGAAGGTAAAACTTTAACATCAACAATGCCAGCTTATTTAAATGCCTTAGAAGGTAAAGGTGTGCATATTGTAACCGTCAATGAATATCTAGCAGAACGTGATGCTAATTGGATGGGTGAAATATATAGATTTTTAGGTCTTACAGTTGGTGTAAATTATCGTGAATTATCTTCTAAAGAGAAAAAAGAAGTATATAATTGTGATATAACATATACAACTAATAACGAAATAGGTTTTGATTATCTAAGAGATAATATGGTAGTTAAAGCTGAAGATAGAACACAAAGACCATTAAATTACGCTATTGTCGATGAAGTTGATTCTATTTTAATCGATGAAGCACGAACACCTTTAATTATATCTGGTGGTTTCATGGAATCAGCTAATCTATATGAACAAGCTGATAAATTTGCAAAATCTTTAAAAGAAAATAATGGATATTTATATGATGAAAAAACTAAAGCTGTAACTTTAGATACTGAAGGTATAAAAAAAGGTGAGAAGTATTTTAATGTAGAGAATTTATATGATTTAAGTCACACTAGTTTAGTTCATTATATAAATCAAGCCTTGCGGGCTAATTATACGATGCATAACGATGTCGATTATGTTGTTAAGGATGGTAGAATCATTATTGTAGATCCATTTACAGGTCGTTTAATGGAAGGAAGAAGTTATTCCGATGGATTACATCAAGCTATAGAAGCTAAAGAAGGTGTAAAAATTAATCAAGAATTAAAAACTTTAGCTACTATAACATTTCAAAATTTATTTAGGATGTATAATAAATTATCTGGTATGACAGGTACAGCTAAAACAGAAGAAGAAGAATTTAGAGAAATTTATAATATGTATGTTATTCAAATTCCAACTAATAAGCCTGTCATTCGTGAGGATTTTGGAGATTTAATTTTTGCTACTAAAAATGGTAAATATAAGGCAATTATAAATGAAATAGTAGAAAGGCATAAAAAAGGGCAACCTGTTTTAGTAGGTACAATAGCTGTTGAAACAAGTGAATTGTTAAGTTCCATGTTAAAAAAAGTTGGTTTACCTCATGAAGTTTTAAATGCTAAGAACCATTCAAGAGAAGCTGAAATCATATCTAAAGCTGGACAAAAAGGAGCTGTTACAATATCAACAAATAG
>CAYTKH010000065.1:0-7910 GCA_964438315.1 uncultured Muribaculaceae bacterium | reverse complement strand
TATAAAACCTACTACTTGCCACAGCATTGTTTATACTTTTTCCCTGAGCCACAAGTTTAGGCATCTCTAAACTTATAAAATTACTGTGTTTCTAATACCAATGAGGTTTTAAAAACTATAATAATTATACAACATTTTTAGTGTTTTATTTGACGTAATAATTCTTTTACCTTTTCCTTTTCCTGATTATCTTGTTGTAAGTAATATAATATTTCTTTTTTACATTGATTTTGAAAAGAAAAATTGCAATCAATTTCCATGTTTTGATAATAATCTTCAATTTGTTTACGATTTTTAAATTTTTTACGCCAAAATTGTGGATTTACTGGTATTATTTTTTTAGTAATATAAGATGATTGAATTAATTGCCTTCTTTTATTCATAAAAGAGGTATAAAGAGAACTATTTATTAATACCTTTACTAGCTCATCTTTATTATCTATTATAGATTCCAATTTTTTACCATTAAAGTATGTAAGATAATCGATCATATCAAGAGTCGATTGACATTCTAAAATTCTTTTTAATGATTCATTTAATGAATTAATTAAAAATCCAGTTTTTTCTTCAATCGATATTTCATCAGTAGTTATAATTTGATTACCAAAATCGCTTTTTTCTATGTAAGTTTCTATTAGATATAATGGCTGTATACCATCAGTATAGTCACCATATCCAATTATTTTTAAAACAATATCTTCTGGAATATCATATTCTATAACTAAACATGTATCCGTTCTCAATCTATGATAACCTCGAATTAAAGTACTAGCTTCCTGTATGGCATCCTCAGCAAATAGGTAAAAATATTTTCCCTCATTCTTTATATCTTTGGCTATGCTATTATAAGCATGATATCCCATTTCATTCACAAATGAAGAGTAACCCGCTTGATAATAGATTCCTTCTAAACCCCGTAAAGATCTTTGTTCTAATTTCTCATTTGTTACAAATAAATCCGGAATCGCTCTATAAACTTTCATCATTTACACCCCCTCTCAAAAGTTTATTAAATATTCTAGCATATATCTATTTTTTTGTAAACTTTTTTTCTATCTAATCAATACTTATTCTTTAAATAGGTAAAATAAAGAAGATTTAATTAAAAAGTATTATGATAAATTTTTCTATAAGTAAAAATGGTAAAAGAAGATAATATTGAACAAAGTTTTATTATTACTTACCCATCTAAATATGAAGAATATCAAAGGGTATAAGTGAAAAACAAATTCCGCACTTTTTTAACAACGAAAAAATCCCACAAACACTTACAAAATAAGTGGTTGCGAGATTTTTGTTTTTTGAAGCTGTAACAGATAACAATTTATCACCTATTACTATTGTAAATTAAAAATAATATTTTGTAAAGGCTATTTATAGTATTGATACATTTGACTATTTATTTGTCGTTCTTTTCTTAATGCTTTATTTTCTATCTGTTTTATACGCTGTCTACTAACGTGAAAATCTGAAGCAAGTTCGCGATAAGATTTATATGGTAAATCAAAACCACATCTTGCTTTAAGTACATATTCTTCTCTAGCCGTAAGTAAATTTTCACAGTCATTTTTAAATCTAGTTCTAATATCATTAGGTTCCATTTGATTTAAAATTTGATTGTATGCTTCAATTGGTTGATTTTTCAAATCAATATTTCTATTATTAGTAAAAAATTCTTCAAAAATAGGTTTTAATAACAACAATTTATGATCAGAAATATATCCTTTTTTAGTAATATTTTTTAATATTTCATTAATTTTTTCAATATCTTGTTCATTTAATACAATTACACCAAAATAAGATTTTATATCATCAAAAGTTATTTCTCCACCCTCTTCAACAATTTTTAAACATTGTCTTAATACGATTTTAAAATTTTTATATCTGAAAACTTCACAAGGTATGCATCCACTTAAATTTTTAACTATTTTATAATAAAGTTTAATTGAAAAAAATTTACTGAAATAATCTAGATTAACCATTTCCCCCGAATCTATAAATTTTAACCACTCCTCACAGCATATATTAGTTATATCATCAATATCGAATACTGCTGATTTTACTATGCTAAAATCCAATTTTTCTATAAAATTATCTATTAAATATAGTGTCCCTGTAAATATTTCCTCTCTTATTTTTCTTTTTTCTTCATATGATAATGAATCATCGAACATTTTTGCATTTAAAATTTTTACCTCATCTAATTTTAGTCTTTTATATTGATTACTTATGTCTAGCATAAAACCACCCCCAAAACTGTTAGTTTATTATAACAGTGACACTACAAATTGTCAATAAAAAACCTCTGATTACCAAAGGTTTATTTTCTAATGGCGGAGTAGAGAGGATTTGAACCTCCGCACCGGTTACCCGACCTAACGCCTTAGCAGGGCGCCCTCTTCGACCTCTTGAGTACTACTCCAAAAAAAGCTTACGTTATAATTTTACAAAAATATGATAAATTTGTCAATACAATTTTATTCGTATTTTAAATCATAACCATTTGTAGCATAATTACCAATACATCTTATATATGATTTACATTTTTCATTATTATACACTACATATCCTTTACAAATATTATTATAATTATTAGGATCATGAATTTCTTTAATATATTCTTTTTCTATTAGTCTATCAATTTTAACATATTCTTCATAAATTGTATTATTTTTATAATAAAGTATTCCCGCTTCTTTTAAGTATTCTTCATATACTGAATAATCTATACTATTACTTTTCTCTTTACCTTTTTTATTATTTATCGATATATTATCAACTGATGCTACTAATTTATTAGCAATATCTTCATTAAATATTTCACCAAAATTTTTTCTTGCTATTACTAGTGCTATGAAAAAGCCTAGAAAAAGTACTGTAAAAAACGCTAAGAATGATGTTAATCCCCAACCTTCATTATTCATTTTATTACATCCTCATATAAGCTACTAGATATTTCAAAATCATCCTTAAATCTATATAAATTAGCTGGTCTACCAGTTTTACAGTCGTTCTTTTCACCAGTTGGTTCTATTATTCCTAAACTTAATATTTTTTTTCTGAAATTACGACGATCTAAATCTTTATTTAGCACTTGTTCATAAACCCTCTGTAATTCTGGTAATGTTAAATCGCTTGGAAATAAAATTTTTAATACAGAGCCTTTTTTAATTTTGTCATACAAAATCAATACACTTTCATCGATTATTTTCTTATGGTCGCCAACCATTTTTGGTATTTTATATATACTAAACCACTCACTTTCAAAGCCAGAAACATCTCTTCTTTCAATGTTAGCTTTTACACTATCTACAATGGCTAATAATGAACAACCAATAACTCTTTTATCTGGAACCCTATTGATATTACTATAGATTGAACCATTTTCTAGATAAACTTCACTCATTCCTACCATATTTTTAATTATATCATCAGCACATTCAAATATTGTTTCATTAGAAAACAAAAGACTACTAGGTAACATCCAATGACCTTTGTATGGTTCATCGTTTTTTTTATACAATAGAACTTTTATTTCACCTTTATCTACCATAAATATACTTATTAAAACTTCGATCATGTTCATGTACTTAGTATTCATTAGTTTTCATTCCTTTCAAGTAGAATATCAAAAGTTCACTATAATTTTATATTCAACTTCTACTATTATTACTAATATTTTATCATATTTATTTTTCTAAGTCATCCTTTTTGTCATTTTTACAATAATTTATGGCAAAATAAAACTACTATACTAAAGTAGTTTTGATTTCTACTACATTTTTGGCTTGCAATCCCTTATCGGTTCTAACTAGTTCAAACTCAACATATTGTCCCTCGACTAAGGTTTTGTAGCCAGGCGTTAAAATAGAAGAATAATGTACAAAAATATCTTCACCATCTGCATGTTCAATAAATCCGTAACCTTTGTCGTTATTAAACCATTTTACTTTACCTTTCATGTAACTTGATTCTCCCTTCTAATTTTTATGGCTTATAATAAATATTACTTTTTTACTATCGAATAGTAATAATCTAAAAAGTAACATTCTAAAAACACCATAAGCCATATTTTGTACTGCCTATTTACTTTATCAAATTTGTACTATGCATGCAATCGTTTTGCCTAAACTGTATGATTTTTTGCCTGAATTGTATTTTTTGGGATAAAAAATCCCAATTTTTTACATTTCGAGCACATTTTTATACCATTCGAACATTTTTTATATTTATTGATACTTAATATGTTATCATATGCAAGGTGAAGATATGAAAAAGAAGTTTTTAGCTTATTCGTTAGAAGTAATTAAGAATAATAATCCTAATTTAACTGATATTAAATTAGAAGAATACCGCTACGGTTTAGAAGGATTTTATATCTTTATTACCAAAACTATTATAATTTTTACGTTAGCTTTAATATTAAACGTTTTTACAGAAATGCTTATATTATTTCTATCATTTAATGCACTTAGGGTACCTGGAGCAGGACTACATGCTAGTAAAGGTTCAATTTGTTTGAGTTGTTCATCATTTATTTTTCTAGTATTACCATTTGTGCTAAAATTATTTATTATTCCTTTTAATTTAAAAATTGTTATAGGAATAATAGCGATAATTTTAATTTATAGATATGCACCTGCTGATACAGCTAAAAAACCTATTATTAAGAAAAAAAGACGTGAAAAATTAAAATTTGCTACTACTATTAATTGTATCTTGCTAGTTATATTATTTATTACAATAAATAATGAACTAATTTCTAATTTGATAATTGCTGGTGTTTTTGTAGAAATATTTATGATACTACCAATCAGTTACAAATTGTTTAATTTTACTTATAATAATTATTTATTGTATGATCAAAGAAGCTATTAAGCAGTATGCTTAATATAGAGAATAAGAAGGGAGGGATAATATGTTCGCAGGTATTTTTAAAGCTATAGCTAACTTTGGTGCTAGCGTATCTACTCTATGTCTATTTGGATGGGTTGATGAACCAGAAGCTCCAAAAAGCATTATCGAAAGATAATTAACAAAAAAATAATACGTAATTTTATATGTATTATTTTTTTATTACAATTATTTTTTAACACTATTTTTTTTTATACTAATAGCGGCTATAGCTCCATCACTAGCAGCTGTTAATAATTGATACAAATCTTTTTTTATCATATCACCTATTGCATACACGCCTTTAATACTAGTTTCCATATGTTCATTTACTATAATATAGTTATTATCTTGTTTTAATTTATCTAAAAATGCTATATTACCCATCATTTTCTGATCTAAAAATAATGCTTTAGTATCTATTTTACCAAGTTTATCAGTAACTACTTTTTCTAAATAATCCTTACCTTCTAATGAAATTATTTTAGTGTTATCATAAGTAGTTATATTGTCAGTACTTCTTAAATCAATCCCACTTGGAGATATAACTGTTATATTACGACATATGTTTTTTAAATATAGTGCATCATCTATTATTTCCTTTGAATTACCATATAAAACAACATCTTCATTCCTATATAAATTACCATCACAAGTAGCACAATAGCTTATACCTTTTTGATAGTATTTATTCTCATTATCAATACCAATTTTTTTAAGCATTCTACCCATTGCTAGTACTACATTACAACAGGTATACTTAGATGTTTTAGTTATGACTACTTTTTCATCATTAACAATATCTATATCTATAACTTTCTCTATAAAAAATGGAATATTTAAACTATTCATTTGTTCATATATGTTAAGTGCTAAACTAGTACCATCTATTTCTTTAAACCCAGGATAATTTTCAATTTTATCAATGCCTAGTAACTTGCCACCTGGAGCATTATAGTCGAGAATCATTACATCGATATTAGCTCTTTTTAAATATATTGCAGCTGTCATACCAGCTATACCAGATCCTATAATAATCGTATTATATTTACTCATATTTTACACCCTTTCTAAATGAATAAATGTAAATTATAATACCAACTATAATCATACAAATTGATACAATTTGAGCTACTTTAAAATTAAATAGCATCAAACTATCTTGTCTAAGTGATTCAATCATAAATCTGATTACACCATACCATATTAAATAAAATGATGTTACAGTTCCTTTGTTAGTCTGTTTAAATCTCCTTACAATATATAATATTATAAAACCTAATAGACAAAAAACAGATTCATAGAAAAATGTCGGTTGATAGTATACTCCATTTATATTCATACCATCTATTATAAAGTTAGGAATGTGTATACTTTTTAATTCTGCTAATGTAGTAGCAGGACCATAAGCTTCCTGATTAATAAAATTTCCCCATCTACCTATAGCTTGACCTAGTATTAAACTTACAACCATAATGTCAGTAAGTTTTAAAAAACATATTCCTTTCTTTTTACCATAGTAGTATGTAACAATTATACCAGCTATAATACCACCATGTATGGCTAGTCCACCTTCCCAAACTTTAAATATTTCTATTAAGTTGTTCATATAATAATCATAATTAAATATTACAAAGTATATTCTCGCACCAATAAGTGAAAAGGGTATTATGTAAAAGAAGTAATCGATCATGGTATCCATCGATATACCTTTTCTTTTAGCCTCAACTATAGCTAGTAAACCCCCTATTATAAATGCTAATGTAAGTACTAAAGAATACCAATATATACTTATACTCCCTATTTGTATAGCTACTCTACTCATATTATTTCCTCCTTAAAAGTGGCTCTATTATCATTTTATCCATAACCATGTTTACAAATGATATTATAATTGCAACTATTAAACTCATAACAAATCCTCTGATATTAAAATGATTTAGAAAGATAAAATCGACTATTTTTAAAATAAATAAATTAATAAAAGGATAAAAGAATCCTAATGTTATAGCTGTTATAGGAAGGGTTAAACTAAATATTATAGGTTTTATTGTTTTATTTAATATGTATATTACAAGTGATATAAATAGTCCCCATAGACCAAATAGACTATTATCTATTTGGATAGTGCTTTTAAATATTTGTGACATGGTTACTAAAACAAGTGCATAACTTACAATATAAATAAATGTTTCCAGCATTTTATCTATTTTTTTTATCTTCATATTAATATCGTTCCCTCCTAATTAGTAGATGATATATCTATATACTATTATATCATATATTATTTTTTTTGTTTTAATTCATATAAAATATCTCTTAATTCCATAGCCCTTTCGAAATCTAATTCTTTAGCAGCTTTATGCATCTCACTTTCGATGTCCATAATTACTTTTTCTTTTTCTTCTTTAGTTAACTGCTTTTCATTCTTTTCTTCTATTTCTTTATTATTGGTTATAACTTCCCTAATTTCTTTTATAATTGTCTTAGGCACAATATTATGTTCTTTATTATATTTTTCTTGTATTTTTCTTCTTCTAGCTGTTTCTTTCATCGCATATTCCATCGATTCACTTATACTATCAGCATACATGATAACTCGACCACTACTGTTTCTAGCTGCTCTTCCTACTATCTGTATTAGACTTCTTGAACTTCTTAAAAATCCTTGTTTATCTGCATCCATAATTGCTATTAGGGATACTTCTGGTATATCTAATCCTTCTCTTAAAAGATTAATTCCTACTAGAACATCATATTTTCCTAGTCTTAAATCGCGTATTATTTTTAATCTTTCTAGTGTTTTTATTTCACTATGTAAATAGGCTACTTTTATATCTAAATTTTTTAAATACCCTGTTAATTCTTCTGCCATTCTTATAGTTAATGTTGTAATTAATACTCTTTCATTTTTTTCGATATTCTTATTTATTTGCTCTAATAAATCATCAATTTGTCCTTTAGTTGGTTTTACTTCGATTAATGGATCAAGTAATCCTGTTGGTCTAATTATTTGT
>CAYTKH010000064.1:0-7928 GCA_964438315.1 uncultured Muribaculaceae bacterium | reverse complement strand
CCTACGCATGTAAGGGACTTTCACCCTCTAGTTAAATGTCATGCACGACACACTATAAAAAGAACAAATTATAAATAAATTTGTTCAAACGTATTTAAATTATCATAATAATAATTTATCTTTATAGAAATTGTATTATTAATTTTTATAAATCGATTCTATTTAATAACTATATTTATACTATTTGTTATTGATAATTCTAACAAATCTATCACAAAATTGTTTATCAAGATCACATAAATGTGAATATTTATCATCTGTAATTTTTGGTATATTGTATTTTTTTAATTGGTTATTAAACTCTTCTAATTCTAAATAAGGATCATCTTCATAACTTTTGATATTACTATTTGTTGATGGAACACTAAAAGTAATTTTTTTATTATCAATATATATAGTGTAATAGAAGGCACCCTTTTTTTTATAATCAAATAATGAGAAATTTTTATTACCAAATCCTGTTATAATTTTTGTAACATCATTATAATTATAATAAATACCAAATGGATGAATTGGACTTCGATATATTATTTTATCTCTTGTTACAAAGGTACTACTTGTAAAAAAACAATATGTAATGATTATAAATATTGCTAGTAAAATATATTTGAATTTATCCCATAGTTCTAGATAAATATCTAGACTTTCTGTTCTATTTATTTTTAGTTTTTTTAATAAAAATGATACAATGATTATAAAGAAAATAACTATTAAAAATATCATCATCTTTGAAACTATTATATGAGTTTCAAAAAACAAATAATCTTTTGGTGCTAATAATTTTTCTAATCCTATATTTAATAGTACAAATAATATTATTACAGAGATAATAGAGATTATCATTACTGGAATTACAAGAGAATTTTTTTTATTTTTATTTTTAGTATTTTCCTTATGTTTTTTTAGATAGTTAAAATAATACGACCACTCATATACTAATAATCCTGTACATAAAATTGCAGCTACACTATTAATTAACATAGCGTCCCATTTTTTATTATAGATATTAATGAATAACCAAATTATCGGGGAAATAAAGATTAAACTTTGAATGATTACATAACTAAAATTCGGACATATCGATTCGATTAAATTGAATTTAAATTTCTCTGCATCTTCACCTTCTAAAAATTTTATGATAGCACTATAATCATCTATAATTTTTTTAAATTCTTTCTTTTTGCTATCTTTTAATAAAGAATTACAAATTGACTGTTTTTCTAAACATGTATTGCTATCATTTTCTAAATCTCTAGATTTTTCCTTTAATGAATCATTTAAACTATCATTTTTAAATATCATATATATATCTTCAATACTAAAATTTATATAACGAAGAATTTTAATTAGTTTTAATCTTTCAATATCTAATTCAGTATAATTGCGATAATCATTATCATTTCTTTTTATATTGATTAATCCCTTTTCCTCATAATATCTAATACTTTTAGTAGTTAATCCGGTTGCTTTTTCAACATCTTTAATTGTCATAAAATCTCTCCTTTGATAATAACCTACACCATACCCCTAGGTTATAGTCAATACTTTTTAATTTAATAATTGTATAAATTAATTCATTTTCTAAAAAAACAAATATTCTCTTAAAGTCATTATATCACAGATAAAAAAATAATGAGGCCATTATTCATTATTTATATAATTAACATCAACTAACTTTTATTTGAAATATTTTTTTTATATTTAACTTTACCTCTATATTCTCTTTCTATTATCCCTTCTTCTTTTAATTGTAAACTTATTTTTTTTAATATTTTCGCTTTTAATCTTGAAACTTGGGATTGCGAAATATTAATTTCATCAGCTATTTCATCTTGGGTCAGTTGATAATAGAAGTATAAAATTATTATTTTTCTTTCTCTATCTGGCAAATCGTCAACTACTCTACGTATAATAGCACGAGTTTCTAATTTTTCATAATCTGATACAAAGTCAATAGTTTCATCACATAATTTATCTTCTATTTTTATTTTTTTACCTTTTTCATCTATATTTAAAGTTTCATCTAAACTTTCATCATTTATATATTTTTTACCTTTTCTTATGAACATACCAATTTCATTACGAATACATCTTGTTGCATAGGTAGCAAATTTTATTTTTCTAGATGTATCAAAGGTATCGACAGCTTTTATAAGTCCAATCATTCCAATTGAAACTAATTCTTTTTCATCATAAAGAGTATTACGATATTTCGTTTTTACAATGCTGATAACAAGTCGCATATTATGTTCTATAATAATTTTGCGAGCATTTAAAATACCTGATTTGTACTTTTCAAAATAATCATATAATTTTGACTGTTCTAGTGGTTCTTTAAGATTAGTATCTATAAACAAATTATTATAATACATTTTTTCCTCCTATAATGATAAATAAATTTCTATATTTCTACTACATTACTATTTTATCATATTTATAATTATATTAGAACTAAAACATACATTAATATATCAATTTACTTTCTCTTGAATAATTTTTTCAAACTCATTTCTTTCTAAAATAATATTAATATCTTTTATATTGATAATCTTATTTTCGTACTTTGATTTTAAATATTGCATGAAAGAATTTTCAATTTCATATTTACTTTTTGATTCAAATTTATTATTTTTTAAAGCTGTTTCCATTTTTGATCTTAAATATTTCCATTTATCATAATAAAAAGATTTAGTTTTTACCATAAAATTATTACTATCTTCTATAACAAAACCTTCAATATATTCGTTATTAAATTTATAATCTATTTTACTTATGGTTTCATATGTACTTTTAAAAGAATCTAAATCATATATTGTATATAATAATTCTTTTACTTCAATTCCATTATTGTCTGCAAAATTCTTTAGAGATTTATAAGGAATTTTAGAATAATCAACACTATTATATATCATGTCTAATAGTACAATTTTAGATTCTTTATACTCGATAATATGCGGATCATTTATGTTATCTATTACTTCAAATAGGATAGTTATATTCTCTTTAATGATTTTGTCTTTCATTGCTTTAATTTGATTATCATTAAATTTATTATAAAATATTGTCTTAAAATACTCTACATATTCTCCTGTATTGGTTGATTTAGAAGCAAAGAATAATTCATCGTCTTTAATTGAGAGTATACCCAAAAAACCATTATACTTTAAATAAAAATTTACTGGATATGATAAATTTTTTTCTATATTTTCCAACCACGTTTCTTTTCTTTCGTTAATTTTAAAAAATTTGTTGTAACTTCTTGCTAGAATTTTATTGTTTTTAATGTCTATAAATAAACCTCTAGCTTGTGTAGTCATATTATCCCATACTTTATTATAAAAAGCCTCTTTAGAAAAATTAAACGAGCTAATAAAATAGCCTAAATCTTTTTCATATATGTACTTATTATTTCTTAAATTCTCTATTAGATTATATACGCTTGTTTCTTCAATTAAACTTGGATTGTATATTTCATTTTTAACTTCAGTATAATCAAATTTGCCATTTTTATTTAAAGTTAATATTCTAAGACATCCACCATGTTCAATATCTCCTTCTAAGTTTAGAGAATATTTATATTTATCTATTTTTATTTTGTAAAAATTTCTATGACCATGTACTTGATAAATTTTATTTTCTTTAGATTCCATAAAATCATTATAAAGTTTATCTATATCAGTATCATATTTATCAGTACCATATATTAATTGGTCTGTACTATAAAAATCTAGTGGTAATTTTGGGATATATGGTATTCCACCATGTGTAACCAAGTACGTATTTTTACCGAATTTAATATAAGCCATTTGAGATAATTTTTTTATAAAGCCTCTAATTTCACTTTTTTTAATGTTATTATTTTCAAGCTCCTTAATAGTGTTTTTAATATCGTAATCCATTTTAAATTCATCACCACAAGCATATTTATATAATTTATCTTCATGGTTTCCAACTAAAAATGTCATATTTTCGTTATTCGATAGTTCACATAATAATTTAAATGTTTCATAGTTTTGAATTCCTCTATCAAAATAGTCACCAACAAAAATATATGCATCGTTTTTATTTATAGGATCTTCTTTTAAATATTGTTTTAATGCGTTATAACACCCATGGATATCACCAATTATATGAACTTTGTCATATTTATCTAGATTCTTTGGATTATTGCTTATAATTTCATCAAAATTTTCTGGTCTAATTACTTTAAATGCTGATGAAACCTTTTCTTTAGAAAATACTTTATATATTCTATCTATTGCTTCATGAGGAACAATTTTATATTTTTCTCTATTTTGATTCCTTTTATAGACTTCTTCTTTTTCAATATCAGTAAAATCTAAAATATATAACCTATAGCGATATTTTTCTGCCAATTTTTTATAAATTGTAAGTGATTCATTGTTGTATGCATGAACTGCATCAATAATGGTAAATTCCCCTTTTTTCATACGTTCTTCTAATATGTAATATAGTAAATTCCATACTTTTTTATTATTAAATTGTGGAATTTCTTCGGAGTAATCAATATTCATTTGTGGTGCATTGAACATAAGTCTTATTTGATCAGAACTTAGCGTAAATCTTTCTAGTTGATGTTCTTTTATAAAGGTACTTTTACCACATCCCATAGCTCCCCTTAATATAACTAACTTTCTCAATTTTTTTACTTCCAATCTATAATCAAAACATTATTTTTTCATCTTTCTAAAAATGATTTTTCTATTGGATAAAATTTATTATCATATATAATAGAAAGTATATAACAAAATAATCAACGTTAATCGTATAATCCCTTATTTTATATAACTTTATACTGTTTAATATTTTAAATCAATTACTCTATATAACATTTTAAAGTAAAAGATTAGCACTTCTTAAGTTCCAAACTAAATTATATTATATAAAATATTTATCAGAAATACAATTTAAATTGCTTTTATAAGTTATTGTTAATAAAACAATTACCATCATTCATCAATTTTTTTATTGTTGAATTAACAAAATTGTAATGACCATTTTTTAAAATGTATAAATAAGCATATACGATTTTTAGAAATTCTTTTTCACTATCTTCTTCTTTTTTTAAATAACTAACTTCTTGATTATATAATGAATCAAAATTTAAACTATTTAAATCACATAATTTTTGTTCTATTGTTATTGCATACTTTAAATCTTCAATAATCTGTTTTCTTTGTTCAAACAAATCAAGATGTATAAATTGATCCATTATTTTGTCAAAATTTTGTTTATTAAACTCATAATTCATAATTCCTATATCACCTTTTTTTTCTATTGGATTCTAAAATAACAGGTTGATAACTTACAACTTGAGAATATGTCATTACCTGATTAGCTAATAAATCTCTTATTTTTTTAACCTCTTCCTCAAAAACTTTTTTGGCATTTGTAACAGATCCATAAATTGATTCAATAACATATTTATTTTCTTTTATAAGTGTTTGAACACCATAGAAATGTTTTGATTCTTGTTTATTTTCCTCGATTTGTTTTTGAGCTATAGAACCATACAGTGAATCTAATTCAACTTGTGAAGCACTTTTTGATAAACCATCTTTGTTTCTATCGTAATAAATATTTCCTTTTCTATCTTGAATTTGAACATTACCATTTAGTATTTGTGAATATCTAGGATTACTAAAAATCTCCATACTTTTTGGTAGGTTTGCACATATTGAATCATAATATTTTCTACTTACAATTCCTCTAGATATTGGTGCAATTTCTATTTTTTTTGCTTTAGCATCGGACACTAATTTATTTAGACAAATATTAATTTGTTGAGTCCTAGCCATATCGCCATTTAATGCAACATCATATGAAATACCCATTGCTATTACTGATACCACGCAATTAGGATTTGCCATTCGCATATTTTGAGCTAATTTTAATTTTTCAATTGGACTATTAAATGTTGACTCAATTATCATATTGTAACCTTTATTAAATAATTCTACAATATAATTATCAGCAACAGCATCAGCAAATTTTTTTGTAAATGTAACCCAATCTCTAGACATTAATTCAGATTTATTATCTAAATTCTTATCTTTGTAAAAATCAAAAATAGCTTGTTTAATATTTTCAACTTTTGGATTCATAATTCTATATGCATCCATTTCAACATTAACTACCCCACTATTAGATTCCATCTTTGAAATTCTTTTCATTGCAGAACTTTTGCCTGATCCTGGTTGTCCACCAACAAAATATATATGTGGGAAATTAGAGGGTTGTGCAATATCACTTGCTTCATCCATTAGTAAATTAACACTTTTTAAAACATCTTCTAAATTAAATGTAGAAAGTTGAATAACTAAATTATAATCATAACCTTTTTCAACTAGTGCCTTTAATCTCTCATCCATCACTTTTATCCTTATATATTTTTTTGTTTACCATATCCGATATTTATTTGAATATCAGTCAATTCGCTATATAATTCATTTACATAAGTTTGAACCTGCAAGTTTCTTTCTTCATGACTTAATTTTTCATTTAAATACACTGTTGTCAAATTATTTACTCTTTTTATTAACTTTCTAATTCTTAAATATAATGGATTATCTGCTTCTTTATTTAAATTATTTTCTAAAACATATGGATATATGGTTTCATATATTTGTTCTTTCAAAAAATCTCTTAGACCTTCTACATTCGTAATTTCACCAAAATCAATACTCATCATTCTATCTCCTTTAGTATTTTTATATCTTCCGTATTTATAACATAATCTTCCCCACTATTAAACACTTCGCCTAATTTAACATTTGGTTTGACTTTTACTCCGTGAAAATCACTTCCTCCAGTAGTAATTAAATTGAATTTTTTAGCTGCTTGTTCATATCTCTTACAATCTTGTAGTGAATGTAGTGAATTATATATTTCTATACCATCTAATCCCATATCTAATAATCTAGGTAAGAGTTCTTCAAAATCAATACCATATTGATTTTCAAATTTCTTAGGGTGTGCCCATATAGCAATTCCACCAGCACTTTTTATGGCATTTATAACCACTTTGACATCTATTCTATTTGGCGTTTTAGAATTTATGTTATCTAAATATTTTAAGAAAGCTTCTTCAACACTATTAATATAACCTTTTTTTACCATCAATTTAGCCATATGAGATTTGGATGGATTTTTAATATTTTCAATTACGTAATCTAATTCTTCCTTTTCAAATTTAAAATTATACTTTTCAAACAATATATCAGCTAATTCATAAAATCGAGCTTTTTTTAATTTTTTTAAATTATTAGTAATATTTAATATATCTTGATTGTTTTCATCAATATTGTACCCTAATATATGCATTTTATAAGTCTTATCTAATATAGAACTAAATTCAATTCCTTTAATAAATTTTAAATCTTCAACATCAATACTTTTTATTTCATTAAGTGCATCAATTGTATCATGATCAGTAATTGAAAATATTTTAATATTGTTTTTTTTAATTTCATATACTAATTCTTCAACGCTTAATTCGCCATCAGAATTATTTGTATGTATGTGTAAATCAAATAATTGCTTCATCTTACTACTCCTCCTATTATTAAGTATAACATATTTATATATAGTAACACAACTTTATCTATTTTGTATTTTTTTCAATTTATATGTTCTTTATTATCATTTACCCCTAATAATATTTTACTTACTTATTTCCATCCTGGTTCCCAATCTATCCTGCACGAATAGCTTTCTTTTCTTTTAATTTTTTTCTGATATTTCCTTATTATGATAAGAAGGAAATAAAATATTTAGTTCGGTATTTTCATCAAAATTGTCTATTAAATTATCTATTCTTATATTAAAAGTTATAAATGTAATAACCTTTAATAATAACTCTATGAGGTTTTATGTAGTTTAAATTTGTTTTATTAATTTTTATTATA
>CAYTKH010000063.1:0-7990 GCA_964438315.1 uncultured Muribaculaceae bacterium | reverse complement strand
AAAAATGAAAGCCTTTGGCTTTCGAATGAAAAATTTATTTTTCATTTTTCTTGTTGATTTAATTTAATTATGATGGACTTGTTAAAAAATCATTACTGATTTTAAGCTATAATATTATAATATATGTATTAAGATTATTTTATTATATGTTATAATTAATTAAAGGTGGTAATATGATGATAGATACTCATGCTCATTTACTTGAAAAATACTATGAAAATATTGATGAAATAGTAGATAAAATGAAAGATAATATTATTATAGCAAGTGGATACGATCGAAATTCAAATTTAGAAGTAATAGAATTATGTAATAAATATGAAAATATTTATGGTACAATAGGTTTTCATCCAACTGAATTAAAAGATTATAGTGATGATTACTTAATTGAATTAGAAGGACAATTAAAAAATTCTAAAATAGTTGGTATAGGTGAAATTGGTTTAGATTATCATTATAATGATACTTTAAAAGATTTACAAAAAGAAGTATTTATTAAACAAATCAAACTTGCAAATAGGTTAAATAAACCTATTGTTATCCACTCTAGGGATGCTGCATCAGATACATATGAAATTCTTAAAGATAATTTAAAAACTACAGCTATTATGCACTGTTACAGTTACAGTCTCGATATGGCTTTAAAATTTATTGATTTAGGAATTTACTTAGGAGTAGGTGGTGTAATAACTTTTAAAAACAGTATTAAATTAAAAGAGGTTATAGAAAATATTAATATAGATAGATTAGTTCTGGAAACAGATAGTCCTTATTTAGCACCTGAGCCATTTAGAGGTAGCAAAAATGAACCATATAATATTTACTATGTTGCTAAGAAGTTAGCAAATATAAAAAATGTCAATATAAATACAGTATTTGACATAACGACGAAAAATGCCAAGAGTATTTTTAATATAAAGTGAGGTAATTATGTATTCAATTTCTAAATTAAAGGAAGTATTACGGAAAAACAATTTTGATTTTAAAAAAATGTATGGTCAAAACTTTATTATTGATAGTAATATTATAAACAGTATTATTAATAAAACTGGTATTGATAATAGTAAATTAGTTATAGAAATAGGACCAGGAGCTGGTGCTTTAACAGCATCTTTAGTAAAATGTGCTAAACAAGTATTATGTTATGAGATAGATACGAGATTAAAACCAATTTTAGATGAAATGATAACAAGTGATAATGTTGAAATAAAATATGAAGATTTTCTTTCAGCTGATGTTAAAAATGATATTAAAAAATACGAATACGATGAAATTTATGTAGTAGCTAATCTACCTTACTACATAACGACACCTATAATAATAAAATTAATAGAGGATAATATATTACCTGATAAGATAGTTGTCATGGTTCAAAAAGAGGTGGGTAATAGATTAAAAGCTAAACCAAATTCTAAAGATTATTCTTCATTATCAGTATATTTAAACTACTATTACGATGTAAGAAAAATATTAGATATATCTAAAAATATATTTATTCCAAAACCAAATGTTGATAGTATAGTAATAGAAATGAAGAAAAAACAAAATAAATATTTAGAAAATGAAGAATTGTTTTTTAAATTGGTAAGAGATTCTTTTAAAATGAAAAGGAAGAATTTACGAAATAATTTAAAAGAGTATGATTTACACAAAATAGAAGGGATACTTAGAAAACATAACTTTGATTTAAATGTTAGAGCTGAACAATTAGATATTGATGTATTTATCGATTTATCTAATAATTTATAAAAAATAGTTTAAAACACTATTTTTTGTTATTTTACGACAAAGTGGTTGTATATAATAAAATAGGTGATATTATGGTATTTATAAATAAAATATTATGGGCATTAGCAACGTCGCTACTTATATTATCAAGTATTTATTATACATACAAACTAAAATTTATTCAGTTCAATTTTAAAGATATGTTAAAAAATTTGAAGAACAATGATAATAAGGGAATAACTCCATTTGAAATATTGATGATGACATTAGGAGGTAAAATTGGAGTTGGTAGTATAGCGGGTATAGCATTAGGTATATATGTGGGAGGTATAGGTAGTATTTTTTGGTTATGGATAATAACTATTTTAAGTAGTGTATTAGCATATTCTGAAACTGTTTTAGGTGTAATATATAGACAAAGAACAAAGGATAATATAAATATTGGGGGACCAAGTTATTATATAAAAAAAGGTCTTAATTTAAAGTGGTTAGGGATACTATACAGTGTAATAATAATATTAAGTTATATAGGAGGCTTTTTAGGTATACAAGCTAATACAATAACTAAATCATTAAATTCAATTATTAATATAAATCCGATTATTGTTGGTGTAGTAATCGTTATAATCACATCATTGTGTATATTGGGTGGATTTAAAGAAATTGCTAAAATAAGCAGTAAACTAGTACCAATTATGTCTTTACTTTACATGTTAATTGTGTCCTATGTAATAATATTAAATGTAAATAAAATACCATCTATAATTATCAATATAATTAAAAGTGGTCTTAATTTGAAATCGGTAGAGGGAGGCTTTATAGCAAGTATGGTAGTAGGTATCCAAAGAGGAATATTTTCATCGGAATCAGGTTTAGGTACATCAGCTATTATATCAGCTTCTTCTAATACTTCAGTACCTAGTAAGCAAGGTTATGTGCAGATGTTAGGTGTTTATATTACAGGTTTATTCATATGTACAGCTACTGCTTTTTTAGTGTTATTAAGCCCATATCAATCATTAGTATTAGAAGATATTAATGGTATTGAAATAATTAATTTATCGTTTAAATACCACTTTGGTAGTATTGGTAATATTATACTATTTGTTTTTATTTTATTATTTTCTTTTTCAACTATTTTAACGGGTTATTATTATGGTGAAGCTAGTTTAAAGTTTTTATTAAAAAAATTAAATAAGAAAATGATATTTTTGTTTAAATTAATAACATTAATTATGATTTTTGTAGGTTCAATATTATCAGCTACTTTACTATGGAATATTGTTGATAGTTTTGTAGCAATTCTTGTAATTATTAATATTTATGCTATTATATCTTTAACAGATGATGTAATCCATGAAACTGATTGTTATAAACATAAAAATATGTTAAAATAATTATTAGTAGAAAAGGTGAATTATGATTAATAAGAATTGGGATGTTGTTTTAGATGAAGAATATAAGAAAGATTACTTTAAAAATTTAGGAATATTTGTTAAGAACGAGTATAAAAATAAAATAATATATCCAAAATATGAGGATATTTTTAGGGCTTTAAAATATACTGATTATGATCAAGTAAAGGTGGTAATATTAGGACAAGACCCTTACCATGGTGAAAAAGAAGCTCATGGTTTATCATTTTCTGTAAAAAAGGGTGTTAATATGCCCCCATCACTTAGAAATATATTCAAAGAATTATATGGTGATTTAGGTATAAAAAGACAAAATACTGATTTAACTGATTGGGCTATACAAGGTGTACTTTTACTTAATTCTATTATGACAGTTGTTAAAGATACACCACTATCACATAAAAGTTGCGGCTGGGAAGAATTTACTGATAAAATCATTGAAAAATTAGGCGAAAGAGAAGAACCTGTAGTTTTTATTTTATGGGGAAGTTATGCTAGAAGTAAGAAAGAATTAATTAAGAATAAAAGACATCTCATTATAGAAAGCGTGCATCCATCTCCCTTATCAGCGAATCATGGTTTTTTTGGAAGTAAACCATTTTCTAAAACAAATGATTATTTAAAAAAACATAATATTAAAGAAATAGAGTGGTAGATTAAAATGACAAGTACTTATAATTATCTATTAAATGATGTTGGATTTAAAGAAAAAGAAAATGTAGTAGTAGCAGTAAGTGGTGGACCTGATTCTATGGTACTTTTACATCTATTAATAAAAATAAAAGAGAAGATTAACATCAATATAGTATGTGCTCATGTTAATCATAATGTTAGAAAAGAAAGTTATGAAGAAGCTAAATTTGTAGAGAAATACTGTAAAGATAATGATGTAATATTTGAATATATGATTATTGAAAAATATAATAATACCAACTTTCATAGTGACGCAAGAGAAATAAGATATAATTTTTTTAAGAAGATAGTTAAAAAATACAATTCGAAATATCTATTTACTGCACATCATGCTGATGATTTAATGGAAACAATTTTAATGCGTATTGTTAGAGGTTCCACCTTAAAAGGATATAGTGGTTTTGAGAAAAGATTTCATATAGATGGGTATGATATGGTAAGACCACTTATAGAAGTTACAAAAGAACAATTAAAAAATTATGCATTAGAAAATAATATTCCTTATGTAATTGATAGTTCTAATGTAAAAGATGTGTATACTAGAAATCGCTATCGTAAATATATTGTTTCAAAGTTAAAAGAAGAAGATATTAATGTTCATAAAAAATTTTATAAATTTAGTAATACTTTGATGAAATATGATAAATATATAAATAAACTAGTAGAAAAAGTGTTGCCTGATATTTATGTTGATAATACACTAAATATTAAAGAATTTTTAAAACTTGATGATTTAATTGCAACTAAAGTTATTGAAAAAATACTAGAAATCAATTATAACGATAAATTAATGTTAGTTACCGATAAGCATGTAAATTTAGTACATAGCTTAATAAATAGTAATAAAGTTAATGGTTTTATATGCTTACCAATGGATATAAAAGTAGTAAAAGAATATAATAATTTAGTCTTTTCTTTTAAAAAAGATGTAGTAAATTATGAAATGGTTATTAATAATCGCGTTGATTTACCTAATGGACATTATATTGAAAGATTAGAAAAGTCTGATTTAACTGGTAATGATATGTGTTATTTAGATAGCAAAGATATTAAATTGCCGCTTAAAGTTAGAACTAGATTAAATGGTGACAAAATAAGTGTAAAGAATATGTCTGGAAATAAAAAGGTAAAAGATATCTTTATAGATGCTAAAATAGAAGCATCAAAACGTGATGAGTGGCCTATTGTAGTAGATAGTAATAATCAAATTATTTGGATACCAAATTTAAAAAAATCACAATTTGATAAAACAAAAGAACAAAATTGTGATATAATACTAAGGTATTATTAAAGAGGAGGAATATTTATGAATAAGAAGACCATAAAAAGAGGGTTGAGTCCGTATATATTAATTTTTATTATTATGGCAGGCATTTTATATTTTGTTAGTGTTGCAAATACAAAAGTTAATTATTTAACTTATGATGAATTTATAAAAGAAGCCGATAAAAACACCATAACTGAAATAACTATTACACCAAAATCTAATGCAGGTGTTTATGAGATAGTTGGTAAAACTAAAGACTATGGTGAAAAAGAAAAATTCTTTTTAAGAGTACCATTATCTGATCAAGTTATGAATCAAGTTATGTCATATATTAGAACAAACAATATTAAAATATCAACACATGCCGATCCAGCTTCAAGTACTATTTTATTATTGATTGTTAATGTGCTTCCACTTGCTATAATAGTTGCAGTAGCATTCTTCTTTATAAATAGACAAATGAGTGGTGCTAATAAGTCATTTGATTTTGGAAAGAGTAAAGCACGTTTAAATGAAGAAAGAGATAAAGTGACATTTGATCAGGTGGCAGGTTTAAAAGAAGAAAAAGAAGAAGTACAAGAATTAATTGATTTCCTTAAAAGTCCAAAAAAATTCCAAAAAATGGGAGCTAGGATACCTAAAGGTGTTTTGTTAGTAGGTCCCCCTGGTACAGGTAAAACTTTGCTAGCGAAAGCTGTTGCAGGAGAGGCGGATGTTCCATTTTATTTTATAAGTGGTTCTGATTTTGTTGAACTATTTGTTGGTGTAGGAGCTAGTCGTGTTCGAGATATGTTTAAACAAGCTAAACATAATGCACCATGTTTGATTTTCATCGATGAAATTGATGCTGTTGGACGTCAAAGAGGTTCTGGTATCGGTGGAGGACATGATGAAAGGGAACAAACACTTAATCAATTATTAACAGAGATGGATGGTTTTGGAGCTAACGAAGGTATTATCATTATAGCAGCGACTAATAGACCTGACGTATTAGATCCAGCTTTGTTAAGACCAGGACGTTTTGACCGTCAAGTGCAAGTTTCACTTCCTGATAAGAATGGTCGTGAAGAAATACTTGAGGTTCATGCTAAAAACAAAACTTTTGCTGAAGGTATAACTTTAAAAAATATTGCAGCCAGAACAGTTGGATTTAGTGGAGCTGATTTGGAAAACTTATTAAATGAAGCAGCATTACTTACAGTAAGACGTGGTAAGAAAGCTATTACTATGGCTGAAATAGATGAAGCACATGATCGTGTTTTGATGGGACCTGCTAAGGTTAGTCGTAAGTATACGGAACATGAAAAGAAAGTTGTCGCATATCATGAAGCTGGGCATGCGGTTTTAGGTATTAAGTTAGATGGAGCTAATGAAGTTCAAAAAATAACTATTATACCTAGAGGGCAAGCTGGTGGTTATAATTTAATGTTACCAAAAGAAGAAACATTTTTATCAACTAAAAAAGAACTTTTGGAGACAATTTGTGGATTATTAGGTGGTCGTATATCAGAAGAATTAATATTTGATGAAATTACAACAGGTGCTCATAATGACTTTGAACAAGCCACTAAAATAGCTCGTGCTATGGTCACTGAATATGGTATGAGTAAGTTAGGACCTATGCAATTAGAGCAACAGCAAGGTAGTGTATTCTTAGGTAGAGACTATAATAAAAGTCGTAATTTTTCAAGTCAGGTAGCATTTGAAATCGATCAAGAAATGCGTTCGATTATTGATGAATGTTATAAAAAAGCTACTAAGGTAATTAAAGAAAATAGAGATTTATTAGATTTAATTGCAAATTCTTTACTTGAAAATGAAACTTTAACTAAAGAACAAATTAGTTACTTAGTTGAAAAGGGTTGTTTACCACAAGAAGATGGTGAAGTAGATGAATCTGATTTTAAATTAGCATCGTTAGATGATTTAACAATTTCTGAATTAAAAGATTTAGCTAAAGAAAAACATGTTAAAGGCTATTCTTCTATGAAAAAAGAAGAATTATTAGAAAAATTAAAAGAGTTAGAAAAGTAATAAAAAAGGACTATTCAATTAGTCTTTTTTGTATATTTCATGTATATTTACCTATAATACTAATGGAGGTAAAAATGGAAAATAAAAAAGAAAATATTAATGCTTTAGATGAAATTAGTAAAGGAACTCATATGGGAATGGATGCTATTAATTTTATACTTGATAAAGTCTCAGATGATGATTTTAAAAAGGTATTAGATGTTGAATATAATAAATATAAAAAAATAGCTGAAGAAATAGATGATATTTATAAAAAATATAATAGTGAGGATGAACCTCATGAAACAGGTGCTATGACTAAGGTAATGACTTGGTATGGAATATCGATGAAGACACTTACTGACAAAAGTAATTCTAAAATAGCAGAACTTCTAATGCAGGGAACTAATATGGGAATTATTGAGGGAAGAAAGGTTTTAAATAATAAAAATCTAGATAAAGAAGTTACTGAATTAGTAAGTAAATATGTTGAAATGCAGGAAGATAGTATAGAAACGCTTAAAAAATATTTATAAAAATCAAAATAAAAATTTTGGTTTTTTTGAGCAATAATTTAAATTTTTTAATATTTATAATTGTATCCACATTTAGATTTATAATCGATACGAACACATTTATAAAAAAGATATTTAGATTAGATAACACAATAAAAATAGAAACAGCTGAATTAGTGTAACAAATTACTTAAAATGTAATATATAAGTTGATTACATAAAAAAAGCTGTTTATATAAAAATAGCCAAAACATGCTAAAAATTATACATTAAATATTTGATAAAATCAAGGTTATATGCTTTATGTTAATGATACTATAAGAATGTACAAAAAGTGGAAAATAAAAATGTACAAAATT
>CAYTKH010000062.1:0-8063 GCA_964438315.1 uncultured Muribaculaceae bacterium | reverse complement strand
GTTAGAAAATGAACTAACTATTAAACAAAATAGATATAATGAATTAAATAATAATATTAATGACAATATTAATGAAGAATCTAAAAATAAAATGATTAATGAATACATAAATAAATTTTTATCTATGAAAGAACCTACTAGAGAACTAATAGTTAATTTGGTTGATAAAATAGAAATATTTGAAGATAAAAAAATTAATATAAAAGTTACTTTTAGTATTGATTCAAGAACAAATGTTTGATATAATATATTTTATAAAGCACTAGTAAAGAGAGGTTTTGCAGATATGAAATCGGCACAAATGCATTTAATTAATAAGATGTTTAATGATAAAACTATTAGAACAGTATGGAATAAAGATGAAGAAAAATATTATGTTAGTGTTATTGATATAGCAGAAGCATTGACCGATAGTGTAGATCCTGCAGGTTATTGGAGAAAGTTAAAACAAAGATTAAAACAAGAAGGAAATGAAACCGTGACAAATTGTCACAGGTTGAAATTAAAAGCTCGAGATGGAAAATATCGTATGACCGATGTTGTTGATATTGAAGGTATGTTTAGAATTATTGAATCTATTCCAAGTAAAAAAGCAGAACCTATGAAATTATGGTTAGCAAGATTAGGCAAAGAAAGAATTAATGAAGTGTTTGATCCTTCAATAACTGTCCAAAGAGCAATAGATACTTATCGTGCTAAAGGCTATGATGAAGAATGGATTATTAAGAGAATCAAAGGTATTCAGGATAGAAAAAAATTAACTGATGTATGGAATAGTAATGGGGTAACTGAAGAAGTAGAGTATGCTATTTTAACTAATGAAATATATAAAGAGTGGTCAGGATTTACAGCTAAACAATATAAGTAACATAAAGGACTTAGAAAAGAATCTTTAAGGGATAATATGACAGACATTGAAGTTGCACTTGCTGATTTAGGGAAAATAGCAACTAGAGAACTTGCAAAAAAACATAGACCTTTAGGATTAGAACAAAATAAAAGGATTGCTAAAATGGGTGGTCAAACTGCAAAGATTGCTCGAAATGATCTTGAAAAGAAGTTAGGAGAGACTGTAGTTAGTCAAGATAATGCTTTACCTTATAAATATATTGATGAAGATTTAATGATAGAAAATAAAAAATAAATGTTATAATAGCTTTAGAGGTGGTATCATGAGTATTCTTACCAGTGCAAGTAGTTCCTCAGTTAGTAGGGGTTATGATTATTATAAAAATAATAAAGTTAGTAATATAAATCAATTAAATGATCATGAATTTGAAGGATATGTTGATGGAAGCTTGAAAAATCCATATTATGTAAAGATAGATATAGAACATCCTAGAAAATCATATTGTGATTGCCCACATGCGAATGGAAATATTACTTGTAAGCATATGACTGCATTATATTTTGAATTATTTCCTGAGGAAGTAGAAGATTATGAATCTTGGTTAAATAGTGATTATGATGAAGACGAAGAAGATGAATATTATGATTATGATAGTTACTATGATGAAGGTTATGATGATTATAGAAGACATTCAAAATTTGAAAAGCCATTATTTTTTGATGTAGTGTTAGAAAAATATGTTGATGATTTAAGTGTCGAACAATTACGAGAAATATTACTAACCGAGCTTAAGAATAATAAAAAAAGAACTTTTGAGTTATATTTGGAAAAGAATTATAAAAAATATTTACAAAATAATAGTGAAAATTTTGTTTTTTTAGATAAATTGAATAAAAGAGTTCAAGATTTAACAGGTTATTACAATTATGATTACAATAATTTTGATAAAGAAATTTTAAATGTTAGAGAAAAAAGAAAGATAGAAGAACTCTATAAAAATAAAACATTACAGTCACAAATAGATAAGATATTATTAAATGAAAAATTATCTGTTTATTCTGATTATAGATGGATTGTTAATTTCTATAAGAAAAATAAAAATTATACTGAACTTGATGATTATTCTAAAATACTTTCCAATTATTTAGATAATTTAAAACATTATAGTATTAAAAATACAGTACCAAAATCTAATGTTTTAATAGCGATATATTTGCTAAATGATTTTACTATAACAGAGTGTGCTAATTTGTTGTTGAAAAACGCTAAATATTTACAATATGTTGATTACATTATTGAAAATAGTGATTATGTTTTAGAACTATATTCAGAATTTATGAAATTAATAAAGAAAAATTATTTTAAGAATAAAATGTATATTCCAGATGTGTTATATAGATTTGTTAGTATTACTGATCACGAGAATAAGGATATAAGTATGAATCATTATTTATATAGTTATTTATGTTTGGGTCATACTGAATATTTAGATATTTTAGGATATTATTTAACTGAAGATAAAATTATTAATACTATTGAAAGTAAAACAAAAGATATATTTTTACTTATAAAACTTTATAAATTTTATGATAAAAAAGAAAAATTATGGAATTTATTAATCGATAGTAATTATAAATATTTATTATTAGATAATATAGAAATTTTAAAGGATAAATATAATGATGAATTATATGAACATTTTATTGCTGAATTTTATAGTGTTTTAAAAGATGGTAAAAATAGAGATGTTTATAATAAATCATCAAAATATATAAAAGCGATATCTAAACTAAATAATGGAGGAGAACTTGTTAAAAAAGTTATAATAGATTTAAAAAGTTCTAATTATCAAAAATGCTCAGCTTTATTTGATGAAATAAATAAGGCATTAAAAAATTAGATCTATCAAAAAGGGACACACACATGTATGTCCTATACATACACATGTAATTAATCGTCATATTTATAAACACACTTATACTCCACAATACACATGTTCAGAAGAAAACCAAGTTTGCAATATCGACTGTGGTAAATGTTCTGGATTTTAGTAGTGTAGATTTAAAATAACAAGTTTTCTTGTTATTTTTTGTTTAATTTTATTATGAATTGTAATGGCTCAGTTGAAAAGTATTTATATTTATGATAAACTATAACATAGTTGGAGGTTTGTTATGAAAAGGTTCATAAAAAATGTGAAAAAATATTTCAAATATGCAATATATTCAGCTAAAGCAGAGTTAAAAAGTGAAGTGGCTGATTCGTATCTAAACTGGCTATGGTGGATAATAGAACCATTATGTTTTATGATAATATATACATTTGTTTTCGGGGTAATATTTGGTAATGAAGAAAAATATTTTGCATCATTTGTTTTTGTAGGATTAACAATATGGGATTTCTTCAATAGAATGGTAACAGGTAGTGTTAAACTAATTATAAATAATCGTGATTTAGTTACTAAGATATATATACCCAAATATATATTACTATTATCAAAATCATTTACATATCTATTTAAAATGTTTATATCATTAATAATAGCATTTATACTTATGATGTTTCAAGGGGTACCATTTACATGGTATATGCTATTTATAATTCCTATATTCATAGTTATATATTTAGTATGTTTCGGTATAGGTTTACTACTTATGCACTTTGGAGTAACACTAAACGATTTAGCTAACCTAACTAATATTGGTATGCGTATGGTTTTCTATCTATCCGGAGTATTTTATAATATAACAAAAAGATTAAAAACATATCCAAATTTAAGCTACTTACTACTTAGATTCAATCCAGTAGCATTTTGTATGAACGAACTTAGAAAAGTAACAGTATATGGCACCTTTCCTAGCTTTGAAGGATTACTAATATGGGGTCTAATTGGTTTGTTACTATGTGTAATTGGAATAAATATAATCCATAAAAATGAAAATAGCTATGCGAAGGTGATATAATGAAAAATAAAAATATTGCAATAACAGTTAAAGATTTACATATAACATATAGGGGTTTAAAAAAAACATCTATTAGAGCTTCATGGAAAAACTTTCGCCATAAGGTAGAATTATTTCAAGCTTTAAAGGGAGTTAGTTTTGAAGTGGAGAAAGGTAAAATATTAGGAATAATAGGTAAAAACGGTAGTGGTAAATCTACAATGTTACGAGCTATAGCAGGGATATTTTCACCAGATAAAGGCGAGATAGATTTACACCATAATACCATATCACTGTTATCTATAGGGGTAGGTTTTAATAAAAAATTAACAGGTAAGGAAAACATTTATCTATCTGGAATGCTTCTTGGATTTAGTGAAGAAGAAATTAAAAGTAAAGAAAAAGAGATTGTCGATTTTGCAGAAATAGGAGATTTTATAAATAAACCAGTTAAAACCTACTCATCAGGAATGTACTCAAAATTAGCATTCGCTATAACAGCAATATTAGAAACTGACATTACTTTAATTGATGAAGTATTAAGTGTAGGTGATGTTAGATTTAAAGAAAAAAGTTATAATAAGATGAAAGAATTAATTAGTGATGAAAATAGGACAGTTGTAATAGTATCACATAGTCTAGGAACATTAAAAGAACTATGTGACGAGGTTTTGTGGTTACATGATGGCAAAATTAAAATGCGTGGTAAACCAGAAGAGGTATTAAGTAAATATGAAGAATTTATGACAGTATAAATTCTTTTTAATTTAAAAAAGACCTATATGATTTTATCAATAAGTCCATATTCTAAAGCCTCTTTAGGATCCATAAAATTATCCCTTTCTGTATCCTTGATAACAGATTTGATGTTTTTGCCAGTATTTTTAGATAATATACGATTAAGCTTGTCTTTTAGTTTTAAAATTCTTTCAGCAGCTATTTTTATTTCTGTCGCTTGTCCTTGAGCACCACCTAACGGTTGATGAATCATTATTTCACTATTTGGTAAACTATATCTTTTACCTTTTGTACCACTAGATAATAAGAATGCTGCCATACTAGCTGCCATGCCTATACATATAGTAGATACATCAGATTTAATAAAATTAATCGTGTCATATATAGCCATACCAGATGTAATCGAACCACCTGGAGAATTAATGTAAATACTTATATCATCATTATTTAAACTATCTAAATACAAAAGCTCACTTACGACTATATTGGCAGTAAAATCATTGATTTCATCACTTAAGATAATAATTCTATCTTGCAGTAATCTAGAATAAATATCATAAACTCTTTCACGTGAATCGCTTCTTTCTACAATGGTTGGAACTATATTCATAAAATCTCCTCTCTATCTTATAATAAGCATAAAAATAATAATTTATTCAAAAAATTGATATATTTAACTAACAAACTATATTTTTTTAAAATAATATGCTATACTTATTAATAGAGAATAGAGGGATGTGTATGGCAAAGAAAATAAAGATAAATTTTCGTGATTTAGATACATTAGAATTTGATAGTGGAGTGACTTTATTAGAAGTCAGCCAAAACTTTAAAAAGTATTTCAATTATCCAATCTTAATAGGTAAAGTAGATAATGAATTAGTTGAATTAAATGAAAATTTAACAAGAAACTATAAGATTGACTTTTATGATAGAAGTACCGATGTAGGTAATGGAGTATATAGTAGAACACTACAATTTATACTTATAGTAGCAGTTAAAAAATTATTTGGACAACAAGCAGAAGTAATGATTGAATATTCTATCGATAAAGGCTTTTATTGTGAGTTAGTTGATATACCATTAGATAAAAAAACATTAAAAAAGATAGAAGATCAAATGAAAGAATTAGTAAAAGCTGATTTAATTATAAATAAAATAAGTGTATCTAGATTCGATGCATCAAAGTATTTTGAAAAAAGAAAACAGTTAGACAAAGTTAAAGTCTTAAAGTACATAAGTAATACATATATTAACCTTTATCGAATAGATGATATATACGATTATTTTTACGGTAAACTAGCATATAGTACTAGTCAGATAGATGATTTTAAACTTACATATATAAAAAATAGTGGTTTTGTTGTAAGCTATCCTAGTTGTTCTAACCCAGAATGTACACTAGATTATGTTCATCATGAGATGTTATTTAATAAATTTTTAGATTACAATAATTGGGGTAAAACGATATCAATATGTAATGCAGCTGATTTAAATAGTGTAGTATCACAAAGTAGATATGGTGAACTTATAAGTCTATCAGAGGTTTACTATAATAATCAATTAGTTAAAATATCAGAAAATATATGTAATAATCGTAATATAAAGATTGTTTTAATTGCAGGACCATCATCGTCTGGTAAAACTACAACAGCTAAAAAATTAGGTATTTACCTAAGAAGTAAGGGACTTGTACCTAAACAAATATCATTAGATGATTACTTTATCAACCGTGATAAAACACCTAAATTAGCAGATGGTAGTTTAGATACAGAATCATTAAATACTGTTGATGTTAATTTATTTAATAAGCACTTAACTAGACTATTAGAGGGTGAAAGAGTAGAAATACCTTATTATAATTTTATTTTAGGCAAAAGAGAGTATAACAAAAATTATTTAAAATTAGATGAAAATGATATTTTAATTATTGAGGGTTTACATTGTTTAAATGATGACTTAACGATGTCTATAGATAGAAGCAATAAATATAAAATTTATATTTCTCCACTAACACAGTTGAATATTGATAATCATAATCGTATTCATACTAGTGATACCAGAAAATTAAGAAGAATTATAAGGGATAATCAGTACCGTGGTAACAATGCCTCAGATACATTAAAAGCATGGAAAAAAATACGTGAAGGTGAGGAAAAATATATATTTCCATTTCAAGATGATGCAGATTATATTGTAAACTCAGCTTTAGTATATGAATTAGGTATTTTAAAGACTTATGCTGAACCATTATTATTTAATGTTCCAGAAACAGATGATGTTTATCCAGAAGCTTTAAGATTAATTAATTTACTTCGTAATTTTTTACCGATACCAAGTGAAGATGTCCCTGTCGATTCGATTTTAAGAGAATTTATAGGTAAAAGTATATTTAATAAATAGAAAAGGTGATATATTTGAAAGTAGCAATAAATGGATTTGGAAGAATAGGAAGATTAGTATTTAGAATTATGAATGATATTCCTGATATAGAAATAGTTGCAATTAACGATTTAACCGATAGCGAACAATTAGCATATTTACTTAAGTATGATACCTCACATCGTACTTATAAACGTGATATTAGTCATACTAATGATAGTATAATAGTAGATGGTAAAATAATAAAAGTTTTTAAAGAGAAGGACCCTAGTTTATTACCATGGAAAGAATTAAGTATTGATGAAGTGTTTGAATGTACAGGCTTTTTTACCGATTTAGAAGGTGCTAAAAAACACATTATAGCAGGAGCTAAACATGTAATTATATCAGCACCAGCTAAAGGGGATGTAAAGACAATAGTATACAATGTTAATCATAATACTTTAGATGGAACAGAAGAAGTTATTAGTGCTGCTTCATGTACAACCAATTGTCTAGCTCCAGTATGTAAATTACTAAATGATAATTTTGGTATTGTAAAAGGATATATGACAACTGTACATGCATATACTAATGATCAGACTATTTTAGATGTTGCCCATAAAAAGGGTATTAAGGCAAGACGTGGAAGAGCAGGGGCAAGTAATATAATACCATCATCAACTGGTGCGGCGAGTGCGATAGGTCTAGTTATACCTTCATTACAAGGTAAAATGAGAGGTAGTGCTTTAAGAGTTCCAACTACTACTGGCTCAGTTGTAGATTTGACGGTGGAATTAGAAAAAAATGTTACAGTAGAAGATATAAATAATTTATTTAAAAACAATCAAAATGATACGATTAAATATACAAATGATCCTATTGTTTCAAGTGATATAATTGGTGAACAGGTAGGAGCTTTAGTTGATGGACTACTTACTGATGTTTTAGAGGTGGATTCAAAAAAACTATTTAAGATTGTTGCATGGTATGATAATGAAATGGGTTATTCTACCCAGATGGTTAAAACAGCTATATATTTGAACAAAATTAGTTAGATAGTAAAATAACTAAATAATATGGCTATTAAACCATATTTTTTTAATACAAATACGACAAAATAAGTTGCAAATAAAAAAATAATTTGATAAAATAAATATAGAAATAAAAAT
>CAYTKH010000061.1:0-8294 GCA_964438315.1 uncultured Muribaculaceae bacterium | reverse complement strand
AATTTTGTACATTTTTATTTTCCACTTTTTGTACATTCTTATAGTATCATTAACAGTAAAACTAAAACTTTAAAATTTAGTTTCTAATTTTAATTTTATTATATTTTGATTAAATTAATTGGTTATAAAATACTTAAATAGAAAAATATTAATTTAAACGAAACGATTAATGTGTGAACATTGGTCGTTTTTTTGCATACCTTAAATTCAAATAGGAATCATTTTAAAAGTAATAAAAAATTTCTAAAAAGTGCAGATTAAAAAAATTTACATGTTATAGTGTAGTCAGCAATGAGGAAATATTTGCTTTAATGATTCTCGAGTAAGTTTAAGTAAGTAGTTCATCATTGCAAGCCATACACATACTTTTGGTACATGGAATTAGATAACAAATAGTCAATGGTATTGATGACCAATAATGTACAGTTTCAGTGTACCAAAGGTAAAATAATAATTAAACAATAAATGTTTTAAATATAATAAAGGAGTTAAATATGGAAAAAGGTAACAATAATGAGTATATATATGAAAAAGTATCTCAAGAATTTATGCAATATATGATAGAAGATGATATTAATAATTTATTAAATAATATTAAAAGAAAATATAAGGATTTGAATGTATATCATTATAAAACTTTTAATTTGAATAATACATACTCATTTCAAAATTTTAGTAATACAAACACAAAAAATAATAATTCTAATAAATTTACAAATTATGAGAAAATTGCAAATAAGTCATATTATTTAATTGTTAATAAATTAATGTTACAGGCACTAGGAGCTTTAGAAACTTTGTATTTAAGTGAGATGAGTAGACTTAGTGTTAGCCTTCCTGTAAATGAATATGGATTTTTCTCAATCTCAAGAAAACATATTTATGAAGATATTGGTATTAGTCCTAAACAACAAGATAGAATATGTTCAAAATTAGAAAAACTAGGATTAATTACGACAGTTACATATATGAAAGAAATGACTAAATTTTACAGATTTAATGATGATGAAGTATTAAAGTTTTATTTAGATAAATACAAATATACTTGTCGAAGTATTAAATATAAAGGTGATAGATGATTAAAAAAGAAGAATTAAATAAAGATATGTTAAAGTTTTTTATAGAAAAATTAATAATAGAAAAGGACAATGCGAATGTTTGAAGAAAAAACAAAAGTTGGTATTTATACAAGAGTATCTACAGAACAGCAAACTTTAAATGGTAGAAGTTTAGATTGGCAAAGAAATGAACTTTTAAAATATGCTAAAGAACATAATTTAGAAGTTGTACAGATATATGAAGAAAAAGGTATTAGTGGGGAGAAAATAGAAGCAAGACCTAAATTAAGAAAAATGCTTAAGGATATTAAATCAAAAAGAATAAATCATGTATTAGTATATAAAGTAGATAGATTAGGTAGAAAAGTTATGACAAATTGTAATATATGTGAAATCTTAAAGGAAAACGATTGTTATTTAACCGCTTATGATTGTGGTACAATAGATTTCAATACTGCTTGTGGTCAATTTTTATATAATGTTCTATCTAGTCAATCACAATTAGAAGTTGATAATTTAAGTGAAAGAGTTAGAAAGGGAAAAAAGCAAAGAGTTAAAGATGGTTATTATTTAAATTCAAATAATGTCTATGGATATAATCATTATCGTTCAAGATATAAGAAAGAATTCTTATTAGAAGTTAATGAAAATGAAAAAATTATTGTAAACAGAATTTATAAAATGTATTTAGATGGTCTTGCTATGGATAAGATTGCTAAACAATTAAATATGGAACAAGTCCCAACAAAAAGAGGAGGTATTTGGAGACAATCAACTATAAGAAGTATTTTGACTAATAGATTATATATAGGTAAAGTTGTTTATTTCGGTAAAAATGAAAATGAAACAATTATTGCTAACGGTAGACATGCCCCAATTATAGATGAAGATATTTTTATTAAAGTACAAAAGATGATTGATACTAAAGAAAAATTTAAGGCAAAAAAATTCCCTAATGAATATTCTTACTTTGTACCTTATATGGTATGTTCAAAATGTGGAAGTAAATTCAAAGCAAAACAAACTAAGTCCCATGATAAAGAGAGCATAAGATATTATTGTACAAATAAATGCTGTGATGTAAAAGGTATTAGTCATAAAGAATTAGAGCAATTATTTATAAATAAAATTGAAAAAGTAAATTTATCTTATGATGAAAGTGTTATTAATCTTATGGATAACAGTTGTGAAGTTAAAAGATATTTAAATCTAATTAATAAAAGTGAAAATAAAATTAAAGAATTTCAAAACTGTCTAAATGAAGGAATAATGTCATTAGAAGATTATAAAATTCAAATAGAATTAAGTAAACAAAAAATAACTGAATATGAAACAAAAATAAAAGAAATAAAAGATACTGAATTTGTTTTAGATGATGATAATAAAAAATCTATAAAAAATTTGATTACTAACTTAAAAGATAATTGGATTAGACTGGATAATAAAAATAAACAAAACTTTATAAATTTATTTATAGATAAAATAAAAGTGGATAATGACAAGTATCCACGAATAACATATCTGAAATGGAAATATGAAAGCAACATTTAATTAGATGTTGCTTTTAATATTTTAGGTATTGATGTTTTTAAAAAGAACTTCATAATTAATTCTTGAGTCTTATCACTTATTGATAATTTATCATTCATTTATAATCATCCTTTTCTTTTTAAATATATGATTTATTATATATTTTAATGAATTTATGATATAATAAATGACATTTGAAGGGGGATTATATATGAGAAAAGATTATTTAAAAGAAATGTCTAAGTTTAAAAAAAGTATTCTTATTGTTTTTGTATTTGTATTATTACTGAGTGTGTTTTTTACAATCATTATAATGAATTTTTTAGAAGGCGATTATTCAATATTATTAAATAATGCTATATCTATTGCAGTAGGATGTTTTTCAACACTTTTATTAGATAAGGTTAGAAGTGTTCAAAAAGAAGGAAAAAGCTTTTTATATAAAATTAAGAGAGATAATAAAGACCTTATGTACTGTATATGCGAACTTGATTTATTGCTTGATAAAATTTATTTTGTAAACGATAGTGGTAGTGATACATTTCCAATTATAGAGATATATGAACAATTTCAATATTTAAAAACAGACTTAAATAATGATATATTCGATAATGTTTCTATAATAGGCTTAAATTCATTATTTGATGAAATTAAATCTTTGTTATTAAATTTAAAAAATAAGAAAGATTTAAGTGAAAATATTGATAAATTAAAATCTTTGGTGGAAAAAATAAAAGAAATTATAAATGAACAAATAAAAAACAATAATGTTGATAAAGATATATTTTTAAATGAAGAAGAAAAATTTTATAAACTTGTTAGTGTAAAAACTAAAAAGAAATCCTAGTAAAATTGGATTTCTTTTATTATTGGTTTACCATTTACAACATCTATATAAATAATATCAATAAACTGAGTAATAAATTGATATCTTTCAGTACTGTTTAAATAGTTCCAGTTTTCTTTTAAATCTAAAATGATATTTTTAACATCATCAAAATTTATTTCATCTTCATTAGTTTTAAGATTTTCTAGTTCTTCTAATAATGATTCTTTCTTTTTATCTAGACTTGTCATTATTTCTTTATAATCTGCAGAGTCCATTTCTTCATTAATAAATAGCATTTGTAATCTTTTTCTTTTTTTATCTATGTTTTCTAATTCTTTATTAAGTTTATTTATTTTTTTTTCATCAATTTTATTTGTTTCAATTTTTATAGTAGGGTTAAGTTTATAATTTTTAATATATTCTTCAAATGCATATAAAACTTTAATGTGGGATATTCCACTTTTGTTACATTTGCCAATTTGTCTATTATTACAATAATAAGTAATATAATATTTTCCTTTTTGTTTTTGCATTTTACTATGAAATTTAGCACCACAATGAGAACATCTTAAAACAGGAGAGAAAAATGCTTTTTCACTTGGATATTTTTTAGTATTAAAATGTTTTCTTTTCTCAATTAAATCTTGAACACGATTAAAAACATCTTCATCAATTATAGTTTCTTGAGTTCCATCAACGGAGAAGGCTCTAGGTTGTAATTTTTTAGAAACACCATATCTTATTTTACCAACATATAAAGGATTTGTAAGAATAGATTTAATAGTAGATTGACTCCAAAATCCACCTCGTTTACTAGGCACTTTTTCTTCATTAAACATTCTTGCAATTTTTAACATAGAAGTTCCATTTAGATATTCTTCATAAACTCTTTCAACTATACTTTTTTCTTCTTCGTTTACAACAATTTCTCCTTTACCAACAATATAATCATATCCATTAACACCATTTGTATTAGTATAGTTTCCTTCACGAGTTTTTTGTTCATATCCAAAACTAACTCTTTCAGCAAGATTTTCTCTTTCAAATTCAGCAAATATACCAATTATTTTAATAAACATTCTACCAACAGCATTTGAGGTGTCTAATTTTTCTGTTACTGAATTAAAGCAACAATTATGGGATTCAAATAATTCGATTAAGTTAATTAAGTCTTTCACACTACGAGTAAGTCTATCTAGTTTATAGACAAGGACATTTGTAACTTTACCAGTTTTAACATCTTCTATTAATCTTATTACATCAGGTCTATCTTGTAAATTTTTTCCAGATATCCCGTCATCAACATAAAAGTCCACTATCTCCCAATCATTAGCGCTTGCATATTTACTAAGTTTTTCTTTTTGAGCATTAATACTAAAGCCTTCTTTTGCTTGTTCTTCGGTAGATACACGCATATAGATACCAGTTTTTAAAACTTTAGTTTCTGTCATAAGTATCACATCCTATCTTAATTAAATGATTTTAGTTTGTGATAATTTACAAGATTTCATTTTTTAGACAAAGTTTGTACACGAGTTTTTATAAGTGGCTAATTAGTGTTTATAAAAACATAAGACTTAAAAATATTTTAATACCCCCTGTAGTAGTGATATAGAGAGAATAGAGACATTATTTTACTTTAAATGATAAATTATATTAGTTTTTATAAATGTTTCTAGATTGTCTTAAAATACATAAATTTAGCATAAACTTTTTGTCTACGGATAAATAAGTGTAGCACTATAATGGGATTTGATAGCATGAAATCTTGTATTTTCACCAAGTAATTCTTAAATAGGTGTAAAATAGTGAAATACTGATTCCTTATAAAATAAGGGTTTATTACATCTATTTAATGCTTTTATCACACACTATCAAATTGGTAAGATTTAATGAATTTGTAGATGGTCTTAAGACAGGTTATACTAAAGAGGCTGGATACTGCTTAACCGCTACAGCTTTAAAAAATGATATGAGATTGATTGCAACTGTAATGGGAGAACCTAGTGCTAGTGAAAGAAATAGTGAAGTAACAAATCTATTAGATTATGGGTATGCTAAGATTAAATTAAATAAAATAATTACAACTAAAGATTTAGTCGCTAAAGTAAAAATTGATAAAGCCGTATCTAAAGAAGCATTAATAGTTCCTACTAATGATGTCAATATTGTAAGTAGTAAAACAAAAAAACTTGGAGAAATATCTTATAAGCTTAAGATGAATAAAATAAAAGCACCTATAAATAAGGGTGAAATTGTAGGAACTCTTCACATTTATGAAAATGGTAAAGAAATTAAAACTGTAGACCTTACTGTGAAGGAAGACATAAAAAAAGCTAGTCTATTTAAATTATATAAAAGATACTTATCTGATATCTTAAGTGGTGAAATTAATTTTTAAATTTCACCTTTTTTATTAAAACATAATGACTTTTCATGTAAAAAATAATATAATTAATTAGGTGATAAAATGTTAAAAAAAATATATATACTTATTATAATTATATTACTATTAATAGCTATAGTTATACTTAAATATTTAAATATTAATAGTAGCTCTAAAAAGGTATTTAAACAAGATGAACTATCAAAAATAGGATACAATGTAGATGAAATTAATTTAATCAATGAAAAGTTAAACCAATCAAATATTAATATAGTTTTAGAACACCAATATATAAAAAACATTAAAAATCTCTTAGAAAATAAAGAATTTAAAAAAGATAATTTAGATAACTATTTAGAACTTACTGAAAAGAGCAATCTAAGTATTGAAGATATCTTATATATAGTAAATAATGAATACTATACATTAAATATAAAATATGATGAAAAGGTTTTAGAAATAATTAAAAGTGAATATTGTATCAAAGAATATTTAGAAAGATATGTAAACTACTATAACAAAAATAAGTTAGAAATACCCAAAGTAATATCTAATGTAAATGCAAATCTGGATTATGAATACTATACTAATACTAGTAATGCAGATTTAAGCAAAAGAAACTTGATACTTGTAAATAAATACTATAAACTAGATAAGAGTTATGTACCTAGTGACCTAGTAACAATTGATTCCAAGTATGGAAATAAAAGACAAATTCAAAAAGAAGTATATGAAGCTTTTATTAAAATGTTTGAGGCTTCTAAGAGCGAAGGATTACACCTTTATATAGCAAGCCCTTATAGGAGCTACAGCTATCAAAAAACATTATATGATAATTATGTAAAAAGTGATGGTATTACTAACGCTGATACATATTCTGCAAGGGCTGGATATTCTGAACACCAAACAGGTTTAGCAATAGACCTTATGGCTAGTGGTACTACTTCTTTAAATCAGTTTGAAAGTACAAAAGAATTTAAATGGATGATCAAAAATGCTCATAAGTATGGCTTTATTTTAAGATATCCAAAAGGTAAAGAAGATATAACGGGGTATATTTATGAACCTTGGCATTATAGATATTTAGGTGTAGAAGTTGCCACTAAGGTATATGAATCAAATTTAACTTATGATGAATATTATGCATATTACATAAGGTAGAACCAGTTCTATCTTTTTTCATACAATATATTAGGTGATTATATGAAAAATATAAGTATCATCACTTTAGTTAATAAGAAGAATTCTCTTGATAATGACTATGTACCTGATAATATGCGTTTATTAGATTTAAAATGTGCCGAAAATGATAAGTATATGGTTATTGAAGCTGCCCTTAATTTTGAAAAATTATGTAGTGATGCTTTACTAGAAAACTATAAAATTACAGCTGTATCTACCTATAGAAGTTATGAATATCAACAAAAATTATTTAACTATTATGTTAAAACTAGGGGTTATAAATATGCTAGTCGTGCATCAGCAAAACCAGGATGTTCGGAGCATCAAACAGGTTTAGCGGTAGATGTAATGGGAGAGAATAATGATTATAATTTATTTGAAAGTACAAAAGAATTTAAATGGATGATCAAAAATGCTCATAAGTATGGTTTTATTTTAAGATATCCAAAAGGTAAAGAAAAAATAACTGGTTATATGTATGAGCCGTGGCATTATAGGTATGTTGGTTCTAAATTAGCTACTACCCTATATGAAGAAAATATTACTTTAGAAGAATACTATAATATAAATCAAAACCAAATAATAGAATAAGTACTATAGTTAACAACTTTGGTACTTTTTTTGCTATTAAAAATGTAATATTTTTAAGTAAGTAAACTACTACTAATGATGATATTCCCCATATAATGGCCATTTCTAATGCTGCATATTTACCAAAATTAAATTTATAATCACTATAATCCCAAAATACTTTATCAAAAATAGTTTCTATTAATATACCACCTATATATTCAATTATACTCAAAAAAATAGCCCCTATTAAGAATACCATAATAACTTTTATTACCTTATTAAAATGAAATTTGTTTATGAAATTATACATTAATAGAATTATTACAGTACCTATTCCATATACAGGAGTCCAGAATCCTGCTAATATACCACTTTCACCATTTGGATATACTAATGTTTCTAATAGATGTCCGATAAATGAGTAAATGAAAAAAATATTGATATATTCCATAGTTATCACCATTATTAGTATTTCTTAATATAGCTTAATTATACTTAAAATTAAAAGAATACCATCATTGATATTCCTTTGTTTTTATATATTATTTTTATTATAAAGTTTGTAATTCCTTTAATGATAAGCCTGTACTTTTTATTATCTTATCCATTGATATTCCTAATTTTTTCATATTACGTGCTATATTAAATTTTTCATCTTTTCGTCCAGTTTTAATTCCTTCGTTTCTTGCTAAATGTAATTCAGTATTACGACACATCTCTTTATCTTCTTCCTCTG
>CAYTKH010000060.1:1640-8331 GCA_964438315.1 uncultured Muribaculaceae bacterium | reverse complement strand
CTAGATGAAGTTATTAAAACTAATAGAGCTAGTAAAAATAAAAGTGATGCTATCACAAATTTAGTTGAACAATTTGATTTCACAGAAAAACAAGCTGATGCAATAGTTAAATTACAACTGTATCGTTTAACTAATACCGATGTAACAGAATTAGAAGCTGAATTTAATAATTTAAAAATAATCATTAAATCATTAGAAGAAATACTAAGTGACGAAAATAAACTAAAAGATGTTATGAAAGATGAATTAAGAAAGATAAAAAAAGAATATGATACACCAAGAAAAACAGAAATTAAAGATGAAATAACTGAAATAAAAATTGATCTTAAAGATATGATAACAAAAGAAGATGTTATTGTTGTTATAACAAAAGAAGGATATGTAAAAAGATTATCAAATAGAAGTTACGATGAAGAAAGTGAAACACTAGTTAAAGATGGAGATTATGTTATTGGTAAATATAAGATGAATACAATGGATACACTAATTCTATTTACAGATTTAGGTAATTATCTATATATACCAGTTTTTGAACTTCCTGATTTAAAGTGGAAAGAATTAGGCAAACATGTAAGCAATATCATACCGATAAAAGCGTCAGAAAATGTTATATATAGTATGCCAGTATACGATTTTGATGAAAAAAACTATGTGACACTATTTACTAAAAATGGTATGGTAAAGAGAACATTAATAAGTGATTTAAAACTTCAGAGGTATTCAAAACCAGTAACCGCTATGAAAATAAAAGAAGACGATTTAGTAATAAGTGTTCTTAAAGGTGATTTTCCATTTACTTTTATATCAACTAATAACGGTTATGGATTAACATATAAGACGAGTGAAATACCTATAACAGGACCAAAGGCTAGTGGGGTTAAAGCTATTTCATTAAAAAACGACTATGTTGTTAGTGCCCATTTATATGATGAAAATATGGAATATTTAACTGTTATAACAAGGAAGAATACAGCTAAAAGAATTAAAATAAGTGAATTTGAAATAACAACTCGTGCAAGAAAAGGTTTTCAAATTATAAGGGAAGTAAAAACAAATCCATATTATATTTTAAAAACTTTGATGGTAAACTATAAAGAAAATATCAATATTAAAAATAATTTAGAAATAAATAGCATAAAATTAACTGAAATACCTATTACAGATAGATATGCAACAGGCTCAACAATCAGTAAAGAAAATATTGTAGATGTATTTGAAAATGTAAGATTAAAAGAAAAAAATGAACCAAAAACAGTAGTTGAAAAAGAAAACATATCATTAGATTCTATAGATAGCAAAATACTTACAATAGAAGATTTTTTAAATGATATTGAAAATGGTTAAGAAAAATGTTAAAATAACTTTAGAAAGATAATGGATGAGGTGAATATATATGTTAATAGATATATTACAAATATTAGGAGGATTTATAGTTGGAGCATTAGTTGGTTTTTTCGTAGCAAGAAAATTTATTCAAAAGTATATGAAAAAGAATCCACCAATTAATGAACAGATGATTAGGGCAATGATGTCAAGTATGGGAAGAACCCCTAGTCAAAAACAAGTTAATCAAACTATGAAACAAATGCAAAAATATATGTAAAAGTGTACTTTAAGTATACTTTTTTTAATTCTAAAATAAATTGACACACATTAATGACTTTAGCATACTTTTATAATAAGAGAATTAAGGAGTAAGAATTTGAAAGTAAAAATAAAAGACAAGACCATAAATTATGAAGTGTCTGGTGAAGGGAGTCCAGTTATATTGCTTCATGGTTGGTTAGCTAATTTAAAAACTATGGCACCACTAGCAGGTTATCTATCAAAACATTTTAAAGTATACTCATTAGATATTATCGGATTTGGTGAAAGTGAAGTGCCTGATAGACCATTAAATACAAATGATTTTGGAGATTTTCTAAAAGAATTTATAGACAAAATCAAAATAGATAGTCCAATACTAATAGGACATTCTAACGGAGGTAGAATAATCTTAAATTATGCAGGAAGAAATTTAGGAAAAATAAATAAAATAATTTTAATAGATAGTGCAGGAATTAAACCAAAAAGAAAACTAAAATATTATATAAAAATATACACATTTAAAATACTTAAAAATATTTTTAAAATACTACCTAAAAATGATACTCTTAATAACTTAAAAAATAAAACTCTAAGTAAATTTGGGTCAAGTGATTATAAAAATTCAAATGAAGTATTAAAAAAAACTATGTCAATTATAATAAATGAGGACCAAAGAAATCTTATGAAAAACATAAAACAACCAACATTACTAATATGGGGTAAATTAGATAATGCGACCCCTATAAGAGATGGTAAAATAATGGAAAAACTAATTCCTAATAGTGGAATTGTAATATATGAAAATGCAGGACATTTCTCATACTTGGATGAATTAGAAAACTGTTTGATTGTTATAGATGAATTCTTAAAACATGATAAGGGGGTGAGAAAGTGAATTACCTATTTATTAATTTAAATTTATTATTACTATATATATACTATATAAGCAAATTAAAAAGAGGATTTCATATATTACAATTGGAGTCATATAAAAATGAAAGATATATTAAATGGATTAAAAGAAAGACAAAGGATATAATAAAACATATATAATTAATACTTTTCATACCTATAATAATATTAAATATAAATATTAATATATCATATATATTAGGTATAGTAACTATTATATCACTATATGTTATAAGAGATAAATATAAAGAAAAAAAACCACTTGTTATAACTGGTAGAATTAAAAGACTATATATAACTTCAACTATACTATTTATAATATTTAGTTTGATATCTAATATAGTATTAAACAACATAGTCTTTTTAATATTAAATATGACTATTATTAATCTAATGATAGTAACATCGATTTATATCGTTGTTATAGTCAATAAAATAAATATACCAATTGAAAGTGGAATAAATAAAAAATATTACAATATTGCTAAAACAAAGTTAAAAAACCACAATAATATATTAGTAATAGGAATTACTGGTAGCTATGGAAAAACAAGTACAAAATATATATTAGAATCTATTTTAAAACAAAAATATAATGTCCTTATGACTCCAAAAAGCTTTAATACTACCTTAGGTGTAGTAAGAACAATTAATGAAAAATTAAATTCTACTAATCAAATATTTATATGTGAGATGGGAGCTAAAAATATAGGAGATATAAAAGAAATATGTGATTTAGTAAAACCAAAATATGGTATATTAACTTCCATTGGGATGCAACACTTAGAAACTTTTAAAACAATAGAAAACGTAAAAAAAACAAAATTGGAGTTAATAGATTCTATAAGTAAAAAAGCATTTATAAATTATGATGATGAAAATATAAAAACAGTAAAAATCAAAAAGGATAACATTAAATATGGTTTAAACCCTAATTGTGATATTTATGCCTATAACATTAAAACTACAGAGTCAGGATCTAATTTTGATATACATACAAAAACATGTGATATAAAAGATATTAAAACAAAATTATTGGGTGAACATAATATATTAAATATTTTAGCAGCTGTTTCATTAGCACAAGAGCTAAATTTAACAAAAAAGCAAATTAAATTAGGAGTTAAATTATTAAAACCAGTTCCACACCGTCTAGAACTTAAAAAAAACAAAAATGGATTAATAATAATAGATGATGCTTATAACTCGAATATAAAAGGTGCTAGTATAGCACTTGATACACTAAAACTTTTTCTTAACAAAACTAGGGTTTTAATAACCCCTGGAATAGTAGAATTAGGTAGTTACGAAGAAAAGTATAATAAAGAACTAGGTAAAAAAGCTATTAAATGTGCTGATTATATAATATTAGTAGGCGAAGAAAACACAAAATATATTTATGATGTAATAAAAAACACTAAAAAAAATAATGTTTTAATAGTTTCAAATATAAAAGAAGCTTTTGATAAATTAATGGATTTTGATCCAAAACAAACGGTCGTTTTATTAGAAAATGATTTGCCGGATAATTATTTATAATGGAAAAGAGGGAAAATATGAAAATAAAGTTAGGCATCATATTTGGAGGGAGGTCAGTGGAACACGAAATATCTATTATAACCGCTAATCAAACAATGAATAACATCGATAAAGAAAAATATGAAATTGTACCAATATATATAAGTAAACAAGGATTAATGTATACTGGTGATAAATTATTAGAATTAAATTCATATAAAGATTTAGAAAAACTTGTAAAAGAATTGACACAAGTAACTATAGTAAATGATTCAAAAAGTATAAATATAGTAAGATATCCGATGAAAAAAATAGGTAAAAATGTTATTAATACTATAGATGTAGCATTTCCTACCATGCATGGAACAAATGGTGAGGATGGAGCTATAGCAGGTTATTTAGAAATGCAAAATATACCGTATATAGGTAGCGATATATTGTCTTCTAGTATTGGTATGGATAAGATAATGACAAGAAGAATACTAAAAGAAAGTAATATTCCATCATTAGATTTTGTTGCATTTTGTTCATTAGATTATATTAATGATGAATCTGAAATAATAAAAAAAATAGAAAAAAAATTAAAATATCCTGTTATAGTAAAAGCTGGTAATTTAGGGTCTAGTATAGGTATTAAAAGGGCAAGTAACAATACTGAATTAACTGATGCAATAGATTATGCCATGCAGTATTCAGATAGAATTATAGTAGAAAAGGCTATAACAAATTTAAAAGAAATTAATTGTTCAGTAATGGGTGATATTTCAAAAGTTGAGGTATCAGAATGTGAAGAACCTACTATGTTAGATGAAATACTAAGTTATCAAGATAAATATATGAATAATAGTAAAATTGACAATTCAGTAAAAAAGAAGTTACCAGCTGATATATCAAAACAAGTAAAAAAAACTATTCAATCATTAGCAGTAAAAACCTTTAAATTGCTAGGATGTAGTGGTGTAGCAAGAATTGATTTTTTAATAGATAAAGATACTGATACTATATATGTAAACGAGATAAATACTATACCAGGAGCACTTTCATATTATTTATGGGAAGCTAAAGGAAAGACATTAAAAAAAGAAATTGATGAATTAGTAGATATAGCATTAAAAAGAAAAAGAGAAAAAGAAAGACTAATATTTTCATACGAACAGAACATTCTATCATTAAATGGTAAAAAAATAAATATAAAAAAATAATATTACCACCTAAAATCGACATTAATTTAATGTCTTTTTTTTTATAATAAAAATAGGTGATAATATGAAAGTATATGTTGATTTGATTTTTTTATTAAATTTCTTTTTTGATTTAATATTATTATTATCAGTATCAACTATATTAAGAAGAAATACCCCCTTTAAAAGATTAGTATTAGGATCTTTAGTAGGTGCTACAAGTATCTTGATTCTATTTATAAAAATAAATACATTTACATTATTTATATTCAAGATAATAATTAGTATATTAATGGTAATAGTTACTTTTGGTTACAAAAACATATATTATACATTCAAAAATATTATTTACTTATATACATCAAGTATTATATTAGGAGGTTTTTTGTATTTTTTAAATATTGAATTTTCATATAAACAAGAGGGTTTAATATTTTATCACAGTGGATTATCAATAAATGTTATATTTTTAATCATATTTTCACCGATAATTATATATATTTATATAAGACAAGCTAAAGAGTTAAAAAATACTTATTCAAATCATTATGAAGTAGATATTTATCTTAATAAAAAAAGGTACCGCCTAAAAGGTTTTTTGGATACAGGTAATAAATTAATAGATCCATATTTTCATAAGCCAATTATTATAGTTGATAAGAAAATATTAAGTAGTAACAATTTTATTTTAGTACCTATACATACAATAAAAGAAAATAGTTTGCTTAAATGTATACGTGTTGATAAAATCAATATAAAAGGAATAGGAATAAGAAAAAATTTGTTAGTAGGCTTGTCAGATGTATCGTTAGAAGGTATTAATTGTATATTAAATTTAAAGTTAATGGAGGAATAAAATGTTAGAAAAAATTAAATTGTTTTTACAAAAAATATTTAATGAAGATAGTATATATTTTATAGGAAGTGCAGATAAACTACCAGAACCTTTATCAAAAGAAAAAGAAACAGAACTAGTAATTAAAAATATGAATGGTGATAATGATGCGAAGAGTAAACTAATAGAACACAACTTAAGATTAGTAGTATTTCTATCAAAAAAGTATGAAAATACTGGTATTGATTTAGAAGATTTAGTAAGTATTGGAACAATAGGTTTAATTAAAGGTGTTAATACATATAAGCTAGATAAAAATATTAAACTTGCAACATATGCATCTAGATGTATCGATAATGAAATATTAATGTATTTAAGGAAAAATAAAAAAAGAAAAACAGAAGTAAGTTTTGAAGATAGTTTGAGCTACGACTCAGAAGGTAATGAACTACATCTTGAAGATATATTAGGAACAGAACCCGATTTGGTAACTAAAGAAATAGAAAGTGAACAAGAAAAGAAGTTATTGTTAAGTGAGATACAAAATCTAAATGATCGGGATAAGCAGATTATGATTTTAAGATATGGTTTATTTAATAATAAAGAATTAACCCAAAAAGAAGTAGCAGTTTTATTAGGTATTAGTCAATCATATATA
>CAYTKH010000060.1:0-1630 GCA_964438315.1 uncultured Muribaculaceae bacterium | reverse complement strand
TAAGAAGATTAAAGAATATAGTTAAAAATTAATTGTTATTATTGTTTTAATCTACTTATTATGTTATATTTATAATAGAGGTGTAACATGAAAAAAGGATTTACATTAACAGAAGTATTAGCAGTTATAACTTTGCTAGGATTACTTAGTACTATAGCTTTTACAGTAGTAACTAATATATCCTCAAATTATAAGCAAGATCTTTTAGAAAAACAAGAGCAAAATATTCTTTTAGCAGCTAAATTATGGGGTAGTGATCATGAAGAGATACTTCCTAATGAAATTGATAATGATAAGATGGTCACTTTTGAGGAAGCTATCGCTAATACCAATGTTGATTATGGAATTATAAAAATAACTTATGGTAATTTAATAAAGGTGGAAGGAATGAAAAGAGCTATTAATCCAGTTACTAAAGAAAAAATAAAAGACGATGATTACTATGTATTAATTAAAAAAACTTCTAATAGTTGGTCATATGAATTATTTAAAAATTAAATTCTATTACTAGAATTTTTTTGTTGATATTATGTTTATTTCTTTAAAACTAATGTATCAATTGGTAAAAATATATGCTACAATATATAAGAAAGAAGTGATTACATGAAAACAAGTGACTTCGATTATGAACTTCCAGAACGTTTAATAGCACAAACACCATTAGATAAAAGGGATACATCAAAAATGCTTATTTTAGATAAAAAAACAGGCAAAATAGAACATAGACATTTTAATGAAATAATCGACTACTTAACAGAAAATGATGTTTTAGTACTAAATGATACAAAGGTCATACCAGCTAGGTTATATGGGATAAAAGAAGAAACAAAGGCAGAAATAGAAGTGTTAATCTTGAAAGAAGAAAATGATATCTGTGAATGCCTAGTAAGGCCAGCAAAAAGGGTAAAAGAAAATACTATCATAAGTTTTGCAAATGGCAAATTAAAGCTTGAATGTATAGAAGTTTTAGAAGAAGGAATTAGAAAATTTAAAATGATTTATGAAGGAATACTTTTAGAAATATTAGAACAGTTAGGTGAAATGCCACTTCCACCATATATTCATGAAAAATTAAAGGAAAAAAATAGATATCAAACAGTATATGCTAAAAATATGGGAAGTGCAGCAGCACCAACAGCAGGACTACATTTTACCAAAGAATTATTAAATAAAATAGAAAAAAAAGGTGTCCAAATATTATATGTAACATTACATGTAGGATTAGGTACTTTTAGACCTGTAAATGTTGATGATATAAAAGATCATAAAATGCACTCCGAATTTTATAATATGAGCGAAGAAGTAGCAACTAAATTAAATCAGGCAAAAAAAGAAGGAAAAAGGATTATAAGTGTAGGTACAACTTCAACAAGAGTACTTGAATCGGTTATGCAAAAATATAACCAATTTAAAGCCTGTAGTGGTAATACAGATATCTTTATTTATCCAGGTTATCACTTTAAAGCTATAGATAGTTTAATTACTAATTTTCATCTTCCAAAATCAACATTATTAATGTTAGTAAGTGCCCTAGCAGGTAAAGAAAATATATTAAAAGCATATAAAGAAGCAATAGAAAAAGAATACCGATTTTTTTCTTTAGGAGATAGTATGTTCATAAAATAAAAGT